>DASWCR010000166.1:0-9707 GCA_036389995.1 Candidatus Limnocylindria bacterium | reverse complement strand
TTCCTCATCCGTTCCGACTGTAGCGTCCGATGAGCCGCACTTCTAGATGCGAGCCACGAATGCGGATCGGGGGACCGCTGCCCCAACCCGCAGCGACGTCCTCGCGCTAGGGAGCCACCCGCTCTCTGGTCGGTGCGAGATACGCGGACGCCTGCATGGTGAAGAGCTCGGCGTAGCGTCCGCCGAGGTGCATGAGCTCGTCGTGCGTTCCGTTCTCGACGACGCGACCCTCATGGAGCACGTAGATGCGGTCGGCCGAGCGGACGCTCGAGAACCGATGCGAGATGAGCAGGACCGAGCGACCGCTGAAGAGGTCGCGCATCCGCGTGAAGAGATCGTGCTCGGCGCGCGCGTCGAGCGCCGCGGTCGGCTCGTCCAGGATGACGAGCGGAGCATCTCGGAAGAAGGCGCGGGCGAGGGCGATGCGCTGCCACTGGCCGATCGAGACGTCCTTCCCGCCCATGAAATAGGGGCCCAGCACCGTGTCGTACGTGTCCGGCCACGCGTTCACGAACGAATCGGCGCCGGCCCGTTCCGCCGATCGGATGATGGAGTCGAGATCTTCGAGGTTCTCCACACGGCCGAGCCCGATGTTCTCGCGCACCGTGAGCATGAACCGCGCAAAGTCTTGGAACAGCACGGCAACGCGCTCGTAGATCCAGCTCTGATCGTGCGCCGCCACGTCCTCGCCGTCCCAGAGCATGCGGCCGGAGTCGGGGCGGTAGAGACCCGAGAGCACTTTCGCGAGCGTGGTCTTACCCGATCCGTTCTCCCCGACGAGAGCGATCACTTCGCCGGCCCGGATCTCGAGCGACACATCGTCGAGCGCGAGGCGCGATGGAAGCGCCGGGCCGCCGTCCTTCGACGCCGATGGCGGATAACGGAAGGACACGTGGTCGAGGTCGATGCGATCGAACGGCGCGGCGCGTTCGGCGAGCGCCGGCGCGCGCGCGGGCGCGAGTGAGTTGAACTCTTCCCAGTCTTCGAGGAAGAGGCTCGATTCGTAGAGCTGCGTCATGTTGCTGACGACGCTCGAGAGCTGCCCTGAGAGCTGCTGGCTCGCGGCGACAGCCGCGCCGGCCTCCGCGACGCCGATGCGGTGTTCGATCACGAGATACGCGAGTGCTCCGTACGTGAGTGCCGTCACGAGCGACGACGCACCGGTGCTCATGATCTGGTAGCGAGCGCGCTTGCGCAGGTTCGCGGCGAGCTCCTTCAAGCGTTCGTTGGAAAGCCGCTCGTACAGGTTGCGCATGTATGGAGCCAGAGCGAACGCACGCAGCTCCTTGGCGTACTCGCGACTCGTGAAGAGGCCGAAGATGTAGTTCCGTTTGCGCTCGTTCGGCGTCATCGATCGCCAGAAGTGATAGGTCTGGCGGCTGCTCGCGGCGCTCGCCAGCCACATCGGGACGAAGCCGACGGTCGCCAGCAGGAGCAGGATCGGCTGCAGGATGTAGAGGGCCGCGGCGACGCCGATGATGAGGAACAGGCTGCGCGCCAATCCGATCGCCGAACCGGTGACTCCCATCATCCGCCCCATCGCGTTCATCGCGCGGCGCAGGAGGTCCTGGAATTCGGGAGTTTCGAAGCGCTTGAGGTCGATGGCGATGATCCGATCGAGCAGGACCGAGTTCGTGTGCCTCTCGACGATCGCGGAAAGCATCGACTGCTGCTGGTTCTGGACGAGTCCCGCGGCGCTCGAGATCAGGCTCAGCCCGATCATCTCGCCGAGGAGCGTCCCGACGCGGCCGAGGTCGCCTCCGCTCCCGGTCGCGAGGACCGCGGCAATGAGGTCTCTCGTGATCACGAGCTGGGCCCCCGTCGTGATCGCGGTCACGATCTGCGGGGCGAGGCTCGCGAGGAACCGGCCCGGCGCCGCCTCCCAGACGAGGCGGAACGACGATCCCAGAACGCGGGGTATTCGGCGAACCTGGCGCCGCTCGGGCGGTGGCTCGATGCGGTCGCCGCGACCCCAGAAGATCAAGGGGGCGGCGGTATGCGCTTCCCGCGTACGTCGACGTAGGTGCGCTTCGGCGTCTGAACGATGCGGATCATGACCGTCGCGCAGGCGGTGCACCGCAGCACGATGCCCGGCGCGTGGACGTATGCGATGAGCCCGCCGATGTGATCGACGTTTCCGCAGCTCGCGCATTCGGCGAGGACGGTCGTCATATCGTCACCGTAGATCTCGGCAAGCGTGCCCGCGACCGCGTTGCCGTCGAGCACCATTTCGTCCTTCGGACTGGTCATGTGCCGCTCGGCCCGAAGCGTTCGGTGCGGATGCGTTCGGCGGTCAGTCCCACGCGCTCGAGGCCGTCCGCGGTGACCTCGACGAGCGCGGTCGGGCCGCATATGTACGCGAGGGCGTTCGGACCGAGCGGTGCGCTCACATCTTTCAGCATCGCATCGTCGATCCGTCGCGTGTAACCCTTCCAGCCCGAGGGCTGGGTCCGGGTCAGCGTGTACGCGACGGTGAGGCCATTCTTTTGCGCGAGCATCTCGAGCTCCTGACGGTAAATGATCTGCTCGTAGCTTCGCGCGCTGTAGAGAAGCCGCGCGGGATCCTTCACGCCCGCGACGGCGCGGTGCCGAAGCATCGCCATGAGGGGGACGACTCCCGACCCACCACCGACGAGCAGCAGCGGGCCGCCGATCGATTTGTCCCAGACGAAATACCCGCCGATCGGACCGCGGACCTCAAAGCGATCGCCGACGCCCACGGTGTCGAGCAGGAAGGCGGAGACCTCGCCGTCGGCGATCCGCTCGACGGTGATGTCGATCTCTCCCTTGCGTTCTGGCTCGGATGCGACCGAGTAGCTCCGTTGCGTCGAGTAGCCGTCCTCTGCGGTGAGGCGGACGTCGTAGTGCTGCCCGGGACGGTGCGCCGTCCAGTCAGGGAGGCTCAGCGTCAGCGTCTTCACCTCTGGTGTTTCGTTTCGGAGACTTTTGACCGTGGCGATCTGCCACTCGAGCGTACGTTTCATCAGTCAGTCGCCGGTATACCGCTCTTCTTTCCACGGGTCACCGTGGTTGTTGTATCCGAGCGACTCCCAGAAACCGGGCTCGTCACGCTCCATCAGCCGCAGGCCGCGCACCCACTTCGCGCTCTTCCAGAAGTACAGGTGCGGCACGACGAGGCGCGCGGGTCCGCCATGCTCCGGCGAGAGCGGCTTGCCCTCGTAGTCGTATGCGACGAACGCCTGGCCGTCGATGAGATCGGGAAGCGGGATGTTCGTTGTGTACCCGCCGTCGGAGAACGCGGTCACGAACGCCGCGCGCCTGTTCAGCTCGACGTGCTCGAGCAGGATATCGACGCTCACACCACGCCAGTGGGTGTCGAGCTTCGTCCATTTCGTCACGCACGAGATGTCCTTCACAAAGTCCTGCGCGGGAAGTTTCTGGAATTCATCCCATCCCCACGAGACCGGCTCCGTGACGAGGCCTTCGATCTTGAATGACCACGATGCCAGCGGCGTCCGCGGCGTCGGACCGGCCGAGAGGACGGGGAAGTCCTTGACCAGGTGCTGACCGGGCGGGATCCGAGCGGCCTGGGCTGACCCCGCCGGCTCCCGACGCCCGACGAATCCGCGAGTGACGAACCGGTCTGGCACTCCGTGAAGCGTAGGCCGAGTGCTCTCATCATGTGCGCATGCCGATCGAGCGGTCCTCGAAGCATCCGCCGAGCTCGCGCCTCGCGGCGATCGCGCGACGGCTCCTCGACGAGTCGAAGCTGTGCGCGATCGCGACGGTCTCGTCCGGCGGGCGCGCTCACATCAACACGGCCTATTTCGCATGGGGAACCCGGTACGAGATCGTCTGGCTCTCGGCGCCCGATGCGACGCACTCGCGCAACGTCCGCGCGACCGGCTCGGCCGCCGTCGCGGTCTTCCGGTCGACGCAAACGTGGGGTGGATCCGACCGCGGGATCCAGGTCTTCGGCAGGGCGCGCGAGCTTCGTGGTCCCCTCGCGCTTGAGGCCGAACGCCTTTACGCGAAACGGTTCCGCGCGTACGAGGGCGATCTGCCGGCGTTCCGTTTCTACCGGCTTCTGACCCAGCGTATGAAGCTGTTCGACGAGCGCGTGCTCGGGGGTGGAACATTCGTGACCGTGAGCGTGCAGCGCGGCGGGCGAGTGAAATGGGACCGAACGGAGAGCTTTTCATGACAAGCGCCATATCGACGCAGGGCCTGACAAAGGACTACGGGGCCGGTCACGGCATTTTCGACCTCGACCTCAGCGTCGAGGAGGGCGAAGTTTTCGGGTTCCTCGGGCCGAACGGGGCGGGGAAGACGACGACGATCAAGCTCCTGATGGGCCTCATCCACGCGACGAGGGGCTCAGCGACGATCCTCGGGCTCGACGCCGACCGCGACGCGGTGCCGCTGAAGCACAGGATCGGATACGTGCCGGGCGAACTGCCGCAGTTCGGGGGCTGGCGAGGTTCCGAGATCGTCGCCTACATCGCAGGTCTTCGCCGCGACGTCACCGACAATCAGGTCGAGGCGGTCGCGAAACGTCTCGATCTCGACCTCGGTCGGAAGTACCGCGAGTACTCGCACGGCAACAAGCAGAAGCTGGCGTTGCTCCTGGCGTTCGCGCCGAAGCCGGGGCTGCTCATCCTCGACGAGCCAACGAGCGGACTCGATCCCCTTCACCAGCAGGAGTTTTACGGGCTGGTCCGCGACGCCCGCGCTCGTGGCGCTACCTTCTTCATCTCGTCGCACGTCCTTTCCGAGGTCGAGCACGTCTGCGATCGAGTCGGGATAGTGCGCGAGGGCCACCTCGCCACGGTCGGCCAGCTCGACCAGCTCGCGGGGATGCGGGCGCATCGCGTCGAGATCGAGTTCGCGGGGATGCCGCCGATAGAGCGCATCCGCGGTATCCCCGGGTTCGAACAAGTCGTCGTCGCAGATCACCGTGTGAGCGGGATGTTCCGCGGTGACTTCGAGCCGCTCTTGGCGGTGCTCGCGAGCTCTCGCGTGACCAAATTCGAGAGCCGCGAGCCGTCGCTCGAGGAGATCTTCCTCGGGTTCTATAAGTGACGCTCTTCCAGCTTGCCCTGCGCTCGCATCGCACCAGCCTCATCACGACCGCGCTCGCTCTGTCCATCGGCGGGCTGCTCAACTCGATCGGATTCGCCCAGATCGCGGGAGACAATCCGGCGGCGCGGGCGCTCTTCGCGCAGCAAATGGAGCTCCTCGCGCGCCAGCTCACATACCTGCTTCCGGCCCCGGCTCAGCTCGACACGATGGCGGGCTATCTGACCTGGCGCTGGTTCGGCTCGGCCGTGGTCATCTACGCGTTCTGGGCACTCCTGGCCGGCACCGGTGCCGGCCGCGGCGACGAGGAGCGCGGCCTCGTCGACCTGTGGCTTTCGACGGGCGTCTCCCGTATGCGCCTCATCGCGGCGCGTCTCGCCGGCTTCGCGGCGGTGGCCGCGATCTCGATCGCCTTCATGCTCGCCGTGACCGACGTCGGCGCGGCCATCGGGCAGGAGCCGCTGCCTCTCGGTCCGCTCGCCCTCGAGGGCGTCGCCCTCTGGGTTCTCACCATCGTCGTTTTTGCATTCGCGCTCCTCGTCGCCCAGCTTGTGACGACGCGGCGAAGCGCGGCCGGCATCGCCGGGATCATCGTGCTGGTGCTCTTCATGCTCAACGCCGCCGCCCGATCGGGCATCGACGTCGGCGCGGTCCGCTGGCTGTCCCCGTTCTATCTGTACGAGCGGAGCACACCACTCCTCCGCGGAGGCTCCCTCGATATCGCCGCGACCACCTCGTTGGCGGTGAGTGCGCTCGTTCTCCTCGTCGTTGCGGTCCTTGCGTTCGCTCGTCGGGACATCGGCGGTCCGCTCTTCCGCGGTGCGCCAGGCAAGCCGCGAGTGGATTGGCGTCCGGCGCGGGATCCACTGCTTCGTACGCCGGTCCTCGCGATCGTGGATCAGCAGCGCGTGTGGATCGCCGCGTGGGCGCTCGGTTTGGCGGTGCTCGCGGGGTTCCTCACCTCGACCACGAAGACCACGGTCGACGCGCTCGGGAGCTCCGATATTCCGGTCCTGCGGGCGTATTTCGAGCGTGCCGGCATCACCGCGTACGCGGATTTCGTCGGCGTCGTCTGGTTCTCGACGCTCCTGCTGCTCATCTCGCTCTTCGTGGTCGCGCAGGTGAACGGCTGGGCGGCCGACGACGCCGAGGGCAGGCTCGAGATGATCCTGAGCGCGCCCGTTTCGCGAGCGCGGATCGTGATCGAGCGGATCGCGGCGGTCGTCGTCGCCTGCGCCGTCGTCGTGGCCGTGAGCTCGGTCGCCGTGTACATCACCGCGACGTCGACAGGTATTAGCCTGCCCGGCGGCCGCTTCGTGGTCGCATCCGCGGCGGTCCTGCCGGTCGCGTACGCCTTCGCCGGCATCGGCCACGCGCTCGTGGGCTGGCGCCCGCGGGGCGCGGTCGTCGTCCTGGGCGCGGTGGCGGTAGCGGGTTATTTCGCGCAGCAGTTCACGCCACTCTTCCAGTGGCCCGATTGGGTCAACAACCTCTCGCTGTACGCGCTCTACGGAACACCGATGTCAAAGGACGATCGGAGCGGTCTCGCGACGTTGATCGCGATCGGCCTCGCCGGGACCGCCGTGGCGCTCGTCGCTATGCGTCGCAGGGATGTGGGACGCTAGGCCATGCGCCGGATCGGCCATCGCGGGGCCAAGGGACATTCGCCCGAGAACACGATCGAATCATTCGCGAAGGCGCTTGCGCTCGGGTGCGACGAGATCGAGACGGACGTGTGGCTCGCCGACGACGGGCGTCTTTTGATCTCCCACGACCGGCCGGGCCCAGACCTGAAGCTGACGCTCCAGGAGGTGCTCGACTTCTGCCGCGGCAAGTTGGGCGTGAACGTCGAGCTCAAATCCGAGATGAGCGAGAAGGCCGCCCAGGAGACGGGTGGTTCCGTTGGCAAGCTCCTGGCCGAGCGTCGGGACCCCGATGCGTACGTCTCGAGCTTCTGGTGGGCGGCGCTCGAGGGGTGCCGTGTCGCTGGGCCCGTGGTGCGTCGCGCGTTCATCTTCGCCGATTCGCCCGATCGATCGTCACTGATGGAGAGCGCGCGCGGCATGCGTCTCTGGGCTCTGCATCCCAACCGCACGTACGTGACGCCGGAGCTCGTGAAGGCGGCGCACGCCGCGGGCGTGAAACTGAACGCTTGGACGGTGAACGAGCCGCGCGAGATCGCGCGCTTCCGCGAGTGGGGCGTCGACGGGATCATGTCGGACTTCCCCGAGCGCGTGCCGAAGGACTAGGTCAGGGCCCATCCGCGCGCGCGTTCGACCGCGCGCCGCCACCCTGCGTAAAAGCTTTCGCGCTGGTCAGCCGACATCCGCGGCTCGAACCGCGCGGAGACGGTCCGCCGCCGCCGCAGCTCGTCGGGCGTCTTCCACACACCGGTCGCGAGTCCCGCGAGGAACGCCGCACCGAGCGCCGTCGTCTCCTGGATCGCCGCGACCTCGACGGGAATTCCCGCGATGTCCGCCTGGAACTGCATCAGGAAACCGTTCGTCGTCCCACCGCCGTCGACGCGAAGCACCTCGATCGCTTGACCCGCGCCGCGCATCGCCTCGATGAGATCCCGCGTCTGGTACGCGATGCTCTCGAGCGTCGCACGAGCGATGTGCGCGCGCGTCGTGCCGCGCTCGATCCCTATCAGCAAACCCCGCGCGTACATATCCCAGTGTGGCGCGCCGAGTCCCGTGAACGCGGGCACCAGGTACACGTTGTCGTTACCGGAGAGGCTCGCGGCGAGCGCTTCCGTCTCCGCAGCCGTCGCGATGATGCCCAGGCCGTCGCGGAGCCACTGCACCGCCGCGCCGGTGATGAACGCGCTTCCCTCGAGCGCGTAGCGGACGCCGGCGCCGATGTCCCACGCGACCGTGGTGAGAAGGCCGCCACTCGCCGACGCGGCGCGCTCACCGGAGTTCACGAGAAGGAAACAACCGGTCCCGTACGTGTTTTTCGCCTCTCCGGCGACGAAGCACGTCTGACCGAAGAGCGCGGCCTGCTGGTCCCCGGCGATCCCCGCGATGGGTACCGGCGCGCCGAAGTGCCGCACATCGGTCTCGCCGACGACCCCGCTCGACGGCACGGGCGCCGCCATCATCGACCGCGGGATACCGAGCAACCCGAGGAGGTCGTCGTCCCACGCTCGGCGATGGATGTCGAACACGAGCGTTCGCGACGCGTTCGAGACATCGGTCGCGTGCGTGCGGCCGCCGGTGAGATTCCACATGAGCCAGGTGTCGATCGTTCCGCACACGAGCTCGCCGGCCTCGGCGCGCTTCTGCGCGCCCGGGACCTGGTCGAGGATCCACCGGATCTTCGTGCCGGAGAAGTACGCGTCGATCACGAGGCCGGTGCGCTCGCGCACCAGCTTCTCGTGGCCCGCGGCGCGAAGTCGCTCGCAGATCGCGGCGCTGGCCCGGCTCTGCCAGACGACGGCGGGGTGTATGGGACGGCCCGTCGCGCGCTCCCACACGACCGTCGTTTCGCGCTGGTTGGTAATGCCGATGGCGGCGATGTCCTTCGCGGCGATGCCGGCGCGCGCGAGCGCATCGCGTCCGACCGCGATCGTCGTCGCGAAGATCTCGTCTGGGTCGTGCTCGACGTGCGCCGAAGCGGGATACGACTGCCGGATCTCGCGATCGGCGCTTCCTCGGATCGCGCCGGCCTCATCGAAGACGATCGCGCTCGAACCGGTCGTTCCTTGATCGAGCGCGAGGACCGCGGTCACTCCGTGCTGAAACGGCGCATCGGCTCGACCTCTCGCCGGTAGGCCTCGATCTCCTTGCGGCGCCGGTCCTGGTCCCAGCCGAGTACCGTACCGACGCGGTCAGCGACGCGCTCCACGCAATCGAGTGCCTGGCACGCCGAAAGACCGAGCGCGTTGCGACGCAGAAGAACGTCACCCAGGCTCTGGGCCCATTCGCTCTGCACGGCGTGGACGACCTCGGCTTCGATGCCACGGTGGTGCGGACAGAGTGGTGACGCGAGCGAGGGATCGGTCCGCGCGAGGTCGAGGACTTCGCGGGCACGGCCTCCATAGATCGAGGTGAGGTGCGCGCGCGTCGTTGCCTCGAGCGCGAGATCGCCCGGCCGCGCAGCGAGGTCGGCAGCCCGTGCGCCGGGCAGCGGCTCGTCTGCCGTCCGCGACCGCCCGTTCCGAGAAAGCCGTCGGCTCACCGCATCGACGACCTCTTCCGCGATCGCCCGGTATGCGGTGATCTTGCCGCCGAGAACGGAGAGAACGCCCTCCACGCCTTCGCGCTTGGCGTGGTCGAAGAGCGCGTGTTTGCGGGAGACCTGCCCCTCGCTCACACCTTCCTCGCGCACGAGGGCGCGAACCCCGGCCCAGGTGAAGTGGATCTCATCGAACGGCGCGCTCGGAAAAGCGCGACGGGCTTCGTCTTGTAGGTAGCGGACGTCCTCCTCGCTCGCGACGACGTTGCCCGGATCGCCTGTGTAATCGGTGTCGGTCGTCCCGACGATCGTCGCGTCGAGCCAGGGGACCACGAAGAACAATCGGCCATCGCTCTTCGCGAACAGGACGTGCGCCTGCTGCACCGCGCGCCGGGTGACGATGTGGACGCCCTTCGTCAGGCGGAGAAGCGGATCTGATCTCTTGCGGAGCGGCGCGATCGTGCGATCGAGCCACGGTCTGGTCGCCA
>DASWCR010000165.1:0-5254 GCA_036389995.1 Candidatus Limnocylindria bacterium | reverse complement strand
CCGTTCGCGCTCGTCGCCGCGCTCGCGGTGGGTGTGGCGCTCGCGGGATTCATTGCTAGCCCGCATGCTCGAGTCGAACAGGCCGGATCCGTCGCATCTAATGCCTCCGCGAGCCCTGCCCCGACCGCCGTCGCGGTCTCTGCGACTCCCGAAGCGACCGCATCGCCGAGCTCGGTGCCCTCCGCGGCCTCATCGACGAGCGGCCCAAAGTCGAACGACGCCGCCGCGATGCTCCGCGTCCACAACGAGCTGCGCGTCGCGATCGGCGCGCCGGCCGTGCGTGCCGATGACCGGGTCACCGCCGCCGCGCAGCACCACGCCGAGTACCTGGCGCGCGCAGGCGCCATCGGCCACGACGAGACCGCCGGCGAGCCCGGTTTCACGGGCGCGTCGGTGCGCGATCGCCTCGCCGCTCAGGGCTATCTCGACGCGACGGCGAGCGAGGTTGCCGCGTCGTCGGACTCCGGGACCGAGGATGTGCGCTTTCTCTGGGATCTTCCGTACCACCGCCTCGGCCTCATGCACCCGCACGTGGCCGTTGCGGGCTGGGGCCACGCCGAGATCGGTGGGCACACCGCGACGGTCGGGGTTCTCGTGTTCGACTTCGCCGCCGCCGCGCCCGAACGTGTGCGCTCGCCCGCGGCGGGCCAGCGCGTCGCCGGATCCTGGGCGGGGGACGAGACTCCGGACGCGTTACCCGCAGGTGCGACCCGGCCGGTCGGATATCCCGTGATGGTGGTGTACTCGGGCGCGCGGTCCGTGGATCTGAAGAGCGCGAAGCTGACAGATGCGAGCGGTTACGACGTTGGGGTGTCGGTCGTCCCGCAGATCTACGAGCGCGACTACGCCGGCATCGTGCCGACGGCACCACTCGCCGGGGGCGCGCGTTATCGCGTGCGGCTCGAGCTCTCGGTCGCGGGAAATGATGTCGTGGACGAGTGGGAGTTCGAGACCGAGCGCTAGTGGACCGGGAGCGCGGCGGGACGTCCGAGGTAGGGCAGCTTTTCGCCGATCGCGAGCAGCACGGGCACGATCTTGCTCGCGAGGAGCTCGGGCCGGACCTTCTGCTCGTAGAACGCCATCGCGGCGTCGACCTTCTCGAGCTCCGCGCTCGCCACCGGCGCGTTGGCGGCGCTCTGGGCGAGGAGCTTCAGCATCTGGGGATCGGCGAACGTCGCGAACGCCGGATTCGCGCCTGCGGTGGACTGCAGCGCCGCGATCTCCCCCGGTCCGTACGCGCTCTTTCCGTGAAGTGGATCGAGCCAGGCGTCGAGAACGAGCGTCGCCAGCACCGCGACGTAGAGGGTCACGGCCGCGGTGGCCATCCCGAGCGGGATGCCGAGGACCTTGTCGAACCGCTTGAGGATGCCGACCCGGTGAACGATCCCGACCACGAACGACGCCACCGTCGCGAACAGGGTCCCGCCGACGAAGAGCGCGATCGCACCGACGCCGAGACCCGCGGTGCCCGTGGGCAGCGCGCCCGTCAGAGGTCCGGCGTAGAGGACGGCAAGCGTGAGGAGCGCGCCGCCCGCCGCGGCGAGCGGGACGACGAACCCTCTACCGAAGCCGACCACCGCCCCGAGCAGGATGAACGCGACGATCGCAATGTCGAGCACACGCGAAGTCTAGAGAGCGAGTGAGGGAGCGCTAGGTTCCAGATAGGTCTCTGACCACCGGTGCGAGCTCTTCCACATGCGGCCCGCGCAGGCAGAAGTAGGTGATCCCGGTATCACGCCGGACACGAATGATGTGTTCGCGCACTTGGTCGAGCGTTCCGATAGGGCGATAGATCGAGGACCTGAGCACGGCGGGGTCCTGCTTCGACTTCTCCGCGAGCTCGGCGATCGTCTTTTCCCGCTCGTCCGTGAGCGTGACGTCGAGAAAGCAGCTGAGCTCGATCTCGGCGAAGCGTGGGCCTGCGGCTCGGCGGACGATGTCGAGCTGCCTGCGCACGCCTGCGGGCGCGACGTCGTCGAGGGCGGGTGGCTGCACCCCGGAGCCCGGCGGGATGACGGCGACGATCTCCGCCTCGCGTCCGGCGACCTCGAGTATTTGCGGACCGCCTGCTGCGATGAGGATCGGCGGCCGCGGCTGCTGCACGGTCTTGGGCCGGCACTCTGACTTCACGGTGCGGTAGTAGGTGCCCTCGAAGGTCACCTCGTCCTCGGTGAAGACGCGCTTGATGAGCGTCACCGCCTCGGCGAGGCGCGCGACGCGGATCCGGCCGCGATCGAATGGGATGCCGGTGCCCTGGTAATCACGGTCGAACCAGCCGGCCCCGAGCCCGATCTCGACGCGGCCGTTGGAGATGACGTCGAGCGTCGCGAGCTCCCGCGCGAGGACCACGGGGTTGCGGAAGTCGTTGTCGAGCACGAGGTTGCCGAGTCGAAGCCTGGTCGTGACCGCCGCCGCCGCGCCGAGCGCCGGCATGTTGCTCCACGCGCCGCCGACCATGTGGTCGGGCATCGAGAGCGTCGCGTAGCCGATGTCTTCGAGGCGCTTCGCGCGGGCTAGCCACTCGTCACCCGTCGGCTGACCGCCGCTTTGCGTCGCGAATCGGATCTTTCGTTCCATCGCTCCGAGCGTATGTGCCGTGATCGGTTCGCGCTCTTGATCGCGTATCTCCCGGCCGGATCGGCGCCGCGTACGGCGCGCTGCCTTCGTGTTCGGGTTCCCGCCTACTATCTCCGCGCTCCGCTCATTCAGCGGACGGGGAGGAAAGCACATGCATCGGGGACGCCCGCTCATCGTCGCGCTCCTCGCGCTCCTCGCGTTCCCAGGATTGGCTCTCGCGGCCGGGAGAGCCACATCCGTCGTGCAGATCACCCACGACCAGGACAGGGACGCGGAGACGAGCATCGCCGTCAACCCACTCGACACGCAGAACGTGGTCGCGGGCTGGATCTCGAGCGGTGACCTGACCTGCGGATACGGCGCTTCGTTCGACGGCGGACTGACCTGGCCCATCGTGGGGGTCGTCCCTGGCATCCAAAAGAATTCCGGCGGGACCTTCGACCGCGGCACCGACCCAAGCGTCACTTTCGACAAGTTTGGAAACGCCTACTACACGTGTCTCGGATTCGACCTGTTCCCGCCCGGCACCGGCTCTGCGGGGACCATGTACGTCTCGACATCGATCGACGGCGGTCGCACCTGGGGCACTCCCGTCGTCGCGTTCACCGCCGAGGACAATCCGGGCAATTCCGTGAATGAATTCGAGGATCACCAGTTCATCACCACGAACCCGTCGAACGGCCATCTCTATCTCACGCAGACCGAGTTCACTGCTTTCGGAAAGCCGGAGATCCAGTTCACGCGCTCGACCGACGGAAATCGCACGTGGTCGCCGCCCGTGACGATCAACGACCGGGGCGGCAACGCGACATTCCAGGACTCGTTTTCGGCGGCCGGCAAGGATCCCTCCACCGTGTACCTGACCTTCGGTGCGTTCGCGAACGCGGGCCTTTCCAACTGGAACCGCATCTACATCGCGAGGTCGACCGACGGCGGGCAGACCTTCTCGGAGCCGCAGCTCCTCGCCGAGATCACGCCGCTGCCGGATCCGCTGCCAAACGCATCTTGGCGATCGGATAACAACCTCTGGGTGGCGGTCGACCGTGGCACGAACCAGATCTACGTGAACTACGCCGACTACAACGCCGGAGACGCGGACGTGAAGGTGATGCGCGTCCGCGACACAGGGTCGGGTTTCCAAGTGCAGGGCATCACTAACATCAACGCCGCCGAATCGGGCTCCGATCAGTTCTTCCCGTTCATCACCGTCGCACCGGGGGGCCGCGTCGACGTGTGCTTCCAGGACCGCAGCTACGCGCCAGGCAACGCGCTCCTCTTTACGACGTGCGCCTTCTCGTCGAACTCCGCGCGGACCTTCTCGAGCCGGCAGGTGACAACGACCGGCTTCGACGCGTCGAACAACAACTTCATCGGCGACTACAACTGGCAGGCCTCCACCGCCGATGCCGTGCTGCCGATCTTTGTCGGGGACGGCTTCCCCGGAGCGGACAGCTTTGGACAGGAGGTCTTCGTCGGGAGAGTCTCTCCCTAAGAGCGACCTCAGCCGCGCATGAACTCCGCGAGGAGGCGGTGGAAGTGATGCACACCGCCTTCTCGCGTCGGCGAGTAACGTCCGCGCTCGTACAGGCGCGAGCGCACACCGCGTTGCACGGACTCGACGATGGCCTCGTCCTCGCGCTCCACCCGATCGAGTCCCGCGCCCGCCCCGGCGTCGCGCTTGGTCGCGTCCCACACGAACGGAAGGAACGAGACGCGTGTCCGGTCCACGGCGAGTGGCGTGACCATGTTCACGGACACGCCCCAGGGGTAGACGTTGAACATCGTCGTCGGGAAGAGCCAGTAGTAGTACGCGGCGACCGCGCGCCCGTGATCGGGATGCGTCCGCGGGAGCGCGAACGCGGGCTCGCCGGGTCTCGCGATGCCCAGCTGCAGCACCGAGAAGCGCTCGAGCTCGACGGCGTACTCGCCGTAGTCGAGCGTCGTCGCGAGGCTCGAGTGCACGTACGGGATATGAAAGCCCTCGAGGTAGTTGTCGAGGTAGAGCGCCCAGTTGGCGTTGACGAAATAGTCGCGCGCGCCCGCGGCGTCGAAAGCGAGCTCGTGGAACGGAAGCGCGGCGAGCCGGGCGCGCATCGGCGAGACGAGCTCGTCGAACGGCATCGCGGGCGTTAGCGAAACCATGAGGAAGCGCGCCCACCGACCGAGCGAGACCGATGGGAGGTCGTCGGACGGCGACGGGAAGTTTGCGGTCCCTTCGAACTCGGGCATCGAGTGGAAGCGTCCGTCGAGCGCGAAGCGCCGGCCGTGGTAGCGACACCGGAGCTGCTGCTCGTGGCCTGCGCCTTCGACGACGACCGTACCGCGATGGGTGCACACGTTCGAGATGCAGTGGAGCTGATCTTTCTGATCCCGAGTGAGCAGGAGCGGCTCGTCGAGCGCACCAGGCAGGAGCGTGAACGGATGGACCTGGCCCGCGACCTTCACGAGGTCGTCGTGACCGATGTAGTGCCAGGTGCGCGCGAAGAGACGATCGCGTTGCAGTCGGAAGATCTCGGGATCGGAGTAGACGCGCGCCGGAAGCGTTCGCGCCACGCGGATGTCAGGATCGATCTCGAAGAGCGCGTCGCCCATGGCGGCGATGCTAGCTACTGCGTAGCAGCAGACCGCAGATGCGTCAGCAGCGAGGACTACCGGCTGAGGACACCCTCGCGAGAGT
>DASWCR010000164.1:0-5457 GCA_036389995.1 Candidatus Limnocylindria bacterium | reverse complement strand
TGGTTGTCGGTCAGGTACATAACGGGCTCGCCCGCGGCGCGCGCTCGCGCGATCTCCTTCTGGATGACCGGGACGATGCGGGCCATCGACGGGCCGCAATACAGCGCACCGCCCTCGTGGACGAAGTCTTCGATCATGTCGACGACGACGAGCGCGCGCTTCATCTCCGAAGCGCGGATAGGCTTAGTGGGCGCAGGCCTTCGCGGTGCCGGACTGGTCCGCCGTCTTGAAAGACTGGCCGCATCCGCAGCTCGAGACCGCGTTGGGGTTGCGGAGCGCGAAGCCGCCGCCCATGAGGGCGTCGACGAAGTCGATCTCCGAGCCCTTGAGATACATGGCGCTCATCGGGTCTACGACGACGCGAACGCCGTCCTGCTCGATGACTGCGTCATCCTCTTCGGTGCCGTCGGCGAACGTCATCCCGTACGAGAACCCCGAGCATCCACCCGGCGTGACGTACACACGCAGCGCGAGGTCTTGCCGCTCTTGCTTCGAGAGAACCTCGCGGAGCTTGTCCGTCGCTTTTGGTGTCAGTGAAACGAGTGGGGTGGAAACGAGTGGGGTGGAAACGAGTGGGGTCTCGGTCGTCATCGGGCTCTGCTCGATCGCCAAGTCAGCACCTCCGTCGCGTTACAGAAAGAATGATAGCCCACGAAACCCGCGAGAAACAGTGAATTTTGGCGCGCCTAGACTCGATTTTGTGGGGATTTCGTTGCATCACGCCCAGGTGTTCTATCCGCCTGGCGAAGAAGCTCGCGCTCGCAAGTTCTATGGAGAGACGCTCGGACTACCTGAGCTCGAGCGGCCCGTGACGCTTCGCGACCGCGCGGGCCTTTGGTATTCAGCGCCACCCGGTCACGTGCATCTCTCGGCCGATCGCGAACTCGGCCTTCACCCCCGCCGGCATTTCGCTCTGCGCGTCGACGATCTGGACGTGACGATCGCGACGCTCCGCGCCGCGGGTGCACGCTTCGAAGAGGCAGATCCGATCCCCGGGTGGCGCCGGACGTACGTGTTCGATCCGTTCGGCAACAAGATCGAGCTGGACGAGATCCCCGAGTGAGTTTCCGTTTCTCTCCGCGCCCGAACCGCGCGGCCGAGATCGGATGGCGGCCGTGGGGCGAGAAGGCTTTTCAGGAAGCGCAGGTCGCCGACAAGCCGGTGCTCCTCGCGATCAGCGCTGTGTGGTGCCACTGGTGCCACGTCATGGACGAGACGAGCTACAGCGATCCCGAAGTCATCCGGCTGATCAACGAGCGCTATGTGCCGATCCGCGTCGACAACGACGAGCGGCCCGACGTGAACCGGCGCTACAACATGGGCGGCTGGCCGACGACCGCCTTCCTGACGCCCGATGGGGAGATAGTTCACGGCGGCACGTACGTCCCGCCCGACGCCATGCGGACGAATCTTGCGCAGGTCGCCGATCTCTGGTCGGCGCAGCGATCGGAGCTCGCGCAGCGCGTCGCCGAGCTACGCGAGAAGGAGCATGAGGCGCGCGCGCCGAAGTCGGGTGATCTCAGCGTTCAGATCGTCGATCAAGTGGGCTCGCTGGTACGCGGGCAGTACGACCCGCAGTTCGGAGGCTTCGGACGCGAGCCGAAGTTCCCGCAGCCCAGACTCCTGCGCTTCCTCCTCGACGAGCATCGCCGGTTCGGCTACCCCGAGATCGCCACCATGCTCCATCGGACCCTCGGTTTGATGGCCGGCAGCGGTATGTACGACCACATTGAGGGCGGCTTCTTCCGCTACGCGACCACGCGGGAGTGGATGGTCCCGCACTACGAGAAGATGCTCGAGGACAACGCCGAGCTTCTCGCGATCTACTCCGAGGCCCACCGCACGTTTCCGACCGCGGGGTATGACCGCGTCGTCCGCGACGTGATCCGCTGGATGGACGCGGTGCTCTGGCAGCCTGACAAGAAGCTCTGGGCCGGGTCGCAGGACGCCGACGAGCACTACTACATGCTCGACTCCACCGAAGAACGCAGGCAGCACGATGCGCCGTTCGTCGATCGAACCGCGTACACGGGATGGAACGCGCTCGCGGCGTCCGCCTACTGGGCGGCCTGGGCTGCGACGGGTGACGATGCGTTTGAGACGCGGGCGCATGAGGCGATGGGGGCGATCGCTCGCACGCTGTGGGATTCGCAGACGAAATCGCTGCACCACTCCGATACGGCCGAGGGCATGAAGGTCGTGGACCTCCTTGGAGACGTCGCGACCGATCTGGCCGCCAGCCTCGACGCGTACGAGACCGGCCTCCACCCGGGCGCGCTCGGTGGAGCGCAGCGGATGGCGATGACGCTCCGCGACCGGCTCGAGGATCGCGACGGCGGCGGATTCTTCGATGCGCCGCAAGCGCGCGGCGAGCCGGGACGCCTCGCGCGTCGTGAGCGACCGATCGAAGAGAACGCTCTCGCGGCCGATGGGCTCCTGCGACTCGCGGCTCTTTCCGGCGAGGACGAGTGGCACGAGCTCGCGCTCCGCGCTCTTCGCAGCTTTGTAGGCGAGTACCGGCAGTGGGGCCAGTTCGCGGCGAGCTATGCCAACGCGGTCGCTCGTGCCCTCGCGGAGCCGCTCGTGGTCACGGTCGTCGGGTCCGCGCACGACGCGCTCGCCTCTACGCTCTGGCGGCGTGCTCGCGCGGCGACAGACCCAGCGAGGTCGCTTCACCGACTTGAGCCAGAGCGCGACGCGCTGGTGCTTGCGCGACTCGGCTTCCCCATCGATCGCGTTGCCGCGTACGTCTGCATTGGCACGGTCTGCTCGGCGCCGATCTCGGACGAGGCCCCGTTCGCGCGTGCGCTCGAAGAAGCCAGCAAGAGATACGCCCATCCGGATTAACTAGAGGGCCGCGACACCTCGCCGGTACACACCCTTCGGCGAGCGGAGCACGCTGAGATCTTTCAAGGGATCGCCGTCGACGAACACAAGATCCGCCCAGCAGCCCGCACCGATGTGACCGGCCTTCTCGAGCCCCACGACCTCGGCGGCGCGGCTGGTCGCCGCGACCAGCGCCTCCTCCGTCGATAGACCGCATTCGGCGAGGAGTTGCGGTTCCATCGCGAAGCGGTCGTGACGCGTGAATGGCGCTCCCGCATCGGTGCCGGTCGCGATTCGCACGCCCGCTTTGTGTGCCATGCGGACGCCTTCGCGATGCCGCTCGGAAACCGCGCGCGTGCGCTCGACCACGACCGGATCGAGCGCGTCGGCGTGCTCGAGCAGCGAGTGCACGACCAGGAGCGTGGGCACGATCGCGACGTCGCGCTCCTTGATCAATCGCACGGTCTTCTCATCGAGGAGGGTCGCGTGCTCGATCGAGTCGATCCCTGCCTCCGCGGCGACACGCATGCCACCCGAGCCGTGCGCGTGGGTCGTGATGCGGAGTCCGGCGTTGTGCGCCTCGGCGACCGCGGCCGCGGTCTCTTCCGGCGTGTACTGCGAGACCTCCGGCGGCGCGCCATCACCGAGGATGCCGCCGGTCGAGAAGAGCTTGATGACCTTCGCGCCGGCCGCGACCTGCTCGCGGACCGCTTTGCGCACCTCGTCGGGACCGTCCGCGATACGGCCAACCTCGAAGCCATGACCACCCGTTGTCGTGATCCCCCGGCCGGACGCCACGACACGTGGTCCCTCGAGCAAACCCCTTTCGATCGCGCGGCCGAGCTCGATGACCATCGTGCCGTTCGCGCTGAGGTCGCGCACCGTTGTGACGCCCGCGCGGAATGCGGCGCGCGCGTTGCGAAAAGCCTTGAGCGTCGCGAGCGCGTCGGACTGGCGGACTTCGGCGCCGAAGTTCGCCTCGCCGTCGAGGGTGAGATGGCAGTGACAATTGATCATCCCCGGCATCACGAATGCGCCGGGCGACTGTGTGACTTCGGAGCGCTCGCCGTTCGGCGTCCTTGGGATCGCGCTCCGCTGACCGACCCACACGACCTCGCCGCCATCGATGACGATCGCCGCGTTCGTCATCGTTCGCGTGCCATCGAAGAGGCCGTCGACCTCGAAGACTCGCCGCACCCTGCTGGGCAGTATCGTCCGCCGATGCCCAACGCGCTCATCGACCGTCTACGCGCGCGCGGCTTCGTGCCTCCTGACTACGAAGGTGGCGGCCTCGTCAACGTCGCGGCTACGGTGCTCGACGTGCTCGGCGTTCGCGATGACACGGATCCTCCGCCGCTGCGCGCGCTCGAGCCGTCGCTCCGTGAGGGTGTCCGGCAGGTCGTCGTCGTGCTCGCCGACGGGCTCGGCCTGGCGCAGCTCCGCGCCCTCCGCGAAACCGGCGACATGCCGTTCGTAGCGTCGATCCTGGAGCGCGCGGAGCGCCACGATGGAGCGCAGCTCATCGAGGCGACGACGATCTTTCCCTCCACGACCGCCGCGGCGATCACCACCTTGAACACCGCGCGAACGCCGCAGGAGCACGGCAATCTCGCCTACTTCGTATGGCTCGAGGAGTTCGCGCAGGTCACGCAGATGCTGCGTTGGGGCCCGGGTGTGAATCGGCGCGGCTCCTACTTCGACGATCAGCGGATCGATCCACGCGAGTACGTGAAGGTACCGAGCGTCCATGCGCGACTCAGGCAGCGCGGCGGGCAGTCGTGGGTGATCGAACCCGAGATGTTCCGCGCCGAGGCGATGACCCGCATGCACGCGGCGGAGGCGGGCTATGCCGGCTACTACCTGCCGTCGTCGATGAGCGTGCGGCTCCGTGACCTTCTCGCGCAGCGGCCGTGGGGCGGCGCGCCCGCATACGTGTACGCGTACTGGGCCGGGATCGACTCGGTGGCGCACGTCTCCGGCCCGCAGTCGGCCGATCATGCGACCGAAGCTGCCCTCTTCGACAAAGCGCTGGAACGGGCGATCGCGTCGCGACCGCCGGGCGACACGCTCATCCTGCTTACCGCCGATCACGGTCATGCCTTTACCGATCCGAACAAGCTCATCGACCTCGTGGGCGACGAGCAGCTCCGGTCGCTCCTTCGAAACCCGATCGCCGGAGAGCCGCGTCTCGCATTCCTTCACACGGACCAAGCCGATCGCGTCAAGCAGCACCTCGAGCGCCGCTATCCGGAGACCTTCTTCTTTCTGGATCGCGAGGAGGCGATCGCGGCCGGCCTCTTCGGCCGCGGCGAACCCGATATCGCGAGACAGCGGATCGGAGAGGTCCTCGCGATGCTCGGGGGCGATCGCGCCGCGAGCATCGTCAAAGTCGACGGACAGACCTTCCGTCATCGGGGATCCCACGGAGGAATGAGTCCCGAGGAGATGCGGATTCCCGTTCTCGCGTGGCGCGCGTAACGCGTGCCCTCTGCTCTGCCGGCCGGACCGAAACCCTCTTTACGCGGCGGCGGACCCCCCGGCCTTCGGCCGGTGCCCCACCGCGCGGGGGCCCTCGGCGCCGCCGCTGTGCTTTCAATCGACTTCCTGTTCGGCACACAATTCGGCTGATGG
>DASWCR010000163.1:0-3658 GCA_036389995.1 Candidatus Limnocylindria bacterium | reverse complement strand
TGTTCCGGCTCTCTACGCGATCGGCACTCTGTTCGCCGCGAGCGTGCTGCGCTTCGGAGAAGTCGCCCCGATCGTCCAGCTGATCCGGGGGATGTTCGTCCTCGCCTGCGGCATCACCTTCCCGGTCGCGATGCTGCCTGGGTGGGCGCAGGTGTGGGCCTGGCTCATGCCGCCGACCTACATCGTCGAGGACTTGCGGCGCGTTCTGCTCCAGGGCGCGGGTCTCGCCGAGGTGGCCCCACACATCGCGATCGTGCTGACCATCGCGATGCTCACGGCCCTGGTAGCGATCGCCGTCTTCCGTTTCCTCGAGACGAGCGCCCGACGTTCGGGCATGCTCGGCCGGTTCTAAATGGGCGACATACGGGCCGCTCTCGCGGTCGCGCGCAAGGACATCCGCATCTTTTCGCGCTACCGCATCGCCGTCGCCGGCACCGTCTTCACGCCGCTCTATCAATTCGTCATTCCCGCGTTCTTGTTCGGCGCGGCTTTCGCCGTGAACGGGCACCAACCGGGACTCTCGGCAACGCTTGGCACGGAGGACCTACCGGGATTCATCTTCCTCGGAGGCCTCGTGGGCGGCCTCATCGCGATCGCGTTCTGGGGGATCGCCTTTTCCCTCCGGAGTGAGATGGACATGGGCACTCTGGAGCCATCGTGGCTGACCCCGACGCGCCACGAGACCTTCATCATCGGACGTGCGCTCGGCGGCATGTTCTGGTTCGTGCTCTCCCAGACCGTGCTGTTCGCGTTCGGCATCTGGTTCCTCGGTCTTCGGCTTCGGCCCGAAATGCTCATCGCGCTGCCGGCAGTCGGCCTCGCGATCCTTGCCATGGTGGGAATCGCCTATCTGCTTGCGGCGGTCGTCCTGATCATCCGCGAGGCGAACTTCTTCGTGGACACGATGCAGTTCGTCGTCGGCACCATGTCGGGGACAGCGTTCCCGGTGACGCTCCTACCTGGCGTCCTGCAGCCGATCGCTTTCGCGCTGCCGACGACATATGCGATCGACATCTTGCGGTCGCAGGCGCTCGGCTCGCGACCACTGTTCGACACCGGTCTCGAGTACTTGGTGTTGGTGATCCTTACCGGCTTGACCTATCCGCTCGGGCGCTGGGCCTTCGCCCGCGCCGAGGTCACGATGCGCCGCCGCGGGATGCTCGCCCAATATTGATAGGCTGTCGCCGATGAAGATCATCTGGCGCGCGCTCATCAACGCGGCCGCGATCGCGATCGCGGCGTTCTTCGTTCCGGGGATCACGTACGGGAATACGTCATACGGCTACGGCGACGCCGACAAATACATCTCGCTCCTGCTGACCGGCCTCGTCCTCGGCGTCGTGAACGCATTCATCCGGCCGATCATCGAGCTCATCTCCGCGCCGATCACCTGCCTCACCCTCGGTCTCTTCCACTTCGTCATCGGCGCCCTGATGCTCTACCTCGTCTCTCTGGTATCGGCGCTTGGATTCCAGGTGAACGGAATCATCCCCGCGTTCCTCGGCGCGATCATCATCGCGATCGTCGGCCTCGTTCTGTCATGGATCCTGCCCGACTGACCTCCACGGGTCAGCCGGACTTCGTCGTCGTCACAGGGCTCTCCGGCTCGGGCAAGTCGCAGGCGGCGAAGGTCCTCGAGGACCTCGGCTACTACACCCTCGACAACCTCCCGCCCGCCCTTATGGCATCGGCGATCGACGTCTCGCGCAAGGGTGGGAAACAGAAGGTGGCGTTCGTGATCGACGCGCGGAGCGGTTCGCTCTTCGCCGACGCGAAGAAGGACCTCGAGGCGCTCGACAAAGCGGGTACGCCCGCGCACGTGCTGTTCTTCGACGCGTCCGACGACGTGCTTCTTCGCCGCTACAGCGAGACGCGCCACCGCCATCCGGTCGACGCACCCGGCGGCGTCCAGCCGTCGATCGACGAGGAACGCCGGATGCTCGTCGACGTGCGCGCGCGCGCGGACAAGGTGATCGACACGACGCACCTTTCGGTCAAGGACCTTCGCGACACGCTTCACTCGCTCTACGGGTCGGGGAAGACCGGGATGCTCGTCCATGTCGAGAGCTTCGGATACAAGTACGGGCTGCCACCCGCCGCCGATCTCGTCTTCGACGTGCGCTTCATGGAGAACCCTTTCTATATCCCCGAGCTGCGGGACCTGGGCGGGCGCGACGAGGCGGTGCGCGACTACGTCCTCGGCCACCCGGCGACGAAGGAATTCCTCAGGCACGTCATGCCGTTCCTGCGCTTCGCGCTCCCGCGCTACGAGGGCGAGAAGAAGGCGCGGCTCGGCCTCGCGTTTGGCTGCACCGGCGGGCGCCATCGCTCCGTCGTCATCGCCGACGAGGTCGCGCGCGCAACCCGCGAGTTCTGGCCGGGTGGGATCGAGGTCGAGCACCGCGATATCGATCGGCCGGAGGTGCGCAGCTGATGCGCGAACGGATCGTGATCGGCAACTGGAAGATGAATCCGCCGACGATCGCCGACGCGGTCGAGCTCGCACGCGACGTCGCCAAGCGCGACGCGGGCGGTGTGTCCGTTGGGGTTGCGCCCGCCGCGGTCGCCCTGCCTGCGGTCGCGGATGCGCTCCGCGACGCGAATGTCGACGTCTACGCGCAGGATGTGCACTGGGAGGAGCGGGGAGCGTTCACGGGACAGGTCGCCGTCTCGATGGTCCGCGGGCTGGCGGTGGGAACGATCGTCGGACACTCGGAAGTGCGGCGCGACCTTGGCGACACGGACGAGCGCGTCGCGAAGAAGCTCGCCCGCGCGGTCACAGCCGGCCTGCGTCCGGTCCTGTGCGTTGGTGAGAGCGCGGCGGAGCACGCCGCCGGCAACGCGAGCATCGTCGTCGTGCGCCAGATCATGGCGGACTTGAAAGAGGCGCCCCGGCGCGGGCTCGAACGCCTGGTGATCGCGTACGAGCCGGTCTGGGCGATCGGCACAGGAAACCCGGCCACCGGCGTATGGGCGACGACGGTGGTACGCGCGATCCGCGCGGCGCTCAAACAGTCCGGCCTCGACTCCGAGGCCATCCCTGTTTTGTACGGCGGGAGCGTGAGTGCGCGCTCGGTCGGCGAGTTCGCGGAGGCTGAAGGCATAGACGGCGCTCTCGTGGGTGGAGCGTCTCTCGACGCCGACGAGTTCGCGGCCGTCGTCCGCGCGTTCGCTTGAGCGACGCACGTAAGGCGCTCTATCGCCCGGTCGTCCTCTGCGTGCTCGACGGATGGGGTCTCGCGCCGGACTCGCCATCGAACGCCGTGACGCGCGCGAACACGCCGCGCCTGCGCGCGCTTGTCGAGACGTATCCCCACGCGACTCTGCGCGCGAGCGGTCGCGACGTGGGCCTTCCCGACGGCGTCATGGGGAACAGCGAGGTCGGCCATCTGACGATGGGCGCCGGCTACGTGCAGTACCAGGAGCTCGTCCGGATCAATGACGCCATCGAGAATGGATCGTTCTTCGAGAATCCCGCTCTGCGCGCAGCGTGCGGTGCGGTGCGGGGCAAGGGAACTCTTCACCTGATGGGCCTCATCTCCACCGGCGGCGTGCACGCCGACATGAAGCACCTCGCGGCGCTTGCCGAGCTCGCGCAACGAGAGAAAGTCGAGAACGTCGTCGCGCACGCGTTCCTCGACGGACGCGACATGCCGCC
>DASWCR010000162.1:0-1837 GCA_036389995.1 Candidatus Limnocylindria bacterium | reverse complement strand
CCGCTCCTACGTGAGGTTATTGCCGATGTTCGAAAAGTAGTTTGAGAGCTGATCGCGGAAAAAGACCATCGCGATGATCACTGCGATCGCGATGACCGCGATGATGAGTGCGTATTCGACTAGTCCTTGCCCCTCTTCTTGCCCAAAAAACTCGACCATTGCGCTCCTTCCACGGCGCGGCGGCCGCCGCAATGGTCGCAAATACGACGCTCGCCTGCTAGGCCAACGGTACTTTCCGTCACCCCCCTGCGACCGCCGTCCGTCCGGTGACGCGAAGGGCCGCCGCGAGACGTTCCTCGGTCGTGGCGCCGCCTTTCGGCGGCGCGTCGCGAAGGGCCGTGGCTGCTTCCGACGACGTGTAGCCAAGCGCGACAAGCGCCGCGTGCGCGTCATCCTCGGCGGTGAGCCCGCCGGCTGTCACGGGCGCTCCTGCGACGCGACCGATCTTGCCTTTCAGGTCGACGATCAGCCGCTCCGCGGTCTTCTTTCCGACGCCCGGCGCGCGCGCGAGCACCTCCGTGTTACCTGAAGCGATCGCACCGGCGATCTCCGCGGGACGAGAGACGGAGAGGATGGCGAGTCCGGCCTTCGGTCCGACACCCGACACGCTGATGAGCATCTCGAAGAGCGCGAGCTCCTCGCGCGTTTCGAAGCCATAGAGCGATTGGTCATCCTCGCGCACCACCTGATGCGTGTGCAGCAGGACGTCGTCGCGCGACGGGTGGCGCGGGACGAACACCTTGTAGCCGACGCCCGCCACGTCGACGACGACGTGACCCGCGCCGCGCGCGATCACCTGGCCACGCAAAGCAGCGATCACCTAGAAGCAGCCGCCGCGACCGCGTCGATGAAGCGCGCGCGCTGCGCATGGGTGAGCGCGATCGCGACAGCGTCGGCGACGTTGTCTTGCGTGATGGGCGTGTCTAGCGCGACGAGCAAAGGAAGCATTCGTTGGATCGCGTGTTTGTCGGCGCGGCCTGATCCAGCGATCGAGCTCTTCACTTCCTGCGGCGTGTACTCGGCGATCTCTAAGCGCGCCCGCGCCGCGCAGAGCAATGCCACACCGCGAGCCTCGGACACCCGCATCGCCGTCTGCACGTTCTTGTTGAAATAGAGGCGCTCCACTGCGAGAACGAACGGCTTATGGCGGCGGATCAGCTCGTCGAGCGCTTCCGCGATCGCGAGCAGCCGTTCCGCCGCCGTCGTACTCGCGCGCACGTCGACGATCCCGCATTCGAGAAGAAGCGCGCGCTCCGGCGCGGCGACGAGGAACGCGTATCCCATTCCGGTCGTCCCGGGATCGATCCCGAGGATCACCCGGCTACGCGTGCTGCAGGACCTCTTCGGGGACGTCGAAGTTCGCGTGCACCTTGATCACATCGTCGAGATCCTCGAGGGTCTCCACCAGCCCGAGAAGCTTGCGCGCGGCGTCGCCTTCGACGCGGACGGTCGTGGTGGGACGCATCGAGAGCTCGGCCGCGCCGGTCTTGATGCCCGCCGACTCCAGTGCCTTCTTCACTCGCTCGAACGAGGTCGGAGTGGTGTAGACAGTGGCCAGACCTGGCTCGACTTCGACGTCCTCCGCCCCAGCGTCGATTGCGGCGAGCTGGATCGCGTCGGCGTCCTTGCCCTTGGTGTCGATCTCGATGACGCCCTTCTGCTCGAAGAGCCACTGCACCGAGCCCGCCTCGCCGAGCTTCCCGCCGCCCCGAGTGAAGGCCGCGCGGATCTCGGACACCGTGCGGTTCCGGTTGTCAGTCGCGGCCTCGATCATCACCGACACGCCCCCCGGGGCATAACCCTCGTACACGATGCTCTCGAGGGCCGAGCCGTCGTC
>DASWCR010000161.1:0-9364 GCA_036389995.1 Candidatus Limnocylindria bacterium | reverse complement strand
GCCGACCAGCGCGCGACTCGGATCGGCGAGCCGCCGCACCCCGCGCCGGGCCACCGTATTCGCATATCCCTGATAGAGGGTCGCGCCGTCCTCTCGTGTGACCGTGAGCGAGCCGGTCGAGCCGATCTTCGCGTAGGTCGTGCCGAGGAGCGCGATATTCACGCGGATCGTCGATGGAAGGGGGGCGAGCGGCGTGTTCGATGCTGCGGCACGCATGGGCATCGCTGCGAAAACGACCGCCATGACGAGGAGGCGCGCGAGCCAGATCTTCACGATCTCCTCGCGTACACCTCCGGCTTGAGAACGCCGACGAAGGGCAAGTTGCGGTACCGCTCGGCGTAATCAAGCCCGTACCCGACGACGAACTTGTCGGGGATCTCGAAGCCGCGGTAGTCGATGTCGATCGGGATCACGCGGCGCGCGGGTTTATCGAGGAGCACGCACAGGCGGACCGATTCAGGGCGCTGTGCGCGCAGATGATCGAAGACGTAGGAGAGCGTGTGGCCGGTGTCCAGGATGTCCTCGACCACGAGCACGTGCCGGCCCTCGATCGGGTTCGCAAGGTCCTTCAGGATCCGCACCGCCCCGGTCGACTCCGTCCCCGCACCGTACGAGGACACCTCGAGGAAGTCGAGCGCGAGGGGGATCTGTGCCGCGCGCATGAGATCGGCGAGGAAGGGGAGCGCTCCCTTGAGGATGGAGACGAGAACGACGTCCTTGCCCTGGTAGTCCGCGGCGATGCGCGCGCCGAGCTCGCGCACCTTCGTGGCGATCTGCTCGCTAGTGACCAGGATCTCCGCCACGTCGTCGGCCTGCTGAGGTCGTGCAAGGACGGCCATGAGCGCTCAATTGTCGCAGGTGGCGTGCCGCCGCGACCGAGCTAGGGCCGCGTGGTCGTTACGAGCGCCGTACGAGGTAGAACGCGATCGCGCCCAGCGCGACAACCGCCAGCGCGGCCGCGCCCAAGAGCAGCGGGCCTGGACCCGGACCCGAGACCGGCGCGGGCGTGAGCTGCACCGCCACTGCACTCGGGGACGGGGACGCAGTCGCAGTCTCCGCGACGGGAGCCGTCGCGGATGCCGTCGCGCTCGGCGCTGCCGTCGTTGGCGCGACTGTTGGTGCTTCAGTCGGTGCGACCGTCGGAGGGACGGTGACGGCTGTCGTGGGTGGCGCGGTGCGTGCCTGGGTCGGTGGCGCCGTCGGAGGCGGGGTGGGCTGTGGCGTCGGCGTAGTTACGGCCAGGACCACGATCGTGCCCTTCATGAACGTGTGAATGCTGCAGTGATACGCGTACGTGCCCGCGCCCGTGAACGTGAACGAGTGCGAAGTGCCGGCGGCGATCACGCCCGTATCCCACGCTGCGGTATCCGAGGTTGAGGTGTGGCTGAACGCATCGCGGTTCGTCCACGTTACGGTGTCGCCGACCCGCACGGTGACGCTCGCCGGCGCGAACGCCGAGTTCTGGATGTTCACTGCGGATGTCGCAGCGAACGCGACGAGCGGCATCGCCAGCAATCCGCACGAGACGATGAGGGTCGCGGCCCACGCGACCGCAGCGCGCCTCACCGCCATACCCTACGCGTCGTGCAGACTCGCGAGGCCGCTGGCGCGCCCTTCGCGGCGCTCGCTCGCGATGCCGAACGCATCGGCGTCCATCTGGACGCGGCGACGCTCGCTCTGTGCGAGCGGTATGCGGATCTGCTCATCGAACGCAATACGACGATGAACCTCACTGCGATCACAGCGCCGGCCGATATTGCGACAAAACACTTCCTCGACTCGTTCACGGCGGTCGCGGTGCGTACGTGGGACAGTCGCGAGCGGATCATCGACGTCGGGAGCGGTGCCGGATTCCCGGGCCTCGCTCTGCGCCTCGCGCTTCCCAAGACACGCGTGACCCTCGTGGAGTCGATGGGCAAGAAGGCCCGCTTCCTCGAAGAGGTCACGAGCGCGCTCGCGCTCGATAACGTAGAGGTTCGCAACGAACGCGCCGAAGCGCTCGCGCACGCGCGGCGTGATCGCTACGACGTCGGGACCGCGCGCGCGGTGGGGACGCTCGGCGCGATCGTCGAATACCTGCTGCCTTTTTTGAGGGTCGGCGGCGACGCGATCGCGTGGAAAGGCCGTGTCGACGCAGAGATCCCGGGCGCGAAAAAAGCGTGCGCGAGCATTGGCGGCGAGATCGTGAAGATCACCCCGACGTCGGAGCTCGGGCTCGGTGCTGTCCTGCCGGGCAGGTCGCTCGTGATGATCCGAAAGCTGCGCGAGACGCCGTCGCGTTACCCGCGTTCTCCCGCCGAAGCCAAGCGCCGGCCGTGGTGATCGTGCCGTCGGTCGACGTCCGCGGAGGACGTCTTGGCAACGGCTCCGAGCAGCCCGTCGCCGCCAGGGCGCGCGACCTCGTCGCGGACGGCGCGGAGGAGCTGCACCTCGTCGATCTTGACGGGGCGGAGACCGGCCTGTTCCTGAATCTCGAGGTGCTCGCCGAAGTGGCCCGCGCGGTCGACGTTCCCTGCCGTCTCGCCGGCGGCGTCTCCCGTGTCGACGAGGCGCGCCGGGCGATCGATCGCGGGTTCGCCGGCGTCCTTTTCTCGAGCGCCGTGTTCGGCGACGACGAGCTCTTGCGAGATGTCGCTTCTCTCGGCGATCGGGCCATCGTGGAGGTCGAAGCGCGCGCCGGATTCCTTGCGCCGCGCGGCGGCGACCCAGGCCTGGTGACCGTCGCGACCGGCCGCGGGGCTCTCGCCTCGGCTCGAGCCGCGCAGCTCGCCGGCGTGCGCGGGCTGTATCTCATCGACCTCACATCGGAGGCGCGGCTCGTGGGCCCGCCACTCGCCCTCGTCGATACGGTGCGCGCCGTGGTCGGTCAGCGCGTGGCGCTGCACGTGGGCGGCGGCGTCCGCGACCTCGATGACATTCGCGCGCTCGCGTCGCGGGGCGTCGCGTCAGTCGTGATCGGTCGCGCGCTCGCGGAGAAGCGCTTCACGATCCGCGCCGCGCGCGAGGCCGCCGCGTGAGGATCGGCGTCCTCAGCGACATCCACGCGAACCTCGTCGCGCTGGAGGCCGTTCTCGCCGATCTGGGCCCGGTCGACGCGCTCTGGGTCTGCGGCGACACGGTCGGGTACGGCCCCGATCCATCCGACGTCCTCGCGCTGCTCGTCGAGCGAAAGGCCACGCTTCTCGCCGGCAACCACGACCGGGCAGTCGCGACGGGGGAGGACCTCGAGCTCTTCAATCCGCCCGCGGCCGCCGCGGCAAAGATGCATCAGCGCTGGCTGTCGGCCGCGGAGCGCGACATGCTGGCGGCCCTGCCGCGAACCCTCGAGACGAGCGACGTGACGCTCTGCCACGGAAGCCTCCGCGATCCCCTATGGGAATACGTGACGAATCCGAGGAGCGCCGCCGCATCGCTCGCCCTCGCGAAGACCTCGCACTGCTGCGCCGGCCACACGCACGTGCCGTCGCTCTTCCGGGCCGGAAACGAACCGCAGCCGGGGCGTGTGGGCTACGAAACGCCCTATCCTCTCGCGCCCCGCGCATTCCTGAACCCGGGCAGCGTCGGTCAGCCGCGCGACGGGGATCCCCGCGCGGCATACGCGGTGATCGACCTTGCGGCGGCGACCGTCACATTTCGTCGTTCGACGTATCGGTTCGCTGAGACACAACGCCGCATCCGGGAGCGTGGCCTTCCGGCGATCTTCGCAGACCGCCTTACCTTCGGTCTTTGAGTTCGTCGTCATCGCTGCGCTTGCGGTCGGGTGCGGCGGCGTGACGCAATCGCAGACCATTCCATTCACGCAGCACGGGTCGACCCAGCAATCGGCGCACGACGGTGGGCCCCGGATCGCGGCCGCGAGCGATCCGGCCAGCCTGGGCCTCGGCGAGCTGCCCACGCGCGAAGACGGCCGCCTCTACATCGCGGTCTTCGCCGGGTCGCAGCGCACTGGCGGCTACGGCATCCGCGTCTTGCGCGTGGACCGGGCCGGCGACACGCTCACTGTTCGCGCGATGTTTTCGTCACCCGCGCCTGACGCGTTCACCATCCAGGTGTTGACGTCTCCGGCGCATCTTGTCTCGATCGACCGGCAGTCGGCCATCAGAGCGCGAGACATCGTCCTGATCGATCAGTCGGCGGCGGAGCGGGCTCGCAGCGCCATGCCACAATCGCAACCCTGACGTGACCAACGACAACGAAAACGACGAGGGATCAGAGACCCCCTCCCTCGAAGAGCGGACCAAGAAATCGGGGCGGCTCCCGGGCAATCGTTACGTCCGCATCTATCACACCTCCGATTTTCGTCGCCGCGGCGGTCGCTATGTCGCGGGCGAAGACGCACCCCCTGAGGGCCGCGTCGGACGCATCTACGAGGGCGTCCGCCGCGTGCTCTTGGGACCTCGGCTCGAAAGCGAAGCCGACGCCACGGAGAGGCTTTCCGTCGTCACTGGACTCGCCATCCTTGGGTCCGACAACATCTCGTCGAGCGCCTACGCCACCGAAGAAGCCATGCGGATCCTCGCGCTCGCGGGCGCCGCCTATCTCGTCCTCACGATGCCGATCGCCATCGCCATCGTGGTCGTCCTCGCGATCGTGATCCTTTCTCAGTCGCAGGTGATCCAGGCTTATCCGAACGGCGGAGGTAGCTACGTCGCCGCGAAGGACAACCTAGGGACCCTTCCCGGGCTCGTCGCGGCGGCGGCCCTACTCATCGATTACGTTCTTACCGTCGCGGTCTCGACCGCGGCGGGCGTCGCCGCGATCTCGAGCTTCGTCCCTTTCTTCTACGAGCAACGCGTGCTGATCGGCATCGTGTTCATCGTGCTTCTGATGCTGGGCAACCTGCGGGGGGTGCGGGAAGCGGGCCTAACCTTCGCCGGCCCGACCTACATCTACCTCGTTTCGATCTTCGCGCTCATCGGGTACGGCATCTTTCGCGTGCTGACGGGCGAGGTACCGGCGGCCGCGCCGCCGCCGCAACCGTTCCCTGCGGAGGGGATCGAGGCGTTCTCCGTCCTTCTCGTCCTGCGTGCGTTCGCGTCGGGGTCAGTAGCGCTCACGGGAAGCGAAGCGATCGCAAATGGGGTACCGAGCATGAAGCAGCCAGAGCAGCGCAACGCAACCATCACTCTGCTGCTGATGGGGACGTTCTTTGGAACGATCTTTCTCGGGATCACGTTCCTGGCGCAGTCGATTGGCATCACACCGGATCGATCCGAGCAGGAGACGCTGAACAGCCTCCTCACTCGCTCGCTCGTGGGCACTGGACCGTTCTATTACCTCGTCCAGGTCTCGACCGCTGTGCTCCTCGCCCTCGCTGCGAACACCGGGTTCACGGGTTTCCCGCGTCTGGCGTCCGTACTCGCGAACGACCGATTCATGCCCCGCCAATTCGCTTATCGGGGGGATCGGCTTGCTTTCTCGTTCGGGATCGTCGCCCTAGCCCTTGTGGGGGCCCTCGTGCTCTCCGCGTTCAGCGGCAGCGTCACCCAGCTGATCCCGCTGTACACGATCGGCGTGTTCCTGGCCTTCACGCTTTCACAGGCCGGTCTCATCCGGCGGTGGCGACGGCTTCGGCCGTCCGGCTGGCAGTGGCGTGTGGCGATCAACGGGCTGGGCGCGGTGGCGACGGCGATCGTACTGGTCGTCGTGAGCGTCGCGAAGTTCGCGGACGGGGCGTGGATGACCCTCGTCACGTTGCCGATCCTCGTCCTGCTGCTCTTCACGATCCACCGCCACTACGCGCGGGCGCACGACGCGCTGGTCCTCGACCGGCTCGACGAGCCGCTCCCCGAGCCGCGGCCTCCGGTCGTGATCGTCCCGGTGAGCCGGCTGGACCGTGCCGCGGCGCAGTCGGTCGCGTTCGCCAGGTCGATCTCGCCGACGGTCAAGGCGGTCCACATCGCGACGACCGAGGACAGCGCCAACGAGTTTCGCGACCGCTGGGAGCATTGGGCCGGACGGATCCCGCTCGACATCATCGAGTCGCCCTATCGGTCGCTCATCCCTCCGCTCCTCCGCTACATCGACCAGATCGACAAGCGCGACGACCGGCCTGTCACGGTGGTGCTCTCCACATTCGTCCCGCACAGCTGGTGGGAGTGGCTGCTCCATGGGCAGACTGCGTTACGGCTCAAGGCCAGTCTCCTGTTCCGGCCCAATACGATCGTCATCGACGTGCCGTACCACTTCGAAGACGACGGGCACCAACGGCCTCGCGACGACGGTCGCTAGACTCCGGCAGCCATGCAGGCCAAACGCATCCTCGTGGCGCTCGCCGGATCGAGCGTCGACCCGGACGTGATCCGCATCGCCATTGACATCGCGAAGCCAACGAAGGCCGAGATCGTCGCGATCCACGTGATCGAGGTTCGCTGGAACCTTCCGTTAGACGCGGTGCTCGATCCGGAGCTCGAGCGTGGTGAGGCGCTACTGGCCGATGCCTCGAAGATCGCGAAGCAGTCTGGAACGACGATTCAGACCGAGCTGCTTCAGGCACGTGATGCAGCAGCGGCTATCGTCGATACCGCGGCCGAACGCGCCTCTGACCTGATCCTCCTCGGAATGCCGTATCGAAAGCGTTTAGGAAGGGTTTACGTGGGACGGACGGTACAGAACGTGTACGTCAGCGCGCCGTGCGCGGTCCTCGCGTATCGTCAGGAAGAGAGCAAATGAACGTCGTCATCGTCGGCTGTGGCCGTGTGGGTGGATTCCTCGCGGGCCTTCTGGACTCCGAGGGTCATCGCGTCAGCGTCGTCGACATCGCGTCGACGAGCCCGGCGCGCGCGGAGCGGGCGTGGTTCCAGCATCTCCCGACCTCCTTCAAAGGCGAGACGATCCTCGGAGACGGCACGGATCTCGAGGTGCTGCGGCAGGCGGGCATCGAACGCGCCGACGCGTTCCTCGCGCTGACCGAAGGTGACAACCGGAACCTCATGGCGGCGCAGATCGCTCAGAAGATTTTCGGCCTTAAACAGGTCATCGCGAAGGTGAACGATCCGGTACGCGCGCAGACGTACCGCGAGATGGGCATCAACACGTTCTCGCGAACCACGATCCTCGGAACGCTCCTCCACGCGATGCTGCAGGACGACCGCGAGGTGGGGGAGGTCCTCGTGCGCAAGGCTCTCGCGCACGAGGCCGACATGGTCCACGAACCCGTGAAGGCCCGTTAGGTGTACTTCGTCGTCGCCGGCGCCGGTGAGGTCGGATTCCATCTCGCGCAGGCGCTCCTCGAGTCCGGGCACGAGGTCACGGTCATCGAGGCCGATCGGCGCCGTGCGAACTTCGTCCAAGAGAAGCTCGGCTCGATCGTGATGAACGCGCCGGCCGACGAGGGCCGCGCCCAGATGGAGGCCGGCTGCAGCCGGGCCGACGCGCTCATCGCCGTCACGGGAGACGACGCGAAGAATCTCGTGATCTGCCAGCTCGCGAAGCTGCGCTGCCATACCCCGCGCGTGATCGCGCGCGTCAACAATCCGAAGAACGAGATCGTGTTCAAAACGCTGGGCATCGACGAGACCATCTCGTCGACTCGGGTGCTCATGAACGTTATCGAACAGGAGCTTCCCTCCGGGGGCTTCATGCCGCTGATGTCGCTCGCGGGTTCCGCGAACGAGCTGATCGAGGCCGAGATCGCGATCGGAACGCCGCCCGCCGGCAAGAGCGTCGGGAGCTTGCGACTGCCGAGCGGCGCCCTCGTTGGCGGGATCATCCGGAAAGGCAAGCTCATGCACGCCGACGACGACACCAAGCTCGAGGTGGGCGACCGGGTCATGGTCTTTTCGCCGACCGCTTCGGAGAGTGAGGTCCGAAAGGCTCTTTTCGGTTAGGGCTCCACGTGATACGGCACGTCGACGACGACCGTATTCGGTCGGAAGAAGAGGCGGACCTTCAGCCGCAGGGCGGGCCTGGTTGTGCAGCAGGTACTCCCAGGGATGGCGCGGGACGAACTCCGAAAGGACGACGGTGACCGGCCGTTCGGGATCCTGCGAAGCGAGCGCATCGATGTACGCGAGGAGCGGGGGAATCAGCGCCCGGAATGGCGATTCGAGGATGACGAGCTCCATTCCCTCGCCGAGATCGAGCTCCTCCGATCCTTCATGCGCTCGGCGGCCGCCGCATCGTCAAGGAAGTCGGCTCCGCGCTCAACAGACGCTCACGGGCATCGTCTTCCGACCGGCACGGGTGGGTCATCGCGCATGGCTGGGCGCCTCTAACTCCGTCACCCCAGGCATCGCGAGGCCGGCAGCAACGCTCGTGAAGGCGGCCGCGTCGCGCTCGACTGCGTTCGGCAGCAGCCCACGGATGAGCGCGCGGAATGACGGGATCGCGCTCGAACCGCCGGTGTAGACGACCGCGGCAATATCGCCTGCCGCCGCGCCGGCGTCATCCGTGATGCGTCGCACGAGCGCGCCGGTCTCGTCGAGCATCGGTCGGATCAGATGCTCGAATCGCCCGCGCGTGACGCGCGCGTCGACATCCACCTCGGCGTGGTGGTACGTGAGGATCGCAGCGGCAACAGTCGAGAGGTCGCACTTCGTCGCGTCGGTCGTCTGGAAGATCTCGTAGCCAAGTTGGAGCTCGATCGCGCTTCTCAAAGCGGCGAGCTCGCGCTTTGGGGCGCCCGCGCGGACGAGATCGTCGAGCGCGTCGAGCAGAGGTTTCTCGTTCAGCGCGGAGAGCGCATGCCAGTCGCGCAGCGCGTTGACGATGTAGCGCGGGAGCCGCAGGCGCTTCGGTCCCCACTCAGCTCGCGATCCCAGACGCGGCGCTACCGCGTCCTCGATGAGGAGCTCGGTCGCGCGGTCGCCGCCGATAGGGCCGCCGGCGGTCGCGAGCACCGCGAGTCCCCCGCGGCTCTCGCGGCGCACGACGCAGAGATCCAGTGTGCCGCCGCCGAAGTCGAACACCAGACTCGTCCCCTCTCCGACGTCGGCGGCGTGCGCGGCGGCGATCGGCTCGGGCACGAAACGGATCTCGCGAAAGCCCGCGAGCTCCGCCGCGGCCCGCAGGCGCCCTGTCGCGCGGCCCTCCGCGCCCTCGTCGCCGATGAAACGGACTGGTCGGCCGAGCGTGATCACCTCCGGCCCGGTCCCCGTGAGCTCCTTCGCGCGATTTCGGACGTGGACGAGGATGAGCGCGATGAGGTCCTCGAGGCCTTTCGCATCGCCGAACACGTTCGTGCGCGTCTCGAGGGGATCGCCGAGGAAGGTCTTGAGCGCTTGAAAGAGCCGGCCTGGCGCCTGGACATCGGTGAAGATGTGCGCTTCGACTGTCGGTTGCTCTTTATCCGAAGAGGCCATTCGGATCCCGAGCATCTTGAACTCGCGCCGGATCGGACCGCGAGTGCGGTTGTCCTCGAGGT
>DASWCR010000160.1:0-4688 GCA_036389995.1 Candidatus Limnocylindria bacterium | reverse complement strand
TCGAGCAGCACGCCGCGCTCGGCGAGCCGCTTGCACAGCGCCGCGTTCCGCGCCGCGTGTATCCCGTGGCCGATGCGATCCGGCTCGAGATGCTCCAGCACTTCGTCGACACTTTCCCAATCCTCATCTTCGCCAGCGTGCACGGTGACGCCAAGTCCCGCTTTACGCGCTTTCTTGAAGAGAGCGGCGTAATCGCGGTAGCGGAAGTCCGGATTCTTACCCCCGGCGATGTCGATGCCGACGACGCCGCGGTGGCGGTACGCGATCGCCTTCTCGAGGATGATCGAGTTGAGCGTCTGGTCGAAGGTCCGGTCAAGGCAGAAGATGAGCCCCGCCTTCACCGGATATTCGAGAAGCGCTCGGTCGAGGCCGCGGATCGACGCCATGATGATGTGGTCGAGATCGCGCTCGCCTCCGCGGTTTCGCTTCATCGGGTTGTAGCGCAGCTCGAGGGTGGTGATGTTCGCCTTCCGATAGGCGCCACCGACGACCTGGAAAACCGATTGCTCCACCGCTAGCGGGCTCGACTGGATCAGCTCGGTCCAGTGATAGAGCGCGAGGTAGTCCTCGAACGACTTCTTCGTTTGCTTGCGTACCGTGATGAGGTCGACGAATTCCCAATAATCCTTGGTCGGTAAGCGGATGCCCTGCTCGTGTGCGATCCCCCACATGGCGGCGGGATCGACCGCCCCGCCGAGGTGAACGTGAAGCTCGGTCAGCTCGTCACCAAGGGGATGCGGCATTTGGAACGAAGGCTAGCTGAGGTGAGACGACGGCCGAGTCACGCGGCAGCCCCGCCGCCCGAGGAAAGCAGCTCGTCGACGAGGGCGATCAGCTCGCCGCTTCGCAATGGCTTGGCGAGGAATCGGTCGGCCCCGGCCTTGAGTGCCCACTCGCCCGTGGAGAGGCCCGATGCTGCGATGACGGGGGTCGCTGTCTGTCCATCCATGGACCGCAGCTGCTTCACGAAGTCATAGCCATTGAGGTTCGGCATCATGAGATCGACGACGACCAGGTCGGGTTTGCGATCGATCCGCGCCAGACCCTGCGTGCCGTTCTCGGCGAGGACGACCTCATGACCGGCGCGGGTGAGGATCTCGCGATAGAGGTCGAGCATCACCGGGTTGTCGTCAATGACAAGGATCTTGGCCACGAGATGAGAGTCTCCCGCAGGGTGTTTTCGCGAGCCTAGGGTGGATCGGCTTCGACCAGCCGAACTTCGATTCCGCTGGGCTCCGGCCGTGATTCGCCGGGGGTTGTGGGCTAGCCTCCCTGCTCTCTGGTCGGCGGACGGCGGACTCGGCGGCGCCGGCGCGGACGTGACGGAGCGCCCTCCGGGTGATCCCGCCAGACGATGTGCCCGTCATCGTCCGCGGACGCGATTTGGACGAGCCGGTCCCAGAACTCGGCCCGCCGGATGTCCTGCTCGGCCTGATCGCGGCTGACGTCGCGCTCGAGCATCACGTCACAGTCGTAGGGGGAGCCGACGACCTTCCACCCGTTCTCGGTCAGGAGATCGAGGAGACGCGCGATCTCGGTGAGGCGCTTCGGCGTGTCCGCGACGTACTCGCGCAGCCATCCGGAGTACGTGCGCTTGCCGCGATCGGCTCGATCGAGCTCGTCGCGGACCGTTCCGAACACGTGGATCAGGATGTACGTCGACGACGACGCCACGTCGGGGAGTTTAGCCGCGCTCCTCTACGAAGCGGTAGCCGCCGTCGGAATCCTTGGCGATCACGACGAGAGCACCGTTCTTGAAGCCTGTCTGTCCCTTCAGCGCGGGGCAGATCAGGTGGTAGTGCTCGTGCTCGGGCGGCACGCACTCGCAGCGCTCGCTCTTGATCTCCGCGTCAAAACGGCGCGCGCCGATACGAAGAGCCACGCGCTCGCCGGGGCCTGGGAACAGCTTCCAAGCGTCCTTGGTGATCAGGATGCGAGTCTTTCGAACGTCTTCGCCACTAAGCCGGTGTCGATAGGTCGATCGGGAAACACTCATCTGTCTGACATATTTTCGCATGAAACGCGACCGTCTGCTCGCGCCAAAACAGGCTCGACCGCTTGACGCGCGTGCTAGGGGTCGCCCGCCACAGCGAGGTCTGGGTCATCCAGAAAACGAGCGAGGTGCATGACGCGCGCGCTCGATCCGGCGGAGCGGAGACCGGCCGCGATCTGGAGCATGCAACCCGGATTCGCGCTCACGACCACGTCGCAAGAAGCGTTGAGGATTTTGCGCACCTTGTCCTGCTGCAGCTCCCGCGATATCTCGGGATGGGTCAGGTTGTAGATGCCGGCGCTGCCGCAACAGCGCTCGGGGTCCTCGATGTCGACGAGGGTCACGCCGTCGATGGCCCGAAGGAGCGCGCGGGGCTGGGCCCGGACGCGCTGCCCGTGGGCGAGGTGACAGGCGTCCTGGTACGCCACGCGGACTGCCCGCCGGGTGCGCGCCGGGACGGGCTTCACGACCTCGCTGACATCGCGGACCCGCGCCGCGAACGCTTTCGCGCGGCCGGCCCAGAGCGGGTCGTCGGCGAGGATGTGCCCGTAGTCCTTCAGGTGCGCGCCGCACCCCGCGGCGTTGACGACCACCTTCGCCTCGCTACCGGAAAAGGCGTCGACGTTGTAGCGGGCGAGCTGGCGCGCGCGTTCGCCGTCGCCGGCGTGCGCGTGTAGCGCGCCGCAGCAGGTCTGCTCCTCGGGGACGCTCACGACATGACCGTCCCGCTCGAGAAGCCGCACCGTGGCCCGCTCGGTCTCTCCAAACGCCTCGCGCATGATGCAGCCCGCGAACACGTTCACGTCGGCGCCCGGATGGTCGACGCCGCGGAAGGGGGCGCCCTCGGACGGCGCCGCCAGCGACGCCGCCCAACCGAGACGGCCGGGCAGCCGCGCGGCGAGACGCGCGAGCCCGAGACGCGCCCCGATGTCGGCGACGCGCGCCGCGATCGCGAGGCGGCGCGGACGGGCGACCGTGTCGAGCGCCGCGCGCGCGAACGCGCCGCCAGCTTCCCGCTCGCGCAGAACCTCGCGCGCTCCTTCCATGATCCGACCGAACGGCACGCCCGACGGGCACGCCGTCTCGCACGCGCGGCAGACGAGGCACGCCTCCAGATGCCCGACGGCCGTTTCGCTCGGTGCCGCGGGAGTCGCGATGACGGCTCGGATCAGCTGGATGCGTCCACGCGGCGAATCCGCCTCGTCACCCAGCACCCGATAGGTAGGGCAATCGTTGAGACAGAGCCCGCACGAGATGCAGGTGGCGAGATCTTCAGGACTGACGTGGCTAGAGGAGAGAGCGATGTCCGTAGCATACGGACGATGGCGATCGGCACCGCGAGCATCGCGACGCGACTGCGCGAGGTCATTCCAAGCGAGCGCGTCATCGACGACCCGTCGACGCTGCTCCCCTATTCATACGACGCCTCGTTCTGGTCGCTGCGGCAGCAGCGCACACCGAGCGCCGTCGTCGTTCCCGAGACGACGGCGGAGGTCGTCGCCGCGGTACGTGTGGCGAACGAGACCGAGACGCCGATCGTGCCGCGCGGCGCGGGCACCGGGCAGACCGGCGGGGCGATCGCGCCGGAAGGCGGGATCGTCATCTCCTTCGCGCGAATGCGGAAGATCATCGAGATCGATCGCCGCAACCTGCAGGCGATGGTCGAGCCTGGCCTCGTCTATTTCGACTTCCAGAACGCCCTAGCCGATCAGGGCCTGTTCTTTCCGCCCGATCCCGGCAGCGGACGAGCCTGCACGCTCGGCGGGATGGCCGCGAACAACGCAAGCGGACCGCACGCGGTGCGCTGGGGCACGACGTCGGCCTACGTGCTCGGGGCGGAGGTCGTGCTCGCGGACGGCTCGGTCATCACGACCGGTGGCGTCCACTCGAAGGCGCTCAAGTCGTCGAGCGGCATCGACCTCACCAAGCTGTTCGTCGGCTCGGAGGGCACGCTCGGCATCTTCACCCGTCTTCGTCTCCGCGTTCAGCCGCGGCCGCCGGCGCGCGCCGTCATCCTCGCCGGCTACAGAGCGCTCGAGGACACCGTCGCGTCGCTCGACGATCTCTTCGAGGCGGGGATCCTTCCATCGACCGCGGAGCTTTTGGACAAGAGCGCCGTCGATGCGCTCCAGCTCTGGCGGCCCGAGCTCGACCTGCCCGCGGGCGAGGCCGTCCTCTTCATCGAAGTGGAAGGCACGCCCGAGCAGGTCGCCGCGAACGTGCGCTACACCGACGGCATCGTCCGCAAGCGCGCCACGGTCACCCGCTTCGCGGAGGACGAGAAGGAGATCACGCGCCTCTGGGCCGGGCGCAGCGGGCTCGCCGCGGCGACGGCGCTCGCGCATCCCGGGAAGCACCGCATCTTCGCCGGCGAGGATCTGGCGGTGCCGCTGTCCGAAATCCCGCAGACAGTGCGTCGCGCGCGCGAGATGGGAGCCGAGCTCGGGATCGCGGTCGTCTTCTACGGGCACTTCGGCGACGGCAACGTGCACTCGGCGATCCTCGTGAACCCCGATGATCCCGACGAGGTCGGTCGCGCCGACGAGCTCGCCGATCGGCTGCACAAGCTCGCGATCGAGGTCGGCGGCACCGTGACCGGAGAGCACGGCACCGGCGCGGTGCGCGCTCGTTACATGCGCGCCGAGCACGGCGACGCTCTCGACGTGATGAAGCGGATCAAGAACGTCATGGACCC
>DASWCR010000159.1:0-3531 GCA_036389995.1 Candidatus Limnocylindria bacterium | reverse complement strand
CTCGTCGGCGGTCAGATAGACGATCTCGTCGGTGACGTACGACCGATCCTTGTCGTCTCGAGCGACCCGGCGGTACGGAGACTCGATGAATCCGTACGGATTGACGCGACCGTACGTCGCGAGGGAGCCGATGAGGCCGATGTTCGGACCTTCCGGCGTCTCGATCGGGCAGATGCGGCCGTAGTGGCTGAAGTGCACGTCGCGGACGTCGAACCCTGCGCGCTCGCGCGAGAGGCCACCCGGCCCGAGCGCTGAGAGGCGCCGCTTATGGGTGAGCTCGTCGAGCGGGTTCGTTTGCTGCATGAACTGGCTGAGCTGCGACCCGCCGAAGAACTCCTTGATCGCGGCCACGACCGGCCGGATGTTGATGAGCTCCTTGGGTGTCGCCTTCTCGGGCTCGACGATGGACATGCGCTCGCGAACGACCCGCTCCATCCGGAGAAGGCCGACGCGGAACTGGCTCTGAATGAGCTCGCCGACCGCGCGAACGCGGCGGTTACCGAGGTGGTCGATGTCGTCGGGGGAGCCCTTGCCGTTGTTCAGCTCGACGATCCGAGCGACGATCTTCACGAGGTCCTCGTTCGTGAGCGTCCGCTGGGTCATCGGCTGGTCCAGGCCAAGCTTCCGGTTCAGCTTGTACCGGCCGACCTTCGCGAGGTCGTACCGGCGGAAGTTGAAGAAGAGCGACTGCACGAGGCTCCGCGCGTTGTCGATCGTCGGCGGGTCGCCAGGGCGAAGACGCTTGTAGACCTCGACGAGGCCTTCATTCGTGTTCGTCGTGGGGTCCTTGTCGAGCGTCGACGCGATGTACTGGTGCTCGGGGTCGGCGTCGAGGTTCGTGAAGAGCGCCGCGATCTCCTCGTTCGAGGAGTACCCGATCGCGCGCAGGAGCGTGGTCACCGTCAGCTTTCGCTTGCGGTCGACCTTCACCGAGATGACGTCCTTGTTGGACGTCTCGAACTCGAGCCACGCGCCGCGGTTCGGGATGAGCTTTCCGTAAAAGAGGCGGCGGCCCGTTGTGGGGTCGTCGACGGCGGTAAAGTAGACGCCGGGCGAGCGCACGAGCTGCGAGACCACGACGCGCTCCGCGCCGTTGATCACGAAGGTGCCCTTGTCGGTCATCCACGGAAAGTCGCCGAGGAAAACGTCCTGCTCGGTGACCTCTCCGGTCTCTTTGTTCACGAGCTCGACGCGAGCCCACAGGGGCTTGGAGAAGGTGAGGTCCTTCGTCCGGCACTCTTCTTCGGAGTACTTCGGCTCCCGGAACTCGCTCGATATGAACTTCAGATCGAGGTTCTTTCCGGTGAAGTCCTGGATAGGCGAGATCTCGGCGAACAGCTCGCCAAGGCCTTCATCGCAGAACCACTTGAAAGAGTCGATCTGCGTCTGGATCAGGTTCGGGAGCGGTAGGACCTCGGGCAGTGACGCGAAGTTACGACGGGCGCGAACGGATGCAGGCACCCGGTCGAGGGTGACGGACATGGGCAGACCCTCCTCAGGGCAGATGGCTAGGCAGGTGGATAGACGGCGGGGGCTGTACCTGTGGCAAGGCCAATATGGTATTCCCGACCCCGCGAGTAGGTCAACAGGCGGGAACCGCTCACTGTTGGCTGGTTGACAGTTCGTGTCAAGAGGGCAGTTTTCGCTTGGTGACTCGGCCGAGAGCGACGAGTCCCCGAGCGGCCCAGGCCAGCCGAAACCCTCTTTACGCGGCGGCGGACCCCCCGGCCTCCGGCCGGTGCCCCACCGCGCGGGGGCCCTCGGCTGGCCCTGGGCCGCCACGCGCACTCCTATCGTCCCGAATCAGCAGCTCATGGAGAAGAGGATTTTCGAGGCGCTCGGGGGAGAGTGCGAGATCTACGCCGTCGGCCTCGCCAGAGCGCGCCTGGCGGTGGCCGAGTCCTGGGTTCACGAAATGCACGACCGCCTCACGCGATTCTCCCCCACCTCGGAGCTCTCGCGGTTCAACGAATCGGCCGGCTCGTGGGCCGAGGTGAGCCCGCTCCTCGAGTCGCTTCTTCGCGAGTGCCTCCGCGCCCACGATCTCTCGGGTGGGCTCGTCAACGCCGCCGTGCTGCCGGCGCTTCTCGCGGCGGGATACACGCGCACGTTTTCCAAAGGACCGACGCGCGTGACCGCGTCGGTCGTTCCGCCGGCGCTGCCGGAAGTCCTCGAGGTACGAAACGGCTCGGCCCGGCTCCGACAGGGTGCCTCGATCGATCTCGGCGGCATCGCGAAGGGATGGCTCGCCGATCGCCTCGCGGCCGACCTCGGCCCGAACTCGCTCGTCAATCTCTGCGGCGACCTCTTCGCGCGGGGCGGTGGCGAGACCGGCGACGGCTGGCCGGTCGGTATGGGCGGGGAGACCGTGCTGCTGCTCGACATGGGAGCGGCCACGAGCGGGACCCGAAAGCGATCATGGGGTCCGGACCTCCACCACTTGATCGACCCACGGACCGGTCTGTCTTCGCGCAGTGACCTCGCGGAGGCGTCCGTGATCGCGCGAAGCGGCGCGGATGCGGAGATCTTCGCGAAGACCGCGCTGCTTCTCGGATCGACCAAGGCCGAGGAATATCTCGCGGCCCACGACGCGCTGGGCTGGTCACTGACCGCCTGAAAAACCAAACCGGGACCCCTCCCCTGGGGCCCCGGTCCGGCACCTTTCGCGAGCCCGCCGATCAGGGCGCTCTCGCGGCGAGAACTCTATCGGCAGGCGTTCCGCTACCAAAGCTGGCAGCAGGGCCTCCCGAAGAATTCTCAGAGTTTCGGCCCAAAAGGGCCAAACCTCATTTCATTTCGACGGTCGCCCCGGCGTCCTCGAGCTTCTTCTTCACGGCGGCGGCCTCGTCCTTGCCGATGTTCTCCTTCACCGCCTTGGGCGCTCCGTCGACCAGATCCTTGGCCTCCTTGAGCCCGAGCCCGGTGAGTTCGCGGACCGTCTTGATCACGTTGATCTTCGACGCGCCCGCTTCCTTCAGGATCACGGTGAACTCGGTCTTCTCTTCGGCCTCGGCCGGTGCGGCGGCTCCGCCGGCTCCGCCGGCTGCCGCGACCGCCACGGGAGCGGCGGACACGCCCCAGCGCTCCTGGAGGTACTTGCCGAACTGGGCGATCTCGAGGATCGACCACGCTTCCAGCTCTCCCGCGAGCTTCTCGAACTTGGGATTCTCTTTGACTTCCGTCGCCATCTTTTCTCTCCTTCTTATTGCGAGCCGCGCGCCTGGAGCACGCGGACGAGATTTCCTTGAGCTGCTGTGAGCACGCCGACGACCCCAGCGAGCGGTGCCTGCAAGGTTCCGACGAAGGTCGCCTGCAGCTGCGGTCGGCCAGGAAGACGGGCCAGCGATGTCACGTCGTCGGCGCTCAGCGCGCGCCCGCCGATGAGCGCGCCGAGGATCTTGAGCGCCTTCAGCACGCGCGCCTCGTCGACGAGGCTCTTCGCGAGCTCGACCTCATCGCCGTTGCCGATCGCGACCGCGGTCGGCCCGGCGAGGATCGACCGCAGCTCGCCTTTGCCGGATTGCTCCGCTG
>DASWCR010000158.1:0-13482 GCA_036389995.1 Candidatus Limnocylindria bacterium | reverse complement strand
GGATCCAGCGGTCGCGAGCGATCGCGCCCGGTCCTGAGTGCTCGCGAGGGTTTGGTGGTACTCGATCGCGCGCCCGATCTCGAGCGACAGCGCACTCCGCACCGCCGGGATCGCCAGGAGCGCGAGGCGCATCAGCGAACGGCGGCGAGAGTGAGCGGGACGCGGACGATCTCGTCGATCTCCCCGTCTCTCGGGCTGCGCGTGTAGACCTCCGCGAATCCGATGATGTCGGATGGCGGGTCCTGGTACGTCGCCGCGATCGTGAACGTTCCTTTCGCAGGTGCGCCGGCGGTCGCAGTGGTGATCCCGCTGGCGAGCACTCGGCCGGCGGTGTCGGTCACCTGCCAGATCAGCGCGGCCTCGAACACGCTCGCCTCACCGCTGATGGTGAGCGGGCTGCGGACGCGCGTGTTCGCGAGCGGCTCCTTCACGACGATCCCGCCGCGCGCGGAGAGAAGCGGCGTCGGCGCGGGTGTGGGCGTCGGCGTTGGGCTGGGCGTCGGGCTCGCACTCGCGGTCACCGTCGGCGTGGCCGAGCGGACGGGCGTGGGAGTCGGTGTCGTGACGACGATCCGGTTGTCGACGCATCCCGCGGCAAGGAAAACCGCCGCGAGGAGCAACGCTCCGATCCTCAAGCGCGTCGGACCTGTGCACCGGCGGCGCGCACGCGGACGACCCGACCGCGCCCGCTCGTGCCGACGGCATGCGCCGATTCCTCCATCGCCGCGACCACCCGAGCCGCAAGGCGGGCGGGCGCAAAGGCGACCACCGCCGGCCCCGCCCCGGAGAGCGCGGCGCCGAACGCGCCGGCACCCCGCGCCGCAGCGATGATGTCGTTGAGGCCCGTCACGAGCTGCGCCCGAGCCGGCTGGTGCAATCGATCCGCCATGGCGATCGAGAGGAGCGCGCCATCCGAGCGCAGGACGGCCGCGAGGAGCGCGGCGGCGTGCGCGATGTTGAAGACCGCATCAGCGCGCGAGACATTAGCTGGAAGGACGGCCCGCGCGGTCTCCGTCGCGAGTGGCTCGCGGGGGATGAATAGGCAGATCCGCCATGCGCGCGGGAACGCGATACGCGTCGCGACCGGCCCGTCGTCGCTGGGCAGCGCGACGGTGAAAGCGCCATAGAGCGCAGCGGCCACGTTGTCCGCATGGCCTTCCACCTCGCTCGCGACACGGAGGAGCGTCCGCCGATCGAGCGGGTCGCCCATGAGCGCGTTCGCCGCCACCACCCCGCCCACGATGGCCGCCGCGCTGGAGCCGAGCCCGCGTCCGACGGGGATCGCCGAGCGCTGCGTGACGTGGTAGGAGCCAAGTGTCTCGGCCGCGGCCGCGGCGGCCGCGCGCGCAGAAACGACAAAGAGGTTGTCATCGCCGGTCGGGACGCCGTTTCCGTTCTCACGAGCGTTGCCACCGTCGTCGACGTTCACCGACCAGGCCCGCGCCGGACGGAGATCGAACTCGGCGAGAAGCGGAAGGGCGATCGCGAACGAATCGAAGCCCGGACCAAGATTCGCGCTCGATGCGGGCACCCGCACGCGAAGCTCCCCCACTGCTAGGAACTCAACGCGGCGCGGACCGCGTCCGGTGTGGCCTCGACCTCGGGGATGTCGCCAGCGAGCGAGCGGGCGCGGTCCGGGTCCTTCATGCCGTTACCCGTGAGGACGCAGACGACACGCTTTGCGCCGCCAAGGGCGTTCGCGCGCACGCGCTTGCGCAGCCCGGCGATCGCCGCCGCCGAAGCGGGTTCGGCGAAGACACCCTCGCACCGGGCAAGGAAGCTGTACGCCTCCAGGATCTCGTCGTCGCTGACCGCGTCGATGGCGCCGCCCGATTCATCTCGCGCGGCGACCGCGCCCTTCCACGACGCGGGATTTCCCACGCGGATCGCGGTCGCGACCGTCTCAGGCTGTGCGACGGGCTTTCCGCTGACGAGCGGCGCCGCTCCCTCCGCCTGGTAGCCGTACATGCGTGGACGCCGGCGCGCGAGACCAGTCCGCGCCGCCTCGACGAACCCCCTCCAGTAGGCGGTGATGTTCCCGGCGTTCCCGACCGGGATAAAAAGGGCCTCGGGAGCGTCGCCGAGGGCTTCGCAGATCTCGAACGCGGCCGTTTTCTGGCCCTCGAGGCGGTGCGGGTTGACGCTGTTCACGAGCGTGGCCTCGCCTTGCTCGGCGAGCGCCCGGACGACCGCGAGGGCCGCGTCGAACGGGCCGCGAACGGCGACCACATGCGCGCCGTGCGCGATCGCCTGGGCCAGCTTGCCGGCCGCCACCTGCCCCGCCGGGAGGATGACGGTGCACGACATCCCCGCGCGGGCGGCGTACGCAGCCGCCGACGCGGCGGTGTTGCCGGTCGACGCGCACAGCACCATGCGCGCGCCATCTTCAAGCGCTTTCGCGACGGCGACGACCATGCCGCGATCCTTGAACGAGCCGGTCGGGTTCTGACCTTCGACCTTCAGCCAGATCTCGGGAACGCCGGTCTCGCGTTCGAGCGAGCGAGCGCGCACCAGCGGCGTACCGCCCTCACCGAGGGTTAGCCGGGGTGTCCGGTCGGTGATTGGGAGATACGACGCGTAGCGATCCATCAGGGAGCGCGTGTCTGGCACGGAGAAGCATGGTATTCCGTCGGTACCATTCGCCTGTGAATCTCTCGACGCGGGAGCGGCAGCTCATCACAACGCTCGTCGTGCTGCTCATCGTGCTCGCGACTTTCCAGATCCTTGCCGATCTCACCGAGGTCCTCTCGCGCGTTGCGGACGTCGTCATCATCTTCGTCGCGGCGTGGGCCGTGTCGTACCTGCTTTCACCCTTGGTGAATCGGATCGACCAGCGCACCATGCTGAATCGCCCGCTCAGCGTTGTCGTCGTCTACATCGGGATCGCGTTCCTTCTCGCCGGCACCCTCGCTCTCGCCGTCCCCGGACTCGTGAGTCAGCTGAACGACCTGATCGTGCGCGCACCGGAGTACGGCGACCGCGCCGCACGGGAGGTGATCGCCCTGCAGCAGCGTCTGGAAGGAGCGGGTCTCCCGGTGAACGTGACGGACCTCTATGGCCAGGTCCCCGCGAAGATCTCCCAGATCGCCGGGTCGGTCGCGGCCGACGCGCTTGGGTTCGTCTCGGCCACCGCGAGCGTTCTCTTCAACTTCACGCTCGTTCTCATCATCGCGTTCATCATGCTGATCGACGGCGATCAGCTCTGGCGCAGATTCATCGCCGCGCTCAGCCCCGAGCTCCGCAGCGAGGCGGAACTGCTTCGTCAGAGCGCGGACCGCTCGTTCGGCGGATTCATCCGCGGCTCGCTCATCCTCGGCCTCATCTACGGCGTCGCGACCCTCGCGATCCTCGTCCCGCTCGGCGTGCCGTTCGCCGGTGTGCTCGCGGTGCTCTCGGGGCTCACGATGATCATCCCGTTCTTCGGCCCGATCATCGCCGAGATCCCCGTTCTGGCGGTCACGCTGCTGGGCGCGCCGGACGTCTTCATCTGGGTGCTCGTGCTGACGATCGCGTTGCAGCAGGTCGTGTTGAACGCGATCGGGCCCCGAATCATGTCGAACGCGATCGGCATCCACCCGATCTTCGTGTTCCTCGCTCTTCTGCTCGGCTCGCGGATCGCCGGGTTCTGGGGCGTGCTCCTCGCGATGCCGGTCGCGGGGATCATCAACACCTTCGTGCGATATGCGTTCCAGGTCGCGCAGGGACGTCGCGGGCGGACCGAGGCGTCGACGCTCATCGAGGAGAGTGACGCTGCCGAAGCGGCGGCCCAGGCGGATCTGCGCGATGCCGAAGCTGAGGCGAGGGAGGCACTGCGTCTCGCCCGCGAGGCGCGCATCGGCGCGCGAGGCAAGTGACGGCTAGTCGCAAGCACATCCTCGTCACCAACGACGACGGCATCGAATCGGACGCGCTCGGCCCGCTGGCTGACGCGCTCGGAGCGATCGGAAGCGTCGACATCATCGTTCCAGAGCGGAACTGGAGCGGCGCGAGCCACAGCATCACCATCTACCGACCGCTCCGGGTGAAGGAGACCCAGCTGCGGACTGGTCAGCGCGCGTTCATGAGCGACGGATCGCCGACGGACTGCGTGCGGCTCGCGGTACTCGGTTTCCTGCAGCACAAACCCGATCTACTGGTCTCGGGGATAAATCGCGGTTCGAACATGGGAGACGACATCACGTACTCGGGAACCGTCGCCGCCGCGATGGAGGGCCTGCTCTCCGGCGTGCCGTCGATCGCGATCTCGATCGGCGCCTTCGGCGCGAACATCGACTTCGGCCCGTCAGCCTCGTTCGCCGCGCTTCTCGCGAAAAACATCCTCGCGAAGGGTTTCTCGTCCGACGCTCTCCTCAACGTCAACGTGCCGCATTTGCCGCGCGAGCGCATCGCAGGTGTCGAGGTCACGCGTCTCGGCAAGCGCACCTACCGCGACCAGCTCGTCGAGCGGCTCGACCCATACGGCGAGCCCTATTACTGGGTCGGCGGCCCCGCGATCGCGGGCGAGGCGGAGGCGGGTACCGACGTCGCGGCAATGCGCGACGGAAAGATAAGCGTGACCCCGATCTATCTCGACCTCACCAATCACGAGCTCATCGACGAGCTCGCGACGTGGGACTGGGGCTGGAGCGCACCGGTCGAGGTCAGCGCGGACTAGTTCCCTACGCGCGAGGCAGGACGACCGTTTGTTCGTGGAGAAGATCGGCCGCCGCCTGCAGACGTCGAACGACAAGAATCGCGAGTATGGCCGCGATTACGAACGAGATTTGGACCGCCACGGCGCTCGCGGCGACCGAGCCGAGCGCGGAATCATCGACGCGATCGATGGCGAGGGAATAGACGCTCGGACCGACGGCGCCGATCAGGAAGAGCGCCCACCACCACCGAATGAGAATACGGGCGCCCGAGCCAAGGAGTGCGTCGATCCGGGCGAAGAGCTGGAACGGCGTCACAAAGTTCAGCACCGGCACGAACCATCGTCCTATTGAGTTTCCGGGCGTCGTCTCGAGGTCCAGTCCGAGAGCCAGCAGGCTCGCGACAAAACGATGCTGCCAAACGAACCACGCCACGGCGGCAACCACGTCGGCAAAGTGTTGGCGTAAGGCGACTGCGGGGAACGCGGTCGCGAAACGGTTCATCTCGTTCATCCACGCTTCGGCTTCCGCGTCGGTGCTCACAGAGTCGACCCGAGTGAGGAGACCAAGGAGCTGGGTCATGTTGATCAGGACCGTGACAATCGGGAGCAACGCGAGTGCGAGCACGAGTACGAGTACTTGCGATCGCGTGCGCGCCGACTGATAGGTCGCGTCCGGATTCATCGGTCGGGAGGATAGACCCGGTCTGCTGGTTCTAGCCCACGGGTACCCGCGGCACGACGGCCGGCCGGCCGTCGCGCGCGACGACCTCAAGCCCCTCGCCGAAGACCGCCTCGACTAGCCGCGCGTCGAGGACCTCGAGCGGCGTGCCTTCGCGGACGATTCGGCCGTCGGCGATCGCAACGATGCGCGACGCGAAAGTCGAGGCGAGATTCAGGTCGTGGAGCACGGCGCACACGGCGAGCTGCCGACGCGCCGCGAGGTCGCGAAGAAGTGCGAGCGTCGCGAGCTGATGCCCTGGGTCGAGGTGGACCGTCGGCTCGTCGAGAAGAAGCACCGCTGTGTCCTGCGCGAGGGCCATCGCAAGAACGGCGCGCTGCCGCTCGCCGCCAGAAAGCCGATCGATGCGGCGCGCGGAGAGCGGACCGAGCTCGAGCTCGCCGATAGCCCGATCGACCGCAGCGACGTCATCGACAGATGCGCGACCGAACGTGCCGAGCCTCGAGGTTCTGCCGAGTGCCACCACCTCGCGCACTGTGAACGGGAAGAGCGTGTCGAAGATCTGCGGCACGACGGCGATCCGCCGCGCGAGAGCGGAGCGAGACATCGACCACAGGTCCTGGCCATCGAGCGAGACCGCGCCCGCGGTGGGGCGCAGCAATCCCGCGAGAACACGCAGCAGCGTCGACTTCCCCGCGCCGTTCGGCCCGACGACCGCGACGACCTCGCCAGAGCCGATCGCAAATGAGCACTCGCGCAGGACGACGCGTGGCCCGTACGACGCGGTGACCGCGGTCGTCGCGAGGTTCGTCATACGACGATCCGCCGCGAGCGCACCAGAAGCGCGAGGAAGAACGGCGCGCCGATCAGACCGGTGATCGCACCGACTGGCAGCTCCGCGGGAGCGATGAGCGTTCGCGATCCGAGGTCCGCGAGGACGAGGGCCGCGGCGCCCGCGAGAAAGCTCGCCGGCACGAGACGCCGATGCGTTGCGCCGATCACGAAGCGCAGCGCGTGCGGGATCACCAGACCGACGAAGCCCACGAGCCCGGCGAGAGCGACCGCCGCGCCCGAGAGCAGCGCGGTCGCGCCGAGAACCGCTGTCGTCGTGCGATCGGGATCAACGCCGAGCGTCGCCGCCGTTTCCTCGCCGAAGGCGTAGGCGTCGACGCGATGCGCGAGGACCAGCGCGAAGCCGAGACCGACGGCGACGATGAACGCGGCCACGCCGAGCTCCGGCCAGCTGATCACCGAAACCCCGCCCTGCAGCCAGCCCAGCACCGCGCGCAGCTGCAGCGCGAGGCGATCGCTCGAGACGAGAAGGAACGTGACCACCGCACCCGCGAACGACGTGAGAACGACTCCGGCGAGGAGGACGGTCAGCACGGTCGTACCGCCGCCGAGGCGCGCGAGCCGCCACACCAGCGTGACCGTGACGAGAGCGCCGGCGAACGCGGCGAGCGGAACGAGCGGGGCGGCGAGCCCGAGGACGATCGCGGCCACGGCGGCGAGCGTCGCGCCGGCGGACGTGCCGGTGACGAACGGATCGGCGAGCGGATTGCGCAGGAGACCTTGGAGGAGCGCGCCGGCGGTCGCGAGCGATCCCCCGACGAGCGCCGCGCCGAGAACGCGCGGGAGCCGCAGCTCGCGGATGATCGTGCCGCTCACGTCGTTCGACCCGAAGAGGGCGGCGAGGACGTCACCCGGGCCGATCGCGACCGCGCCGACGAGGATCCCCGCGGCCGCGCTCACGACGAGCGCGCCGACGAGGACGGCGAGGACCAAAAGCGTGCGCACTACCGGAAAAGCTCCGGGTGGACCAGCTTCGCGTACGCCTCGGCGGCCTCGCCGACGCGCGGGCCCGGCCGATTGATGAGGTTGGGGTCGATCGTGAAGATGCGGTTGTTCTTGACCGCGGAGATGATCGACCAGCCCTGCCGCGCCGCGACGTCGCCGGGCTTCGAGGAGTACGCGTCCGCCGCCAGGACGATGATCTCGGGGTCGCTTCGGAGGATCTCCTCGGCCGAGAGCTGCGGGTACGCCGACGCGGCGCGTGCCGCGATGTTCGCTCCACCAGCGATGTCGATGAGGTCGTTGATATAGGAGCCTGGACCGACCGTGAAGATCTTTGCCGGGTCCGACGCGTCGATCTCGTGATACACGCGCGGTCGCGTGGTGGTGGTCGCGATCTTTGTCCTTACGGCGTCGACACGCTGCTGGATCGAGTGCGCGAGGGCTTCACCGTCCGAGCCGACGGCCTTGCCGAGCAACGTCGCGGTCTTCGCGACGTCAGAGACGCTCTGGGGGTCGACGACGAGGACGTTGAGCGAGGCGGATTGGAGCTTCTCGATCGTACCGTCGGAGAACTTCACACTGAAGACCAGGTCGGGCTTCAGCGCGACGACCTTCTCGAAGTTGACTTTGATGCCGCCGACGTGCTCGCGAGTCGCGGCTTCGGCGGGCTCATCCGAGAAGTCGTCGACACCGACGACACGCGGACCGGCGCCGAGGGCGAAGAGGAACGCCGTGATCGACGGACCGATGGACACGAGGCGCTCGGGTCGCGCGGGAATCGTGACCGACCGGTTCTGGAAGTCGGTGAGCGCCGCCGGGAACGGGGACGCGGTGACGGAAGGCGAAGGCGTGACGGAGACAGCACCGCCGCAGGAGGCGAGCGTGAGGAGGAGGACCGCGAGGAACGAGACGAGACGTGCGTGTGGCCGCATCTGGCGCACCCCTTTCTTGCGAAGGCGTGTATGCCGCGAGCGGATGTCCCAGGCGACCCGAGTTGAGGCGTTTGCCTTTCACGGTGGCGCGACCCTGCCGGAATCTCACCGGCTTCGCTGAAACCCCGCGTATTCAGTTGTTCGCGAGGCTCGTTAGGCGGGCACGTGCTCCTGTGTGAACCGCGCGTTGTCCGTGAGGTGTGATGCGAAGACGCGCTGCAGCGTCATGACGTGAGCGCAGAGGCCGCTCGTATGGAAGTGCTCGCACTCGCAGTTCCAGTCATCGCCCCTGAGGGAGACGGCGTGCGTGCCGTTTTCACCGCGGAACGCGACCTCGAAGCTCCGGAAACTGATGCGTTCGGGCTCTTCGGCGTAGCGCTTCGCCTTCTCGATCTTGGAGATGAGGCTCGAGTACATGATCTCCTCCACACTCCTGATTCAATTTTGCCTCGCCGGACGTGCCGAGTTTAGACCCGCCCCGTATCCTTCGAAACTCTGTGAAAATGCGGCCGATTTCCGGCTGGGTCCGCATGACGATCCTCTTCACCATCGCCGGATTCTTCGAGGTCGCAGCGTATGGCCAGATCACCGCGTTCACGCCGCTCTACCTGCCGCAGCTTGGCGTCGAGCTGAGCGCCGTCCCGTTCTGGGTCGGCGCGATCACCTCTTTTTCGAGCGTCGTCGGTCTGCCGTTCCTGCCGTTCTGGGGAGCGCTCGCCGACCGGTACGGACGCAAGCCGCTGATCATCCGCTCGTTCGTTGCCGCGTTCGCCGCGCTCGCACTGACCGTCCTCGCGCCGAACGTGTGGGTCTTCACCTTCGCGCGCGCCATTCAGTCGCTCGGGCTCGGGAACACCGGCCTGATCCTCGCGACGCTCGCCGAGCGCACCCCTCCCGGACGCATCGCGTTCGCCTTCGGGGTCGTCAACGGCGCGAATCCTCTGGGAGGTTTCCTCGGACCGCTCGTCGGCGGACCGGTCATGGACCGGTTCGGTTTTCCCGTATTGATCGCCGCCGACGCGGCGATCATGACCGTCGTCGTGGTGATGCTCGCGTTCGGTTATCGCGACGGCTTCGTGCCGCGGCCAGCTGGCGGATCGCTCCTGCGGATGGCTGGCGACGGGATCCTTCTCATCGTCCGATCGCCGCGCCTGCGCGCGCTCTTCCCCGCGCTGTTCCTGCTCTTCGCGGGCTGGATGCTCGCTTTCATCTACGTCCCCCTGGTGGTTGCACGCCTCTACACGGGGGCGGATCCGGCGACAGCGGTCGGCATCGTGCTCGGCGCGGGAGGTCTCGGGATCTTTGTCGCCTCACCGGTGATCGGCGCGATCGCCGATCGCTTCGGAAAGGCGCGGACGCTCTTCGCGGGATGCGCGGTGCTAGCCGCGGTCTGGTCCCTACCGTTCTTCACGCGCGAGCTCCTTCCATTCACGATCGCCTGGACCGTCGTGAACGGCCTGGCGGCGGGACTTTTCAGCGTCTCGTTCACGATGCTCTCGGCGTCCGCCACCGACGCGACGAGAGGTCGCGTCATGACCTTCGCGTATCTGCCGACGAATATCGGGTTCGTCATCGGGCCGGCCATCGGGAGCGTGGTCGCCTCGGTGGATGTGTTCCTGGTGTTCCCGGCGGCGGCCGCGCTCACGACCTTGGGCCTCGCGGCGGTGATCTACGCGTGGCGCCAGCCAGTCGCGATAGCGAATCCCTAGGGCCGCGGCGGCTCGTACGCGCGCCAGGCGTCGAGGCCGTGGGCCGTCGATGGCCAGGCGAGCTCTTCAAGCGGTGGCACCTTGTCCTTGGGGAAGAACGCCGCCTCGGACGCCTCGTCCGGCGCAACGCGCAGCGCGCCCGCGGTGATGTGCGCGCGGTAGATAACGACGAGGATCGGAAAGCCTGGGCGCATCCACGTCGCGAGAAGTCCGTCGAGCGCGACGTTGAAGCCCGTCTCTTCAGTGGTCTCGCGCTGTGCGGCCTCCTCGAGGGTTTCGTCGTTCTCGACGAGACCGCCGGGAAGCGCCCAGCGACCGTCGCGCGGGCCGTAGTTCAGGCGGACGAGGAGCACGCCGCCGTCGCGCTCGACAACGGTGTTCGCTCCGATCTGTACGAACATGAACTCGGCGAAGCCGCAGACCGGGCAGGTCGGCCGGTCGCGTCCGTCGATGCGCGTGCGCACGAGCGGCGTCGCGTCACGGGGGCAGAACGAAAAGCGAAACTGCCCGGACTCGGCCACGATGGCAGGGGCAGGGGCCAATGATGGGGTAGGGGCCCCAGGGTGTTTCAACCCTCAACCCTTAGCGAGGCGATCCTTCAGGAAGTCGATGCTGTCGTTCGGCGACGGGTCGGCGCCGTTCAGCAATGCGACGTAGAACGACACGTAGTCGGTGAAGAGGACCATCTGCAGGACCTCGGAGAGCATGTTCCGTCCCGCGAATTGCAACGTCTTGTGCGGGATCCGCGCGCGATCGAGCAGCTCGCGCGTGACCTCGAAACGCAGCTTGTGGCGCGGGTTGTCGCGATCGCTCCGCAGGAGCAGGACGGTCAGCGCCTCTTTGGCGATCGGCGGATGCGGGAACCCGACCACCGCGTTGTGGTTCAGCTCCGGCATCACATCGAACGCCGCCCAGTTCTTGGCGTTCTCGTTCCACTGGCCCTTTGCGCGCCTCGCCATGACCCCCATCACGCCGGCGCCGTACATGAACGGGACGCGGCCGAACAACTCGATGGCGACCTTTTTGGCGTCGTTCGTCTTCGCGCCTTCATGGACGCGCTCTTCCAGCTTCGCGAGGTCAGCAAGCGCCGCCTCGATATCGCCGGCGAGATCGCGTACGAAACCGAGCCTCGACAGAGCACCGAGCACGAGCCCGAGTGAGTATCCGAGCGTCGCGCGGGGCCGGGCTTTGTAGCTGAACGTGATCACCGGGTAGTTCGACGCGCGCGCGAGCTCAACGAGCTTTCCTCCCGTCGTGATCGCGAGGATTTTCGCGCCACGCTTGCGCGCCTCCTCGAACCCAGACAAGGTCTCCTCGGTATTCCCCGAATAGCTCGAGACAATGACGAGCGAGTCGCGACCGACAAAGGCCGGGAGCCCGTAGTCGCGGTGGACCATCGCCGGGATCTTGAGCTCATCAGTGAGTAGCGCGAGCGCGAGATCTCCACCGATCGCCGATCCGCCCATGCCCGCGATGGTGATATTGCGTACGTCGGCGTATGCCGGCGGAAGCGTGGCCTTGCTCGCGATGGCCCACGCGTCGCGCACCTGCTTGGGAAGATCCTTGATGCGGCCGAGCATGTCGTCGGGGTCCGCGGCACGGATCCGCTCCACGCTCTCGATCACCGAGGTGTCGTGGCTCTCTGCTATCGCCATCGCTAGGCCCCCTTCACGATCTTCACGCCGGCATCGAGGAGCGGCGCGAGCTCGCGTTCTTCTTTTGTCTCGGCGTAGACGCGGACGAGCGGCTCGGTCCCGGAAAGGCGGATGAGAAGCCACGAGCCGTCGTCGAGAAAGAACTTCGTTCCATCGTTCGTGTCCAGGTGCACGATCCGTGCGACGGCGTGGCCGGCGAGCTTTTCTGGCGCGACCTCGCGGAGCGTCCGCATCGTCCGCTCCGTCACCCCCGCGTACTCGACCGCGCTGAAACGCAGGTCGCGCCGTAGATAGAAGGACGGGCCGGCCATCTTCATGAGCTCGGCGATGAGCTCGGACGGCCTCTTCTTCGTCTTCAGCATGAAGTCGAGGAAGAAGAGGTCGGCCACGATGCCGTCGCGCTCGGGCAGGTGCATCGCGAAGCCGAATCCGCCCGATTCCTCGCCGCCCATCATCGCGCCGGTCTCCTGCATCTTCGGCCCGATGTACTTGAATCCGACCGGGACCTCGTAGACCTTCACGCCGTAACGCTCGCCAAGACGATCGACCATCGACGTCATGTTCACCGTCTTGACGACCGGCTGGCGAAGACCGCGGACCTCGCAGAGGTACCACATGAGGAGCGCGTAGAGGGTGAGCGTCGTGACGAAGTGGCCCTGCTCGTCCGCGAGCCCGGCCCGGTCGGCGTCGCCGTCGACCGCGAGACCGACGTTCGCGCGCTCGGCCGGGATCCGCCGCAGGAACTCGTCGATGTTCGGCGGGATGGGCTCCGGGTTGACGCCCCCGAAATAGGGATTGCGCTCGCCGTGGAGCTCGACGACCTTCGTCTTACCGCCACCGATGAGCTTGGGGAAATACCCGCTCGCGCTGCCGAACAGCGTCTCGCACACGACCGTATATCCGGCGCCGCGGAACGCGTCGAGATCGAAGAGCTCGGCGACGTGCGCAAGATAGTCCGGTGCTGGGTCGAACTCCTCGATGCGGCCTTTCTTCTTCGCCTCGTCAAACGGGATGCGCCGCACCTTCTGGGGGTGCGCCTGAAGCGGGCGGATGATCGCTTCGAGCTCCTTGAGCATCGCCGGGCCGCCCGCGGCTCCGGTCTCGGCCTTCACTTTGAAGCCGTTGTCGGTCCAGGGGTTGTGGCTCGCCGTGATCACGATCCCGGCCTTCGCCTTCCGGCGCATGGTCGCCCACGAGAACGACTGCGTCGGCGCGGCCGCGGTCGCGAGATGCACGTTCACGTCATGGGCCGCGACCACCTCGGCGGCCGCCGCAGCGAAATGCTCCGACGCGAAACGGCGATCGAAGCCGATCACGACACCGCGATCGGCGCCGCCGTTCTTCACCACCCACTCGGCGACGGATTGCGCGCACACGCGGACAGCGTCGAATGTGTACTCGTCGGCAATGCGGGCTCGCCAGCCATCGGTTCCGAAAACGATGTTCACAAACTTGGGGGCCGATGCCCCCCAGCCCCCGCATACACCTGAATAGCCGCCCTCCAGTGATCGAGCGTATCGCGGAGCGAGTCGGCGAGCGCGATACGGGGCGACCAATCGGTCTTTTGCCGAAAACGCGTGGCGTCGAGGGCGATGCGGGTGGGATCGCCGTCGCGGACGCGCGACGGGTCGAGCTCCGCGCGGACGGGGATGCGGGCGAGCGCGATCAGGATGTCGAGGATCTCCGCGATCGCGACGGCGCGGCCGGTACCGACGTTGAAGGTGCCGCCCTCGGCTAGCCCCATCGCGGCCGCGTACGCGCGAGCCATGTCGCGGACGTCCAGGAAGTCGCGTTCGGCGTCGAGGCGACCGTGGCGCACCACGGGCTCGGCGAGACCCGCCTCGGCCTCGGCGATCTGCTTCGCGAATGCCGAAGCGGCGAGGCCTGGGTGCTGCCGCGGGCCGTTCTGGTTGGCGGGTCGCAGGATGGCGACCGGCGCGCCGTGACGCGCGGCGAACTCGCGGGTCAGCGCCTCGGCCGCGACCTTGGTGGCCGAGTAGACATTCGCGGGGCGGATCGGCGCCTCCTCGTCCACTGGAACGCGGTCGGGAGCGCCGTACACGTCGGCGCTCGAGGCGAG
>DASWCR010000157.1:0-12637 GCA_036389995.1 Candidatus Limnocylindria bacterium | reverse complement strand
GGTTGAGATCGGCGCCACCAGGGATTGCGGCGGTCGTCGAGCTTGCTCCACGGGCGGATCGCGTCTTCGGCCCGTACCTGGGATGGGCGCCGACGCACGCAGCCGCGTCGGCGCTCTTGCGGCTTTTTCCGGTGCACTTCTGCCGCCCTCGCGGCGAGTTGGACAGCGTCCAGCGCGACCTCGCGCGGGTCCGCGGAGTGTCAGAAACCGATCTCGAGCAGCTCTCGCAGAGAGCGACCGGTGTTCTGGAACGCGACAGGTCCGCCGTGATCGGTGCCGTCGACCGTGTGCGACGGGAGCGCGACCGCGCCTCGGAGCTGCGCCTCTACGAACGCGCGTCCGAACTGCAGCGTCAGATCGACGGGATCCTGTGGATCACGCAGCGACAGGACGTGATGCGACTCGGGGTCAGCGGCGATCGTTGGGCTGTCGATGAATCGCGGATTGACGAGCTCGTCGCGGCCATCGCTTGATTGAGACTACCGATGGCCGTGATGCGCGTCATGCCGTATGTAGCGTTTGCTCTCGCCGCAGCTCTCGTGGTTGGCTATCTCGGGTCGCCGGGGCTCGTGCTCGTGGGAGTTTTTCTGTTCGCCGGGTTGGCGTCCGCCGCCATCCTCCTTCGGCGACGCCATTAGGCGAGCTCGATATAGCGGAACGCCTCCGCGGCCTCGAGGTTCCACGTCGATCCGGTGTTCTTCGCCCACCACCTCATGCGCTCAGCGAAGCCGCGACGCCCGCCGACCTGGCTCTTGTGCGATTTGAGCGCGGCGATCTTTCCATCGATCGACCCGGAGATGTCGAACCAGATGTTCGGGTCGCGCGTCCCGAAGAGGAGCACGCGCGCCACGCGATGGTGCTTCAGGCCGCCGGTGAGCTGCTCGGGGAAGAAGAGGTGATCGCGCGCCGCGATGACGCCGTCGAGTCCGCTCCACCCGGCGACGCGATGGTCCGGGTGCACCTGGTAGTGGCCCCAGGGGTCGTTCGTGAAGACGACGTCAGGCCGGTGCTCGCGGATGACCCGGCACACCTCTCCGCGAAGATTCATGCTGACCTCGAGCTCGCCGTCCTGGTGCCCCAGGAAGACGAATTCTTTGACGCCGATCGCTTCGCCGGCTGCGCGCTGCTCGCGCTGTCTCATCTCGGCCATCTGCTCGGCGGTCGTCTTTAGATCGTGCGTGCCCTTTTGCCCGCTGGTGATCACGCAGTAGGTGACATGCGTGCCGGCCGTCCTGATCCACGAGGCGAGAGTTCCCGAGCAGCCGAAGTCCACGTCGTCGGGATGAGCGAAGACCGCCATCGCGCGCTTCGGAATGGTGAAGACGTCCGTCATGAGACCTTCACCGTTCGTTCGTCGAGCACGCGATCGTAGAGATCTACGATGCGGTCGCCGACCCGGCGCCACGTGAACTGCTCCGCCCGCTCGCGGGCACCGTGCGCGAGATGCATCCGGAGACGGGCGTCGAGCAGGACCTCGGCCATGGCGTCAGCGAGGGCCTGATAGTCGCCGGCTGGCACGAGAAGCCCCGATTTGCCGTTCTCGATGACGGTCTGCAGTCCACCGACACGGGTCCCGACGACGGGTGTGCCGCATGCCATCGCTTCGAGCGCGACCAGCCCGAACGATTCGGTGAGCGACGGCACCGCGCACAGATCCGCGGCCGCGTAGTACAGGGCGAGATCTTCCTGCCCCCGCGACCCCACGAACGACACATTCGATTCGAGGCGGTGCTCGTGGACGAGGCGGCGGAGCTCGAGGATCTTCTCTGTCTCGGGCGCGTCGTCGCCCGGATCGAGCGCCCCGCCGACCACAAGAAGGCAGACCTCGCTTCGTATGTCTGGGTGCCGCTGAAAGAGAAGACCGAGCGCGCGCAACAGCACGTCAATCCCTTTGATCTGCTCGATCCGCCCGACGAAGAGAATGAGTCGCTCGCACTGGTCGCGCCCGAGCTTCTCGCGCGCGTCGGCCTGACGAACGGGATGGAAGAGCGTCGGATCCACGCCGCAGGGAATGACCGCGATGCGTGAGGTGTCGGCTCGGTAGAGACGACGGAGCTCGTCGAGCTCGATCTTGCTCGCCGCGACGACCGCTGCCGATTTTTGGACAGCCTCGCGCTCGATCTCGACCCGTAAGTCGCTCTCGCCGTCGATGTCCTCGTCCATGACCTCACGCTTCACGAGGCCGAGGGTGTGGAACATCTGCACGACTGGAACGTTCCATTGCTTTTCGAGAGTCCGGGCGACCTTCGCCGAGAGCCAGTAATGGGCGTGCACGAGGTCGTACGACTTTCCCTCCGACGCCGCGTGCTCGAGAAGCTTGGCGGTGAACTCGTCGAGGTGCTGGTACACGTCCATCTTCGGCCAGTAGCCGATCGGGCCTGACTGGATGTGGATCACCCGGGCGTTCGGGCCGAGCTGCTGGATCCGCGGGTCGTCTCTCTCGCGCCAGCGCGTGAAGACGTCGATCTCGATGCCACGCGCGCCGAGATCGCGCGCCAGCTCGCGCACGTAGACGTTCATCCCACCCGAGTCGCGACCGCCCAGCTTCGCGAGAGGACAGGCGTGCACCGAGACCATGGCGATCCGTCGCGTCATTTTCTGGAGGCCTCGAAGCGGAGCAGCCAGTGGTCCGTCGCGCCGAGGTCGTACTTGTACGGCTCGCCGCCGCGTAAGAAGTCGTACGAGTGCAGGCCTTCGTCGATCGCACTGCGGATCGCATAGGCGTGGCATGCGATCCCGACAGAAAGGGGCGCGAGCGCGAGGTCGTAAGCGGCGTTGTACAGCGCAAAGGTTCCCTCGTACGCGAAGCCGAAGACGACGGCCGCGTCCTCGCCGTCGACATTCAATACGCCCAGTCGCAGCCACCCCCGCGCGGCCAACGTCTCGGCCACGTCGCGGAAGAAATGCTCGTTCTCCTCGGTCATGAACTCGGCCTTGTCGCCGCGCGAGCGGCGGTGGAGAGCAACGAATCGGTCGAACACAGAGACGCGCTCGCGGTCGCTTGCGAAGCGGAACGCGACGCGGCGTCCCGTCTCGAGTCCGCGGAGCTTGCGCCGTAGCTCGTGGCGCTCCTTCTTGCCGAGACCCTGCACGTACATCTCGAAGCTGTCCGGAAGCGTCAAGCGGGGTGCGGTGACCAACCGATCGATCTGGACGTCGTACCCGACGTCTCTCAGCACCGCTGACATCGCGTCCGCCGTTCCGGACTCCTCGGGAACGAACTCGAACAGGACGCGTGGCGTCCGTTCCGCCGCAATCCAATGCGCGAGCGCGTCCGCGACAGCCGTCACGTCCACGGGCTTCGCCACGATGTCCTGATAGTCGGTGTACTCGCCTCCCGCGAACGTGATCGTCCCGTCATCCTCACGTGCGAGGGCGGCGATACCCCGTTCTGCGATCCGAAGGGTGATTTGCTCGCGACGGTCATATGCCCGCGCGACTCGGATCCAGTCGGGCGTGAGGAAGATCGTTGGATACGCGCGACGCCGAGCCAGCTCGGACCACTCGGTCTCGAGCGACGCCGGGTCGCGCGCGATACAGAGCGGGTCGGACGTGGTGAGGATCACCCGAGTCTAGGGGAGCGCACGTTCCGACCAACGCTCTTTTGACTCATAGAATTCCGCGGTGCATCGAGACCCCGCACCGCGGGTGATCGTCGCCCCCCAATCGTTCAAAGGCTCGGCCGACGCCGTCGCCGTCGCATCGGCGATCGCGCGTGGCATCCGTCGCGCGTGGCCGAGCGCGCTCATCGAAGAGATGCCGCTCGCCGATGGCGGCGAGGGGACGGTGCGTGCCCTGGTCACGGCGACAAACGGCGCCGTTCGCAGATCGCGTGTGCACGATCCCATCGGTCGCGAGATCGATGCGGAGTGGGGCGTGCTCGGTGACGGCACGACCGCGGTGGTGGAGATGGCCGCGGCGAGCGGGCTTCCCTTACTGCAACCGAGGGAACGCGACGCGCGCATCACGAGCACGCGCGGGACGGGAGAGCTAATACTCGCCGCGGCCGCGAGCGGCGCTCACCGGATCGTGATCGGAATCGGCGGAAGCGCGACGAACGATGGCGGCGCGGGGATGGCGCGTGCTTTTGGTTACCGATTTCTCGATCGCGAAGGCAATGAGCTTCCCGAAGGAGGCGCTGCACTCGCGCGACTCGGCCGCATCGACGGTCAGACCGACCCGCGCCTGGTCCGTCCGTCGATCGAAGTGGCGTGCGATGTTCGCAATCCGCTCCTCGGGCCAGAGGGCGCCTCCGCGGTGTACGGGCCGCAAAAGGGTGCGACACCCGAGATCGTCCGCGAGCTCGATGCCGCGCTCGCGCGATACGCCGACGTCGTCGAAGCGTTCGTCGGGAGGCCGATCCGGGATGTGCCCGGCGCGGGGGCAGCGGGCGGCCTTGGAGCGGGTCTCCTCGCGTTCCTCGACGCACGTCTTGTTTCCGGGGCGGAGCTCGTGCTGCGCGCGGTCGGATTCGCCGAACGCATCGCGGGCGCAGACCTCGTCGTCACCGGAGAAGGACGCCTCGATCGGCAGAGCGGCTATGGGAAGCTCACCGGTGCGGTGACCGCGGCCGCGCGACACGCCGGCGTGCCGGTCATCGCGGTCACGGGCGGTCTCGGGGAGGGACACGAAGCGCTCGGATTCGACGCGATCGCGGTTGCGAGTGAGGGAGTGCCGATCGCGCAGGCGATGCGCGAACCGCTCCCACTCATCGAGCACGCAGCGGAGAGCTTGGTGCGTGCGCGGCCCCCGGTTACGCACTAGCGTTACGCCGCCGATGCAGGTCAAGGGGACACTGCCGCTCGAACGCATCCCGGCGGATCGGACTCCGAGCCTCGAACTCGTCCGGATCACCGAAGCTGCCGCGATCGCCGCAGCGCATTGGATGGGCCACGGGAACAACAACGAGGCCGATCAGGCCGCGGTCGAAGCGATGCGTAAGACCATGGAGGACGCGCGCTTCAATGGAATGATCGTCATCGGCGAGGGTGAGCGCGACGAAGCGCCGATGCTCTTCATCGGGGAGCGGGTCGGCCGCGGTGAAGGGCCAGAGGTACACATCGCCGTCGATCCTCTTGAAGGCACGAACCCTGTGGCAAAAGGCCGTCCCAACGCGTGCGCGGTCATGGCCGTATCGGAGCCGGGCGGCCTCCTGCATGCGCCCGACACCTACATGGAGAAGCTCGTCGTCGGCGCACCCGCGCGAGGCAACGTCGATCTCGACCGACCCGTCGCAGAGAATCTACAGATCATCGCCAAGTCGCTCAATCGCGATGTCAGCGACCTGACGATCGTCATCCTGGACCGTCCGCGACACGAAAAGCTGATCAACGACGTGCGCCGCGCGGGCGCTCGGATCAAGCTCATCGAGGACGGCGATCTCATCGCCTCGCTGTCCGTCCCGATCGCCGGAACCGACGTGCACGCCGTCATGGGTACGGGCGGCGCACCCGAAGGCGTGCTTGCCGCGGCGGCGCTCCGCTGCCTGGGCGCGGAAATACTCGGACGGCTTCGCTTCCGGAACGACGAGGAGCGGCGACGTGCGAAGAAGATGGGTGTCGTCGACGAGAGTCGCATCTACCGAACCGAGGATCTGGCCAGCGGCAGCGACATCCGATTCGTGGCGACCGGGGTCACCGACGGCGAGGTCCTGAAGGGCGTGCATTTCTTCGCACGCGGGGCGCGGACTCACTCGCTTCTCCTCGACCGGCTCATGGGGAAGCTGCGGTTCATCGACACGACGCATTTCGAAGACATCGATCGCCCGCCTATCATCCGGCTGGAGTGACGGTCTAGCGCCCTAATACGTCTCGGCGGACCTCGGCAGCGACGCGGCTCCGTTGCGGACCGCGCGCACGAGTACTTCGTAGTTCGCGTCCTTCAGGACACACCCGGCGCCCAGATTCCGGGCGACGTCGCATACATCGGCGTCGAGCGTGTACATGACGACGCGGGTGTCGGGAAGCTCGCTTGCGATCCATTCGAGGACCTGGATGCCGCGACCGCCCGGCATTTCGTCGTCGAGGATCACCACGTCCGGCAGGAGCTCCTGGCAAAGGCGAACCGCCTCCGGAGCGTCGCGCGCGACGCCGATGCAGTCCATGTCGCGCTCGGCGTTCACGAGATAGCGAAGGTTCTCGCGAACCGACGGATGATCGTCGACGACGAGGACTCGGATCATTCCCCCAACCAACGTCGGTCAGTCTAGGCGGAGCGGCCGCTCCGCTCACTGTCGATTTTGGATTGACACCCGAGGGTCCGCCGCCTAGGGTCTTGGCGTGCCCGCGATCCGCACGCGGCGCCGCCGCCCCGCTCCACTGTCCCCGGCCCTCAAGAAGCTTGGCGAGCGATTGCGCGAGGCTCGGATCGCGTCGGGCATGTCGCAAGCCCAGCTCGGCGCACCGTACTTCACGCGCGCGCACGTCAGCGCGATCGAGCTTGGCAAGATCCGCCCGGCGATGCGCTCGCTCGAGCACATGGCCAAGAAGCTCGGTAAGCCGGCGTCGTATTTCCTCGACGACGCGGACGTCGAACGCGCGCGAGGGGAGCGCGAGCTCGAGATCGGTGCCATCGCCGGACTGCTGACCCACACGTCGGCCCCGGAGGCGCTTCGGCACGCGGAAAAGCTGCTCGATACGGGAGATCTTTCCGTTCGCGAGACCTGCCGCCTGCGCCTGTATGCGGGTACCGCACTCAACCTCGTCCACCGCGGTCGCGAAGCGATCAAGCCGCTCACGGTCGCGCAACGGCTCGCGGGGGAGATCGGCGACGAGCCTCTGGCGCGTTCTGCCGACTACCAGCTCGCGGTCGCGACGCGGATCGCAGGGAATCCTCGAGGTGCGCGCGAGATGCTCGAGGCGCTTCTTCGGCGGATCGACCACGCGAAGCCGCCGGATCAGCTGCTGCGGCTCAGGGTTCTGATCACACTGGGCGGCTGCGCGCAGGACCTGGGCGAGCCGCAGGCCGCGACGACCTACTACCAGCAGGCGCTCGAGTGGTCCAGCGAGATCGGCGACCTCGCGCGGATCTCGTTCATTCACCAGGGCCTCGGGAACGCCTATCGGGCTCTCGGCGACTACGACGCGGCGGCCGGGCATTACCAGAAGGCGCTCGCAGCGGCGGAGCTCGGCAAGGATCTCGTCGGCGTGCTCATCATGCGGAATGCCTTGGCGGTGATCGCCGCCGACGCCGGCCGCATCGAAGCCGCATACGAGCATGTCGCCCGCGCGATCGAGATCGCGCGCGTCTCGGGGCCCGCGGCATACCTCGCGCATTGCTATGCGACCAGAGCCGAGGTCGCGCTCAAGGCCAAGGACCCGGCGCTCGCGCGCTCGAGTGCGGAGGCCGCGATCGCTGCCATCGTCGAGCCGGGCGCCGATGCGGATCGTGCCGTCGCCGGCGCGACCCTTGTTCTCGCTGAGCTCGATCTCCGCGACGGCGAGCCCGCGCGCGCGGAGCGGCGGATGCGCGAGGTCGCCGGGATATACAAGAGTCTCGATGCGAAAGCCGAGCTCGGCGACGTCCTGATGCGGCTGTCGCGCTACGCGAAGAAGCGCGGCGATCTGCGCGGCGCCGAGCGCTATTCGACGCAGGCGTATGCCGCGAGCAAGCCGCTGAGCGCGAACGTCGACATGTAGCGACCGAGTGTGGGGCGCGGGTGGCACGGGTGAGTGGGTTGTGCGCGAGCCGCGGGTGCCCCGGGGACCCACCACGCGGAGTGAGCGAAGCGAACGACGCGCAAGGTGGGGAGGGTGGGGCGAGCGCACGGCCCCGAACACGTGACAGGACCCGCGCCGCTTATGAGGCTCAGTCCGCTTGTTCGCGCTCCGCGGCGGTCAAGACATTGCGTAGGAGGAGTTCGGTGGTCACCGCGCCGAGCCCGCCCGGCACGGGACTGAGCGCGGCGGCGACGGACGAGACGCTTTCCACGTCGACGTCGCCGACGATGCCTTTTGGCGTCACGTTGATGCCCGCGTCGATGACGGTCGCGCCGGGCGAGATCATGTCGCCGCGCAGGAATCCGGCGCGTCCGACGCCGACCACGACGACGCTCGCGCCCTTTGTGACCGCGCTTACGTCCGGTGTCTGGCTATGCGCGATCGTCACCGTCGCGTCCTCCTTCAGGAGGAGGTAGGCGGCCGGACGGCCGACGACCGTGCTGCGCCCGACGACCGCGGCGCGCGCACCGCGCAGCTTCACCCCGTGGAACTTCAGAAGCTCGACGATGGCCTCCGCGGTCGACGGCACAAAGCGCGGCCGTCCGTCGGCGAGCAACCCGACGTTGAACGGGTTCATTCCCTCGACGTCCTTCGCGGGAACGATGTGATCGACGATGTGACCTTCGTCGAGCGCTCCGGGCAGAGGAGTAAGTAGGAGGATCCCGTGGACCCGCGCGTCGGCGCTGAGTCGCTCGAGTGTCGTGATGAGCTGCCGCTCGGTCGTGTCGCCGGACAGGGCGACCTCGTCGACCGCGATGTCCAGCTTCTTTCCGCGCGCCGTCAGGCGTTGCAGGTACGTGTTCGCGGCCGGATCGATCCCGACGGAGACCGCCGCGAGCCGCGGCGCGATACCGCTCCTGTGCAGCGCGGCGCTCCGCTCGCGCGACCCTTCGTGCAGCTTCTCCGCGAGTGGCTTGCCGTGAAGGAGCCGCACGGTGAGGCCTAGCGTGCGATCCGGGATTCGACGAAGTCGGTGATGCGCCGGCGCTGCTCGTCGCTGCCGTCGACCGCGCGATCGAGGTGTTCGGAGATCGCCTTCACCTGAGCGGCGTCCTTTACGGATGCGAGGTTGATCATCACGTTCAGGGCGGCCCCGCGTAACGCGGTCTCGGCCATGAGCGCGCCAACCCCGATGTCGCTTGCGGTCATGGGGCTGGCGCTCGCGACGCCGCGCTCGCACGCATCGAGCAGCCGTCGGGCCGTCTCGGCGACCTCGAGAGGCACCCGCGAAGCCGCAAGGAGCGCGGCCTGCATGCGCTCCTGGCGCTCCTTCTTCTCCTCTTCGGTCTTGCGCGGGAGCTTCATCGCCTCGGCGACGCGCGCGTACGCGGCGCTGTCATCGTCGACGAGACGAAGGAAGTCCGCGCGCAGGTTGTCGGTCTCCTCGATGTAGCTCTTGAGCTCTTCCGACTTCTCTTTCTTGAACGAGATCCGAGCGACCATCGCGGCGAGCGCCGCGCCCATCGCGCCGGCGTATGCTGCTGCGCTCCCGCCACCAGGAACGGGCGCATCGGCGGAGAGATCGTCGCTGAAGGCGCGCAGCGTCCGTTCGATGAACCGATCAGGCATGGGAATGGGGGCGAAGTGTACGTGCTAGCATCGATCGAAACTTCATACGCGATCCCTTTCATCTAGAGAGGCTGAGGGAACGGCCCAGTGACGCCTCGGCAACCGGCGGAGACCCGCTGCGGTGCCAATTCCGTCCCGGTGGGTAAACCCAGGGAAAGATGAGAGGGTCGACCGAACTGGGAGACCTCTCGTCATAGATAGAAGGAGAGGTCTTTTTCTTTGAGCGCACTAGCGAGCCTTTTCAGATCGGGCGAGTTCCTCGTCACGGCGGAGCTCAATCCGCCGAAGAACGCCGCGGCCGGCGTCGTGCGCCGCCGGGCAGAGGCGCTTAGGGGCGTCGTCGATGCGGTCAACGTCACCGACAGCAACCGCGCGATGGTCCAGATGGCGGCGATACCCGCGGCGACGATCGTGCGGAGTGCCGGTCTCGAGCCCATCGTTCAGATGACCGGGCGCGATCGCAATCGCATCGCCCTGCAGGCAGACGTGCTCGGAGCTGCCGCCATCGGCATCGAGAACTTCGTCTTCATGAGCGGCGATGACCCAAAACTGGGAAATCATCCCGACGCGGTGAATGTGAAGGACCTCGACGGTGTCGGGTTGGTGAAGATGGCCGTCGGAATGCGCGATGAGGCCCGCTTTCTGTCGGGCGACGAGATCAAGCCCGCGTTACCGAAGATCCTGATCGGCGCGACGGCCTCGCCGTTCACGAAGCCGATGGAGGCCGACGTCAAAAAGACGTTCGACAAGATCGCCGCGGGCGCCGAATTCCTGCAAACGCAGCCGGTCTTCGACCTCCCGACGTTCAGCCGTTGGCTCGTCGAAGTGCGTCGCGGCACTTCGCGGGAGGTGCCGATCATCGCGGGCGTGCTGATCCTTCGCTCGCCCGAGCAAGCGGAGCGGCTCGCGAAGGTGCCCGGGCTGTCGTTCGGCCCAGACGCCATCGACCGGATGAAGGGGGCGGCCGATCCCGAAGCCGAGGGCATCGCGATAGCGGTCGAGATGGTGAAGTCCCTGCGGTCTCTCCCCGGCGTGCGCGGTGTGCATCTGTACGCGATCGAATGGCCGGAGGCGGTCGGGCGCGTCGTCGAGGCGTCCGGGTTGCTCCCACGGCCGGAAGTAAAGGTGGCGGTGTGAGATGAAGACGACGGTGATCGGCGCGTATCCCAAGATCGGGGACGGCCCCGAGGCGCAGGAGCTGCGTCGTGCGCTCCATCGCCACGATCGCGGCGAGATCGGTGACCCGGAGCTGGGCAAGGTGTTCGACGATGTGACCCGAACCGCGATCGGCGAGATCGAGGCGGCGGGGGTCGACGTCACGAACGACGGCCAGATCCGGTGGGACGATCTCCTCTCGCCGTTCGCGCGCGCATGGTCGGGCGTCGAACCCGGACCGCTCGAGCGCTTCTACGACAACAACACCTACTTCCGTCAACCGGTGATCGACGGCCGGATCGTGACCGATGGGCGTTCCCTGGTGCGCGACTACACGTTCGCGGCCGGGGTCGCGAAGACGACGCTCAAAGCGGCGATTCCGGGACCGCTCACCTTCGCGACGCTCGCCGCCCGCGATGAGCAGTACGGCTCCCTTGAGGAGCGCGTGCTCGCGATCGCGGACGCCACCGCAAGGGAGATCGCGGGCCTGAAAGCCGCTGGCGCCACGATGATCGACATCGAGGATCCGGCGGTCGCCGCATGGCCGAAGCACATTGAGCTCGCGCGTGAGGCGTACCGTCGCCTCGCCGATCCGGATCTTGCACTGACACTCGTGACCTATTTCTTTCCGGCAGATTCCATACTGGAATCCCTCGCGTCGTTCCCGGTGGCCGCGGTCGCCATCGACGTGCGCAGCCGGGAGACGACCGCGTTCGACCGCCTCGACGCCTTTCGCACGCAGCTCGTGCTACTCGGTGTCGTGGACGCGCGGAACACACGGCTCGAGTCGGCCGACGAGGTCGCGCGCTACGCGGAGCGCGCCCTCAAGCTCGTGCCGCAGGAGCGGCTCGTCCTTGCGACGACCACATCGCTCGAATATCTGCCGCGTGACGTCGCTCGCGCGAAGCTCACGGCTCTTGTTGAGGGCGTGCGGCTCGTCACCGGAGAGAAGGTGCCGGCATGACTGACAACCTGTTGCTGACAACGACGGTCGGCTCTTTCGGGAAGCCCGAGTACCTGACGAAGGCGCGCGGCCAGGCGGCGCGCGGCAAGCTGAGCGCGGCCGAGCTCGAGGAGCTCGAGCGAAAGGCGACCGCCGAGTGGATCCGCCGGCAGGAGGACATCGGGCTCGACGTCTTGGTCGATGGCGAGATGTATCGCGGCGATATGGTCGCGTACTTCGCGGAACGGCTCGAGGGATTCAAGATCGGCGGGCTCGTGCGCTCGTACGGAAACCGCTACTACCACAAGCCCGTGATCGCGGGGAAGGTCTCGCGCCCCAAGCCAATGACGGTGAGCTGGTTCGAGTACGCGCAGTCGCTCACGTCGAAGCCGGTGAAGGGAATGCTCACCGGTCCGTACACGCTGCTCGATTGGTCCTACAACGAGGCGTACCCGACGCGCCGTGACGCCGTGCTCGCGCTCGCCGAGATCGTTCGCGACGAGGCACGCGACCTCGAGCGCGCCGGCGCGAAGTACATCCAGATCGACGAGCCCGCGATCCACGCGCGGCCCGAGGAGATCGAGATCGCCATCGAGGCGATGGGTATCGTGACCGCGGGACTGTCCGCGAAGACGATCTCGCACATCTGCTACGGCGACTTCGCCGCGATCTACCCGCAGGTTCTCGACCTCCCCGTCGATCAACTGGACCTCGCGATGGCGAACTACGGCTACCGCTGGCTCGATCTGTTCGACCGAAACCCCTTCACGAAGGAACTCGCGATCGGGATCGTCGACGTGCACGCGCACACGACCGAGACGGTCGACGAGGCGGCGGAGGGGATCCGCAAGGGACTCCGCTACGTTCCGGCCGCGAAGCTCTGGCCGCACCCGGACTGCGGGCTCAAGACCAGGACCGTCGAGGAATCCGTCGAGAAATGCGTCGCGGTCATCGAGGCGACGAAGGTCGTGCGCAAGGAGCTCGCCAAAGTCCCGGCCTAGCGAGGCACCGCAAGGCGACTAACGAAAACGGTCCACCGGTGGCATTACATGGTGGATCGTGATGACCGCTGAGCGCTGGGCCGAGCTGTACCGCCTGGAGTTCCCGCGCATCTACCGCGCGCTCCTCGCGGTGTTACGCGATCGCGATCGCGCACTTGATGCGCTGCACGATGCCTTCGTCGCGGGACTCCGCCACCCGCCCGCGCACGACGCCGATCTCGCCGGATGGCTCTTCGTGGTCGCGATCCGCA
>DASWCR010000156.1:0-5611 GCA_036389995.1 Candidatus Limnocylindria bacterium | reverse complement strand
GTGCGGAGAGCCTAGCGGTTCAGCGAGCGGTTGTGTCCGAGCGGTTGTGTCTAGGTTTACCTGCGGCGACGCCGACTTTCGCTGACCCGCAGACGGACCAGGGCACGCTGAAGCTCCGCTCTCGCGCGCTGCTCGTCCGCGGCGGAGGCCGGACCCGCCGCGAGGACCTGCTGAGCGCGTTCGCGGGCCTGCTGCGCTCGACTCGCGTCGATCTCCTCCGCCGGCTCGGCCGCGTCGGTGAGGACGACGACCCGGTCACCGCGGACGTCCATGAACCCGCCGAACACGGCGAGGACCTCCTCGACGCCGCCCTTCTTCACCTTGAACACGCCGGGGCCGAGCGTGGTGAAGAGCGGGACGTGGTGCGGGAGGATGCCCACGTAACCCTCGGTCGCGGGCGCGACGACCATGTCGACGTCGTCCTCGTAGACCTTGCGCTCGGGCGTGATCACCTCGAGGTGCAGGGGCAACTAGGAACCGCCTTCCTTCGCCATGAGCTCGCCCTTCTCGCGGGCCGCCTCGATCGTTCCGACGTTGAAGAACGCCTGCTCGGAGAGATCGTCGTGCTTGCCCTCGAGGACCTCGCGGAAGCTCCGGACGGTGTCCGCGACCTTCACGTACTGGCCGGGCACGCCCGTGAACTGCTCGGCCACGAACATCGGCTGCGCGAGGAAACGCTGAAGCTTGCGTGCACGAGCGACGAGCAGCTTGTCCTCGTCGGAGAGCTCGTCGATCCCAAGGATGGCGATGATGTCCTGAAGGTCTTTGTACCGCTGGAGCACGCGCTGCACTTCGCGCGCCGTCTCGTAGTGCTCTTGCCCGACGATGTTCGGATCGAGCGCCCGACTCGTCGAGGTGAGTGGATCCACTGCTGGGTACAGACCGAGCTCGGTCAGGTAACGCTCGAGCCGGATCGATGCATCGAGGTGGGCGAACGTGGTCGCCGGCGCGGGGTCGGTGTAGTCGTCGGCCGGAACGAACACCGCCTGGAGTGAGGTGATCGAGCCCTTCTTCGTCGAGGTGATGCGCTCCTGCAGCTCGCCCATCTCGGTCGCGAGGGTCGGCTGGTAGCCCACGGCGCTCGGCATTCGGCCGAGCAGCGCCGACACCTCCGAACCGGCCTGGGTGAATCGGAAGATGTTGTCGATGAAGATCAGGAGGTCACGGCCCTGCTCGTCGCGGAAGTACTCCGCGATCGTGAGACCGGTGAGGGCGACCCGGAGGCGCGCGCCCGGCGGCTCGTTCATCTGACCGAAGACCATCGACATCTTGTCGATGACGCCCGACTCCTTCATCTCGCCGAGCAGCTGCGTGCCCTCGCGCGAACGCTCGCCTACCCCGCAGAAGACGGAGTAGCCGCCGTGCTCGGACGCGACGTTGCGGATCAGCTCCTGGATCACGATCGTCTTGCCGGTGCCGGCACCGCCGAAGACGGCGGACTTCCCACCCTTGAGGAACGGGCAGATGAGGTCGATGACCTTCATGCCCGTCTCGAAGATCTCCGCCTGCGTCGACTGCTCGGTGAACGGAGGCGGGGCGCGGTGGATTGGATCGCGCCGATCGCCCTTCACGTCGCCTTTGCCATCGATCGGCTCGCCGATGACGTTGAAGAGCCGGCCGAGCGTGGCCTCGCCGACCGGGACGGTGATGGGCCCGCCGGTCCATGTCGCGTCCATGCCGCGGCGGAGCCCATCGGTCGCGGCCATGGAGACGGCGCGCACCCAGTTGTTGCCGAGGTGCTGCTGGACCTCGGCGATCACCTCACCGCCGTCCTCTCGCTTGACCATAAGCGCGTCGTAGATCTTGGGCAGGTGGCCTTCTTCGAACTGGACGTCGAGGACCGGGCCGATGATCTGCACGATCTTGCCCACGTCCTTTGCCTTCGTCTTTGTGGCTTCCTTCGTGGCGACAGCCATCTTTCCTACCCCTTACCGAGGGCCTCGGCCCCCGATGCGATCTCGAGCATCTCTTTGGTGATGCGCGATTGACGTGCCTTGTTCGCGGAGAGCGTGAGGTCGTCGATGAGATCGCCGGCCGCGTCCGTCGCGTTGCGCATCGCGACCATCTGCGCCGAGAACGCGGACGCCTTCGATTCGAGAATGGTCTGGAAGACCGCGACCTCGATGAGTCTCGGGATGACCTCGTTCAGGACCGTCTCCGGATCCGGCTCGAAGAGGTACTGGAGGATCGGCTGGTCGTCCCGGTCCTCTTCTTCAGGGACGAACGGTAAGAGTCGGCGGATCGTTGGCTCCTGGCGCAGCGTGTTCACGAACCGGGTGAAGGCGAGATAGAGCTCGTCGACTTTGCCCGTCACGAACTCCTCGACCGCGACGCGCGCGATGACGTTCGTGTCGGTGCTGCTGGGCCGGTCAGGGATCCCGGGGAACTCGGCGGTCACGGTCGCGCGCACACGGCGCAGCTGATTGATGCCCTTGCGCCCGACGGCGACGAACGAGGCCGCGGGCTGCTGTTCCGAAAAGCGGAGCGCCGCCCGGATCAGATTCACGTTCATCGGGCCGACCAGGCCGCGGTCCGTCGTCACGAGCACGATCCCCACGCGGCGGACCTCCCTTTTCGCGAGGAGCGGGCTCGTCTCGGGATCGGCATACGGTGCGAGCTCGTTCAGGACGGTTCGGAGGCGCTCCTCGTACGGGCGCGACGCGAGGACGGCGGCCTGCGCGCGGCGCATCTTCGATGCGGCGACGAGCTGCATCGCGCGCGTGACCTGCTGGATGTTCTTGATGCTCCGGACACGTCGCCGGAGCTCGCGCTCTGAAGGCACGCGCTAGGCCTTCGTCGGCGAAGGAGTTTTCGCCGCCGGCTCCGCCTTCTTGCCTTCGGGCTTCGCAGGCGCTTGGGGCTTCTTGTCCTGTGTCGGTGCGGCGGGGGCCTTCTCGTCGGTGTACGGGTTCGTTTTCCTGAACTCCTCGAGCATCGCGCGGACTTCCTTCTCGATGTCCGCGTCCCATTTCTTGTCCTTCGCGATCCTGGCCGTGACGTTCTTGCCCACCGAGTCCATGAACCGATACAGGTCGCGCTCGAAGGCGGCCACGCGCTCTTTCGGAACGTCGTCGATGTATCCGTTGGTCGCCGCGAAGATGATCACGACCTGCTTTTCGAGAGGCAGCGGCTGGTACTGCGGCTGTTTCATGATCTCCGTGACCTTCTCGCCTCGCCGGAGCTGCTGCTGCGTCGCCTTGTCGAGGTCGGAGCCGAACTGCGCGAACGCGGCGAGTTCGCGATATTGCGCGAGCTCGAGTTTCAGACTCCGGACGACCGCCTTCATCGACTTTGTCTGCGCGTCGCCGCCCACGCGCGACACCGACAGTCCGGTGTTCATGGCGGGCCGCTGACCCTGGTTGAAGAGGTCCGTCTCCAGGTAGATCTGACCGTCGGTGATCGAGATGACGTTCGTCGGGATGTACGCGGAGATGTCGTTCGCCTGCGTCTCGATGATCGGAAGGGCCGTCAGCGAGCCGCCGCCCTCCTCCTTGTTCAGGCGCGCAGCGCGCTCGAGCAGGCGCGAGTGCAGGTAGAAGACGTCGCCCGGATACGCCTCCCGGCCGGGCGGGCGCCGGGTGAGAAGCGAGACCTGCCGGTAAGCCCACGCGTGCTTGGTGAGGTCGTCGTAGACGATGAGCGCGTCCTTGCCGCTGTCGCGGAAGAATTCGCCCATCGCGCATGCGGCGAACGGCGCGAGGTACTGGAGCGTCGCCGGGTCCGAAGCACCCGCGATGACCACGATGGTGTGCTCCATCGCCCCCGCTTCTTCGAGGGTCGCGACGATCTTCGCGACGGACGACTCTTTCTGGCCGATCGCGACGTAGATGCAGGTGAGGTCCTTGCCCTTCTGGTTGATGATGGTGTCGATCGCGACGGCGGTCTTGCCGGTCTGCCGGTCGCCGATGATGAGTTCGCGCTGCCCACGCCCGATCGGGGTGATCGCGTCGATGACCTTGATGCCGGTCTGGACCGGCGTATCGACGTTCTGCCGCATGATCACGCCCGGCGCGACGACGTCCACCGGCAGCGCCTTGCTTGTGTTGATGGGGCCCTTCCCGTCGAGCGCTCGGCCGAGCGGGTCCACGACTCGGCCCACGAGCGCGTCGCCAACCGGTGTCTCCACGATCCGTCCGGTGGTGCGGACCTCCCCGCCCTCAGTGATGCCGGTGTAGTCGCCCAGGATGATCGCGCTCACCGTGTCTTCCTCGAGGTTGAAGGCGAGGCCAAAGACGTCGTTCCCGAAATCAAGCAGCTCGGACGCCCTGCAGTTCGCGAGGCCGTAGACGCGAGCGATCCCGTCCCCGATCTCGACCACGGTGCCGACGTCGACCGACTCGGCTCCCCCTTCGAAACCTTTGATCTTCGCCTTGATGATGTCGGTGATCTCTGACGAGGTCGTGGCCATGGTGATCCCCTCCTATGAGGCGAGCTGTCGCCCGAGTGCGATGAGCTTGGCGTGCACGGATGAGTCGATCAGGTGGTCGCCGATCTGCACCTTCGCACCCCCTATGAGCGTCGGGTCGACCGCGAAGGTCGCGCGAAGCTTCCGTCCGGACTCGCGCTCGAGACGGCGCACCAGCTCGCGCTGGTCGGACTCGCCGAGCGGGACGGCTGTCGTAATGCGCGCCTTCGCGATTCCCTCGCGCCGGTCGACGAGGTCGCCGAACGCGAGGGCGATCTGTGGCACGAGCGCGATCCGTTCGCCCTCGAGCAGAAGGACCATGAGCGATCGGACGGCGGCCGGCTCTCCCGCGACCCCGGCGCTCAGTGCGGCGAGGCGCTGCTTCGTCGGAACGGACGGGTCGCGAAGCGCGGCGACCGTTGCCCGGTCGAACACCGGGGCGAGCTTTTCGAGCGAGGTGCGGAGCTCGGCGACGGCGCGTTCGTTCGGGGAGAGCGCGAGGAGTGCTTCCGCGTAGCGGCGCGCCGCCGAACCGGAGAGGGCCAACTAGCTCTGTTCCGTGAGCTGCGGGGCTGCTTCGTCGAGAGATTGCTCGATCAAAGCGCGGTGCTTCTCGGGGTCCAACTCGCGGCCGAGGACGCGGCTCGCCGCGAGAACGACCATGCCTGCTAGCTCCGAGCGCAGCTGGGCGAGGGCCTGATCGTGGAGCTGCTTCGCATCCTCGCGGCCACGCTCGCGGATGCGATCGGCCTCTTTCTTCGCGTCCATGCGGATCTCACCGGCCGCCGCCTCCGCGGCCTTGGTCAATCGCTCGCCGATCGCCTGCGCTTCACGTCGGGCGTCCGCGAGGAGACGTTCGACTTCCACCTTCATGCGCTCGCGCTCGGCCTTCGCCGCCTCGGCCATCGCCAGGCCTTCGCGGATCTTCTCCGCGCGGTTGGCGAGCACGGTCAGGATCGGTCCCCACAGGTACCGCCGCAGGAGGTAAAGGATGACGAGGAAGTTGACGATCGAGACGAGCACCCAGAACGGGTGAACGACGAGCCCGGTCGGCCCTTCCGCAGCGAAAAGGACGCCATAAGGCATCTAGAGAGCCTTGCCCTGGAGCAAGAACGCGATGACGAACGAGAAGATGCCGAGAGATTCCGCGAAGACGACGATGATGATGCCGTTCGTACGGATCGCGTTCGCCGCGTCAGGGTTACG
>DASWCR010000155.1:0-7275 GCA_036389995.1 Candidatus Limnocylindria bacterium | reverse complement strand
TCGTCGACGGAAGGCTCTTCCCATACGTCGGCGAAGCGCTCGAGGACTATCGCGCCGTCATCGGACTGCACCCGGATTGGCGGCAGGTGCTCGCCAAGCGCGGCATTCGCACGGTGCTCGTCGCTCCATCGGACGCGATCGCGGTCGAGGGCGTCGCGCTCGGCTGGCCGATACTCGCGCGAACCCCCGAATGGGTGATGTTGCGAGTGCCCTGAGCGATACTTCGAACCACGAAAGAGACCACTCACGCTGTCCGTCAGCCCGACGATCTCGACGCGCAATTTGACGCCATCGTCGACGCCTTGCGGCTCGAGGTGCGCAACTTGCGCCAGCAGGTCGAGAGGTACGCGCGCACATATCAGAAACACGCCGAGGACAAAAGACGCCAGACGACCAACGGCGAGCTCGACGGCGAAACGCAGCGCGACTACCGCCGTCTGAAGCAATTGCAGTTGGTGGTGCAGCACATCGAGTCGAGCGCCGCGTATCTGCTCGGTTCAGGCATCGATCCTTCGTCGGACAGCGCTGATGTGTCGGTCGAGGTCGCTCAGCGCGTGCTCGGAAGCCTCGAGGCCGAGCGTGAGCGGCTCTACCGCGACGTTCACGACGGACCAGCCCAGGTGCTCGCGAACGCGATCTTCGAAGTCGAGTACCTCGAGCGCATAGCCGAACGGGCTCCGGCCGAGGTCCGTCAGACCCTTCGCACCGAGCTGTCGAATCTCAAAGGCCAGTTCCGTGGCTCGCTCGACTCGGTCCGCGGAATGATCTACGACCTTCGTCCACCCGAGCTGACCGAGCTCGGTCTCGCGGAGGCGATGCGCAACTACGCGTCCGAGTGGGAAGCGCGCTGCGGCATCAAGGTCTCGAGCCAGCTCGATCTCAAGGACACCGGGCTCAGTCCGATGGCGGAGCTCGCGGTCTACCGCGTCATGCAGGAGGGCTTGCAGAACGTGCACAAGCACGCGCACGCGAGCTCGGTCGGGATCGCGTGGTCCCGCGCGAACGACAGCTGGGTCCTCCACGTGACCGACGACGGGATGGGCTTCGATCTCGTGAAGGCCGCCCGCCACAAAAAGTCGGTCGGGCTTCTCTCCATGCGCGAACGCGCCGAGCTCATCGGCGGCACGCTTCAGATCCAGTCAACACCGGGCAAGGGAACGGCGGTCACGCTGCTCCTACCCGTCGAAAAGAAGGTTGAGCCGCTCCGCGCGCGCCGCAACGAGCGAGCTCACAAGGAGCAGGAATGAGCGAAAGGCCCGAACGCGCGATCCGGATCCTTCTCGCCGATGCGAGTCGCATCACCACCATGGGCATCCGGCAGGTCATCGAGAAAGAGTCGGACATGGAGATCATCGGCGTGGCTTCCGACGGCGAAGAGGCCGTCGCGAAGACGAACGAGCTGGAGCCGGACGTGCTGGTCATCGAGGTCGATCTTCCGCGGCTATCCGGCATCAAAGCGACGCAGCGCGTCCGGCGCGAGCTCCCGGCCGTCGGCGTCATCATCCTCACCGCCCAGGATCAGGAGCAGATCCTCTTCGAGGCCATCCGAGCTGGTGCCGCGGCGTATCTCCACAAGGATTGCGAGCCCGCCGAGCTCATCGACGCGATCCGCAAAGTGCGGGCCGGCCAATTCATCATCAATGAGAAGATCTTCAGCCGGCCGGCGGTGGCCTCCAAGGTCCTCGCTGAGTTCCGCGAGCTTTCCGTGTATGGTCCGGGGTCGACACACGTCTTCGCGCCGCTTTCGCCCCGTGAGGTGCAGATCCTGGACAACATCGCTCAGGGCATGACCAACAAGGAGGTCGCCTACGCTCTGGCCATCTCCGAGCAAACGGTGAAGAATCACATGTCGAGCATTCTTCGGAAGCTGTCGGTGAACGACCGCACGCAGGCGGTCGTGTACGCGATCAGGCAAGGCTGGATCAAGGGACCGGAGATCGGTAATTGACGATGGCACCCCCAAGCGTCCTCGCGGAGATCGCGACCGAGCAGCAGAAGGTCACGGCCGAGATCCGCGAGCTCGACCTCCTTGTCGAGTCGACGCAGACCGAGGTGAACCGCCTCAAGTCTCGCGAAGACCAGATGAAGGCGAAGGTCGAGGAGATCCGGAGGAACCCGGGCAACTTCCAGCGCGAAGAGATCTTCGGCGCGACGGACGAGCACGCCGCCGCGATGGCCCGCCGCATGACGATGGAAGGTCAGCTCAACTCTTTGCAGTCAAAGCGGAAGCTCATCGACCGCAGCGCGCAGATCCTCGCGACGGCGCAGCGCCAACTCGCTGAGTACACCGCCCCGCCGCTTCCGCCCGACACCGCGCCGCTCATCGACGAGAGCCGTCTCCTTCAAGCAGTCGTCGACACCCAGGAGGAGGAGCGCAAGCGCATCGCGCGGCAGGTCCATGACGGTCCAGCGCAGGCGATGGCGAACGTCGTGCTGCAGTCAGAGATTAGCGAGCGGCTCTTCGACGTCGACGCGCAGAAATCGCGCGGCGAGCTCGCGTCCCTCCGGCAGATGGTGAACAAGACGCTGCAGGAGCTGCGCGGCTTCATCTTCGAGCTGCGTCCGATGATCCTCGACGACCTCGGTCTCGTGCCGACGCTCCGCCGCTATGTGCAGACGCTCATCGACAAGCACGGAGTGCGGATCGACTTCTCGAGCACCGGCCGGGATCGCCGCTTGCCGTCCGACGACGAGGTCGCGATCTTCCGTCTGATCCAGGACTCGCTCGTCGAGCGCATCGACAAGGCGCAGGCCAAAGACATCGTCCTCGGCCTGCAGTGGAAGGAAGACACGCTCGACGTGCTGCTCCAGAGCGACGGCAAAGAGCTGCCGCCCGACGGCGAGCTCCAATCCGGCATACGGCGGAGCGAGCGTCTGGAGCTCCTCCACGGTGAATCGACGCACGAGGCGCGCGCGGACGGCAACGTCGTGCTCAAGGTGAAGATCCCGATCCGGAGCGCTCCCCAGCTCGTCACATGACCGCGACGTCGGAGCTCACGACCGATCAGGTCGCCGAATATCTCGAAGCGACCTGCGCCCTCATCGAGTCCGAGCTCACAGCCCTTGGTGATGACAGCGGCTGGCACTTCGACCCCAAAGAGTGGTGCGCCAACCAGGTCGTGGGTCACCTCGTCGAGGCGGAGAAGCGCGGCTTCGCCGGTCGCATCCGCGACATCCTGGCCGGCAAGGAGAAGACGAGCGCGTGGGACCAGGAGGCCGTCGCGAACGAGCGGAACGACTGCGCGCGCATGGGCCAGAGCCTCTGGATGGAGTTCATGGGCATCCGCAACGACAGCATCAAGCTCGTGCGATCGCTCAAGTCGGGCGATCTCGGGAAGAGCATTGCGCACCCGATGGCAGGTCAGCTCAGGGTCCGCGACCTGCTCCACGAGTGGATCCATCACGACCGGAATCACACGCGTCAGCTCCTGCAGATCGGGCAGGAGCGCGTATGGCCGCACATGGGGAACTCGCAAAAGTTCAAGGGCGAGTAGCTCCGGTCTAGGTCGCAAGGCCGGCGGGTCCTGTCCCGGCTACGCGGGTCTCTCCCTCAGCGTACCCTCCCCGCCTTGCAGCTCACTGGCGTTCGCTGCGGGCGGGTCCCCGGGGCACCCGCGCTTCGTGAGAGACCCGCTGCGCCGTGCCACCCGCCGGGCCTGCGCCTACCGTCGCCCGAAAATCCAAATTGCGAGTAGCCATATGGGCGCCACAGGAATTCCCGCCTGTTGAATCAGCGCGCTGATGATTCCGGTCCCAACCCATATGACGGTCGCGCGCGTGCTCGTCGCTGCATTGGCGACTGCTGGATATGCCATCACGCCGTCGTGCAGCAGGGCATGCGGCGCCGCCAGGATCGACCAGGTCGACGCATCGACGACACGCGTCGTGAACATGTGTGAACGAATGAGAATGGCAGCCCCCGCGACCGCATAGAGCAGCACTGCGAGCGCGGCGTTCAAGACGATCTCCTCACCACCAATCACTCGGCGCACCAGCGCGGCGACGCCGAGCTCGCCCGGGCGAAGCTCGGTCGCGATTCGCGTGAGCAGGTCCGGGTAGCGCGCCATTCCCTCGAAGCCGACGGTCGCGAGCGAAACGAGCGCGACGATCACGGTGGTAATCACGAGACCGACCGCACGCCGGCGCTCGGTCAGCGCGACGAGTGCGAAGAGCGGAAGAAGCTGCGGACGGAAGGCGGCGAGACCCAGGAGCGCGCCCGACCAGAGCGGCGGCGCCCGAAGAGACGCCGCGACCGCGAGCAGCACGAACGGCGTTGTCTGCCCCTCGGCAAGCGCGATGAGTGAGGGCGGTGCGAGAATGGCGAACGGAAGAAGGCGGATGCGCTGTCGCGGATCGGCCAGGCGGCCGAGGTAGTACGCCGCGGCCGCGAGGGCCACGGCGCCGAGCGCGGCCCAGATCGCGTAGGCGGGCACGATCGGGAGCGCGCCGAGCGGCGCCATGAGGAGCGCGAGCGCGGGCGGGTTGGGGTTGTTCAAGAAGATCGTCCGCTCGGAAAGCGCCGCGTGCTCCATCGTGAGGAGCGCATTCGCGTCGGTCACGGAGGCCGCGGCACCGGTCGCGACGAGCCGGGCCGCCGCGTACAACGCGACGAAGTCATAGCCCGCGGGCTCGGTCGACCAGGTGACGAACGCGATGAGCCACGCCGCGGCCGCAAGGACCGCGGCGATGGCGACTCCGGCTACGCGCCCCCGACGGTCGTGATGTCGATCCCCAGGTAGTAGTGCTTCAGGATCTCCTCCGCCGACTGGCCGCCGAGTGCCATTCCCTGGGCGCCCCACTGCGACATTCCAACACCATGCCCGTATCCCTTGCCGATGAACACGAAATGTGCGGGGAGCCGGTACTCCCATCCAAGGACACGAAGCGTGTGGATCGTGCGGTCGGGGTCCTTGACGCTCACTGTGAACGTCCGCTCGACGGACGCGCCGAGGAACTCGAGCTGCCTTGTGCGCTCCACGTTCGAGGCCTCGACGTACTCCGTTTCCTCGGGATGCGTCTCCACGGTGAAGAGCGTGCTGCGTAGGCCGAAGTAATAACGCGAAGCGTCCTTGCCGATGTCGCGGCTGCCGCTCGACCCCACGATCTTCGCCGAGAGCACGCGTCCGGTCGCGGTAAGTCGCGTCAGGTCGATCCGCTGGGGATCGCCGACGTCGATACCGCGTGCGCCGATGTAGCTGCGGAGCTGGGGAGCTGTGAACTCGGTCGTCCATTCCCAGCTCGTGTGACCCCATGACGATGCCTGCGCGACGTCGTCGGCCGGAGACGGGACCGAGCGAAGGTACGGCAGCGCGTTGGCGTAGACGTTCTCGCTGTCTTCGGTGATGCCGCCCGCATTCGCGGAGTAGAGCGCCTCGATCGCCGAACCGCGGTACGTGGCGATCATCCCGGCGCTGCGCTGCACGGCTTTCACGGTGGAATCGGATTCACCCGCGAGTCCGTCGTACTCCTGGTCGCGGGTGTCGCCTTCGAGGTCGTAGTTGTCGTGCTTGCCGAGGTGCCTGGACAGGTAGGTGCGCGCCGCGATCGCCTGCGCCGCGAGCGCCTCGGGCATCCAGGTCGTGGGCTCCTCCGAGCCGACCACCGATGCCAGGTACGAGGCGGTGTCGACCTCGTTCACCACGATCATGTCGCCCTCGTCGTCGCGCGTGAGATCGAGCGTGCCCCGATAGGCGCGCCCGTTGAACGTGAGGAGACCGCCGCTCGCGACGTAATGCATTGGGGTGATCTGTTGCGCGGAAAAGAGCGGCGCGGCGAGCGGACCCGAGCCATCGCTCTCGACCGCGAACTCGAAGGGAATGGTCACGATCGGAATGTCCTCGACCTCCGCATGAAGGCGCGTCTGCCGGAATAGCTGGAGAAGGCTGCGGCGCTCGCCCGGATCGCGGACGCCGACCAGCGCGTGACTCGGATCGGCAAGCCGCCGCACCCCGCGCCGGGCCACCGTATTCGCATATCCCTGATAGAGGGTCGCGCCGCCCTCTCGTGTGACCGTGAGCGAGCCGGTCGAGCCGATCTTCGCGTAGGTCGTGCCGAGGAGCGCGATGTTCACGCGGATCGTCGATGGAAGGGGGGCGAGCGGCGTGTTCGATGCTGCGGCACGCATGGGTATCGCTGCGAAAACGACCGCCATGACGAGGAGGCGCGCGAGCCAGATCTTCACGATCTCCTCGCGTACACCTCCGGCTTGAGCACGCCGACGAACGGCAGGTTGCGGTACCGCTCGGCGTAATCAAGCCCGTACCCGACGACGAACTTGTCGGGGATCTCGAAGCCGCGGTAGTCGATGTCGATCGGGATCACGCGGCGTGCGGGTTTATCGAGGAGCACGCACAGGCGGACCGACTCAGGCCGTTGCGCGCGCAGATGATCGAAGACGTACGACAGGGTGTGGCCGGTGTCGAGGATGTCCTCGACTACGAGCACGTGCCGGCCCTCGATCGGATTCGCGAGGTCCTTGAGGATCCGCACCGCCCCGGTCGACTCCGTGCCGGCGCCGTACGAAGACACCTCCAGGAAGTCGAGGGCCAGCGGGATCTGCGTCGCGCGCATGAGATCGGCGAGAAAGGGAAGCGCTCCCTTGAGGATCGAGACAAGGACCAGATCCTTGCCCTGGTAATCAGTCGCGATGCGCGCGCCGAGCTCGCGCACTTTCGCGGCGATCTGATCCGTGGTGACCAGGATCTCCGCGACATCGTCGGCCTGCTGAGGGCGTGCGAGGACGGCCATGAGCGCCCAATTGTCGCAGGTGATGTGCGACCGCGGTCGCTAGGACCGGCCAGCTTATGTCCGGGCGTTCTGGGCCAACGGCGCCAAGTGCTCGTGGTGTGCCTCGTAGTGGCGCGAGGTGTCCCACAGCAGCGTCTCCACCAGCGCTTCCTCGCCCAGCCACGGCCACCGGTCCGCGCCGAACAGGTCGTTGTCGGTCAGGGGCTTGATCGCCGCCAGGAGCCGCTCGAACGATTGATGGAACGCAACCCGCGTCACGTCCGGGCGATCGTCGAGGTGCTCGCGGTGGACGCGCTCGTTGAAGCCATCGGTGGTGTTCGCGGGATCGGTCCCGTCGTACGGCTGGCGGCCGGCGCGCAGGCCCTCGATCACGAGCACCGAGTGGTCGTGCCACCAGGCCAGATGCGCGAGCACGTCCTTGCCCTTCCAGTCGCCCATTGCCGGATCCCGCAGCCGGTCGTCGCTGATGCGCTCCACGAGCTGCGCCAGCTCGCGGTGGGCCGTGGTGATCGTGCGCAGCAGCTCTTC
>DASWCR010000154.1:0-7061 GCA_036389995.1 Candidatus Limnocylindria bacterium | reverse complement strand
GGCTCGATCAGCATCATTCCCAAAGAAGGGAAAGGTAAGGGGGTCGCGCGCCGGCACATCCGCCAGTTCCGCCAACGCTGATGTCGTGAGCCGCTTTCCACCACCCGGCCTCGCGCCGCTCGCGCACCGCAACTACGCGCTCTACTGGATCGGTCAGCTCGTCTCGATGTCGGGTACGTGGATTGAGCTCACCGCGACGTCGTGGCTCCTCTATCAGCTGACCGATTCGCCGTTCCTCCTCGGTCTGAACGGCGTGTTCCGTGCCGCGCCGATCTTCGCGTTCGCGCTCATCGGCGGCACCGTCGCGGACCGAGTCGAACGACGCCGCCTGCTCCTCATCACTCAGAGCTCATCGGTGGTGACATCCCTTTTGCTGGGGACTCTCGTCGTCACCGGTCATGTCGCGTTCTGGCACGTCTACTTGATCAGTCTCGTGAACGCGACGATCGCCGCGTTCGACGCCCCAGGTCGACAGTCGCTCTTCCCGATGCTCGTGCCGCGCGGGCAGCTGCAGAACGCGATCACGCTAAACGCGATGTTGTTCCAGACCGGCCAGCTCGTCGGCCCAGCAATCGCCGGTGTCCTGATCGCCCGCGTCAACGTCGCCGCCCCGTTCTTCGTGAACGCGGCGAGCTACTTCGCGATCATCGGCGGTCTCCTCGCGATGCGCATCCCACCGATCGCCGTAGGTCCCTTGCGCGGATCGATTCGGAGCGAGCTCATGGGCGGGCTCAGATACGTCCGGGCCAGCACAGTGCTGCCGCTGGTGCTGGTGATGGAAGCGACGTTCTCGGTCTTCGGGCATAACCAGGCGCTCATGACGATCTTCGCCCGCGACGTGCTCGGCGCCGGACCGGAAGGGCTTGGAGTGCTTCTCTCGAGCATCGGCGCCGGGGCGATCGCCGGCATGGTCGTGCTGCTGCTGGTCGGAGACATTCGCCGCAAAGGCGCATTCATGCTCGGTTCGGGCGCCTTGTACGCGACCGCCTTGCTCGTCTTCGCGTGGTCGCGATCGTTCCTGCTCTCGGTCGCGGTGCTGGCGGTGCTCGGCTTCGCTGACGCGACGTGGGGCGCGCTGCGGAACGCCATCGCGCAGATCGTCGCCGAGGACGCCTATCGCGGTCGCGTAATGTCTCTCATCCTCATCGCTGCGCGCGGACTCACGAGCGCGTCGCAGGTCGAAACCGGCGTTGCGGCCGCGCTCTTCGGCGCTCCCGGCGCAGCCACGATCGGAGCCCTCGCCATCGGTGGCGCGCTGACGGCCGCCGCCACCCGGGGGAAGTCCCTGCGAGACTTCACTGCGGCGAGCCCGCGACGCCCGGTCGCGGAGGCGGCCCCGGCGGCAGGAGGGGAGTCATGAGCCCAGCAAAGAAGACGGCGACGAAAAAGACGACGACCCGCAAAACGACGCGGCGCAAGCGCGGACCGGCCGAGCCGCGCGGGCCGGAGGCCCGCGAGTCGGCGCTCGATCGTACCGACGAACACGTCAGCGCCCTGACCGAGCGGGTCGAGAAAGCCAAGGGCTCGGTCCTTGCGTCGTACCGCGATCCGTACGCAGGACTACCACTCGTCCTCGCGTCTCTGCCGATCGCGAGCGTGGAACCGACGCCGTTCCAGCGGGACCTCTCGCGTACCCATTCAGATCGACTGGCGGTCGCGATTGGCGCATCGGGTCTGTTTCTTGACCCGGTGATTGCGATCCCGAGTGGAGATGGCTTTTGGTCCCCGAACGGCCGGCACCGCCTTGCCGCGGCGAAGCAGCTCGGTCTGCGCGCGATCACCGCGCTTCTGACGGACGACCCGGCACTTGCATACCGCATCCTCGCCCTCAACACAGAGAAGGCTCATAACCTGCGTGACCGCGCGCTCGAGGTCATCCGCATGGCGCGCGCACTGGCGAAGGAGTCGCCGCGCTCCAAGGAGTCGGACCACGCGACGAGCTTCGAGTCGCCCGCTTTCCTCACGTTGGGGGCGGCCTACGAGAAACGCGATCGTTTCGCCGGGTCCTCCTACAACTCGATGCTGCGCCGGGTCGATCGATTTCTCGAGACGGCGCTTCCGGCTGCTCTACGCCAGCGGGATCAGTGGGCGGTTCGCCTCATGGACATTGATGACCGCGTCGCCGTGCACGTGAAAGCTCTTCAGGAACGAGGCATGAAGAGTCCATACCTACGGCAAGTGGTTGTCGCGCGGTGCAACCCTGTTCGCTGGATCCCATCCAAAAAGGGAGAGGGACCGCCGATGACGATGTCGGAGATGCTCACTCGAATGACTGCAAATGTTCGGAAGTTCGACCCATCGAAGGTCCGTCCGCAAGATCTCGCGATCGTCGCTGCGGTCGCGCCAGAAGAGGGCTAGCCGCCTTCGTTCGAGTCGCGTTGCGGGTCCTGTCCCAGGGGTAGGGGCCCCTGACCGCGAAGCGGGTCGGGGTCGCGCGCTCGCCTACCGGTCCGCTCCCCACCACTCGGCCCCGCTCGCGGCTGACGCGGCCGGTCAACGGCTCGCGCGCAACCCGCTCCCCCGTGCCACCCGCAAAGCAAGCTCGGCTCAGCGGCCGAGTGTGAGTCCCGCGGCAGCGCCGATCGCGATCACGATCGCGGGATGGAGCGTGCCTCGATAGGTCAGAACTGTCGCGATCGCGGCCAATGCGAGCTGCCACCAGCTGGCCGTTCCTGTCGCACTCATTATTCCGAGCCCGGTCGCGACGAGCAGGCCCGCGGTCGCTAGCGCAACGCCCCGCACGAGTCCCGCGACTGGTGTCGCGAGCAGCCAGCGGCGCGCGAATGCGGTGATCGGCACGATCACGAGTGGCGGAAGTGATGCCGCGAGGAGCGCCACGGTGGCGCCGACCACTCCGCCAATGAGATACCCGAGGCTGACGATGTACAGACCATTCGGCCCGGTCGAGATGCGCCCGATCGCGATCGCCTGCACGACCTGATCATCGGTCGCGATCCCAGGCGCGACGAGGTCCGCGCGCAGGAGCGGCAATGACGAGAGCCCGCCGAGCGACAGTGCGGATGCTTTGAGGAACACGCCGAAGAGCGCGAGCGCGTCCACCGTCAGCCGACCGAACTCTCGTGCGAGGTCGGTCGCTCCCGGCCCAGGGCGAGTGCGCCGATCAATGCCCCGGCTCCGATAGCGGCGAGCGTTGGCACGCCCAGGAGCGCGGCAGCCACGACGAAGGCGACCGAGACGGCGACGTCGATGGTGAAATGCGCGCGGCCATGTCGTGCCGACGCGCGGACCAGGAGGGCCGCGGTCGCGATCGTCATCCCTCCGGTCACCGGGGCGACGCCGGCAAGGGCGGCGCGCGCGATGGGTGATGCGGCGATCACGCTATACGCGGCCGTGAGCGCGATGGTGATCGCCGCGGCCGGAATCATCATTCCGGCGACCGCGGCGGCGGCGCCGCGCCAGCCGGCCGCGCGGCGTCCGATGAGACCGGCCAGCGCTACGAGGTGGATACCAGGAGAGAGCTGCGACAGCGCCCAGGCTTCGCCGAATTCGCGTGCGCTCATCCATCGCTCGCGATCGACGGCGAGGCGTCGAATCAGTAGCAAAGTACTAGTACCGCCGCCCACCGATTGCGTTCCTACCGCGACCCATGAACGGGTCAACCTCGCCAGCATGCCCGTTAACCTAGCGGTGATGGATGTGGTGGGTCGCCAGGAAGCTCCTGTCTTCACTTGGAATCCCGTCGAACAGATGTGGGTGCAGGAACGTGGCGGCGCGGCTAAACCGCCGCCGGCTCCGCATGACATCCACGCCATCCAAACGTGGTTCCTCGATACCGAGGACAACGAGTGGATCCAGACAGTACTAGGCCCGATGGGTCGTCAGCTCGCGGCGCACTGGCGCGGTGCCTACCGCGTTCCGGACGCAGCGATCGGTCACGAGACCAAGAGCACGAAGAAGCGGAACCCGCTGCCGATACTCGTGGGAGCCGTCGTCCTTCTCGCGCTCGTCGGCGGCGTCGCCGTCGCGGCGCCCGGGCTCATGAATCCGAGCGCGACACCGGCACCATCGGGTGCGATCGCGGCGAGCAACGTCCCGGCGTCGACGGAACCGACCGCGGCCCCGACTGCCGAACCCACACCCGACCCGACGGCCGCGCCCGCCACTCCGGTGCCCGCGACGCCGCGTCCGCGGCCCGCCGGCCCGTCGTACACGCTGAAGAACGGAACGGTCGTCACCTACACCGGTCCGGTGACGGCCGTGCGTAATTCGACGCTTCCGGCGTCGTTCGCGGTCGTCCTCGCGAACGGCAGGGCCGGCACGGGCGCCTTCGGAATCTTTCTGAACGACCCGGTCACCGTTTCCAACCGACGCGCCGTGAACGGGACTCTCGATGGGAACGGTCGCATCCTTCTCCAGATCCCGACGAACGTGCAGCCGGGGGTCTACCAACTGCTGTTCTCGTACGGCGGCGAGACCGCTCAGATCACGACGGTGTCCGTGCGCTAGCGCCCCTAGGGCGCTCGCACCGTCACGATCCAGAAGACGCCGAAGTCCTCCATCCATTGCGCGCCTTCGACCAGAGGGCGGATCGCAAGGCGATATGTTCCCGGGACCGTCGGAGCAACAATCGTGAACTGGAACCAGGCGACCTGATTCGGGCCGACCCACTCTGCAGGCTGCGCGGCGACGCGGTTGTAGCGCGGCCATCCGGTGTCCGGCGATCCGGCCTCGCCGTTGCCGCCGAGCATCGAGGCTCGGTCCTGACCCGGCTCGGGGTTCCACGTTCCAAGATATGCGACCTGTCCCATCGTGTCGGCGAGCCACCCGCGCGTGCCGCTGTTGTAGTAGGCGACGACGGCCGTCGCGGTCTCACCCGGGCACAGCGTCGAGTAACCGCTCTGCCCATACCAGGTCGCGTGGAAACCCGCGACGCCCGAAGCGACCTTCGCGGGCGCCGCGATGCCTGGGCCATCAGTGCGCTCGCACGTTGTCGGCGAGGGCGACGCTGACGGCGTCGGCGTGGGGGTGGAAATTGGCGCGGCCGCGCTCAGGAAGCTCACTGTTCCCGCGACGATCGTGGCCTGACCGAGGACACCGCCGCTAACGCGGGTCGAATCGGTGATCACGTGATAGGTCCCGATCGGAAGGTCGACGAAGCCGAACCACCCACTTCCGTCAGTGGTCGTCGTTCGAAGTACGGCCCCCGCGCTCGGCTCGACGAGATGCAGCACAGTGCCGGTGAGCGGCGTGCCGTTCGTCGCGACGGCTGTGCCGCGCAGGTGGCCAAAGATCGGCTGGGACTTCCATGTCATCGCGGGCACCCTCGGCGCGTCGGCGAATATCGGTTGAGCCGCCGTGTCGTACTGCGACGGCTGCGTCAACGCTTTGATGAGCTCTGCCCGACCGATCGCGCCGCTTCGCGTGCCAGCGTCGGTCATCGCGTCGGGCGTTCGGTACGAGTAGCCGACCCAACCGATGGCGCTGTTGCCCGCCGCGCTCGGAGCGAGCGCGCGACGCACCTGGCTCACGCTCGAGGCGATGTCGTTCAGGTAGAGGGCCGATCCGATCGCCACGGAGCGGCGGTACTGATTGTCTTTCGCGAATTCGCTCCACTCGTCGTACATCTGGTGCTGGTTCGCGAGGGAGTCGCGCTTGTAGTTCATGAGCATCGCTGTGTCGAGGATCCCTTCGCGCAGCCACCCGCGCCAGTCCTGCAGCTGCTCGGCGTACGCGCGCGTGTTCTCCCAGCTGCCCGTGGTCTGTGGCCCGTACCCATAGGTGATCACGTCCGCCGACACGCGGATGCGCGGTTTGAGCGCGGTCGACTCGAGATAGATCCGGCGGACGATCCCGGTGACCTGATCGCGGCGCCACTGCGTCCACTGCGGGTCGGTGTTCGACGGGGTGTCGCTCCGACCGGTCTCGGCACGGAAGCGCGCGAGAGCCGTTGCGTTGTAGCCCCACGAGGGCACGAGCGAACCGAGATTTCCGTCGGGGTACCGAATGCGATCGAGGTTAATGCCATCGACGTCGTAGTTGCGGACGATGCTCGTCGCGGCGTTCGCGACCCACGCGGCTGCGTCGGGATGGCCAGGGTCGAGCATCCAGTCGTCGCTCAGCTTCGAGACGCCATCCGAACGCGTCATGACCCAGTTATCGCGTCCCGATGCATTGGGTCCGTGCAGGTTAAAGATGTGATTTGGGTCCTTCGGCGGCGTGGTGCTGTTCCACATCGCGTTCGCGATCACCCACGCGTGGACTTCGATGCCCTGCGCGTGCGCCGTGGTGATGAGCGCCTGCAGGGGGTCGAATCCGGGGGCGATCGACTCGTTCACTGGTAGTCCCGACCGGAGGCAGAAGCAGTCGCCTCGCCGCACGACCTGAGCGACGACGGCGTTCGCGTGCGCCGCCTTGGTGTCCGCGACGAGCGCGTCGATCTGCGACTGGTCGTTTATGCCTTCGCCGAAAGCATCCGCCCAAAAAGCGCGGAACTGGCCGGCCGTTGCCGCCTGCCCGAGCGGAGATACCTCCGTCGGGAAGGTGGTGAACAAACCAGCCAGGTACCACAGGACAGCCGCAAGCGTGGCGAGTTTCAGAGTTTTCCCTTCCTCTACGCGTGTAACGGCCCGCTAACGGCAAGTCTTCGGGTGGCTTTGGACCGAGTCAAGCGAGCGAGCATGCGATGTGGCCAAAACGGGACGGTCGTACTCTCGGCGATCAGTACCTTCGGGCAATGATTCTTCGCGCGTCTCACTCTTGTTGGGGATGCAGACGCACGCGCGAGCGTATCGTTCCGCGCCGTGGACGCCGAGGCGGTCGCGCGCGTCCTCGCAGGCGTGCCGGTCTTCAGCGCACTCAGCGATGCAGAGCGAACGGAGCTCGCCTCTCACCTTCGTCCGCGGCGCTTCTCACGCGATGAGGTCGTGTTCCACCGCGACGACGCAGGAGGGCACCTCTATGTGATCCTCTCGGGGTCAGTGAAGGTCGCCATCCCGGACGAGGAAGGGCACGAGGTCGTCGTCGCCGTCGAGCGGGACGGCGCGGTCTTCGGCGAGCTCGCACTCTTCGACGACGTGCCACGCTCGGCGACCGTCACCGCT
>DASWCR010000153.1:0-11246 GCA_036389995.1 Candidatus Limnocylindria bacterium | reverse complement strand
GCCCTGGCTGCACGCCGCGTACAGGGATGCGGTCTTGAGCTCGATGCGATCCAAGTACGCGGACTCGCTCGGGAGCGAGGGCGTCGCGGTGATCTCGCCGAGCTCTCCGTCGCAGAGCGCGAAAACGGTCTGCGCGACGATAGCGATGACTTCCGGCTTCGGAAGCACCGCCGCGAGCGCGTATGCCTTCGCGAAAAGGTAATCCCCCACGATGAGCGCGACGTCGTCGTTCCACTTCGCATTCACGGTCTGGATGTTCCGGCGCATCGCGGCGCGGTCAACGACGTCGTCGTGCACGAGCGATGCGGTGTGCACGAGCTCGAGCGACTCCGCGAGGTTCAACACCACATCGCGGTCCTGGTCGGGGCCGAATCGGGACGATAGGAAAACGAGCGTCGGCCGAAGGAGCTTGCCCGGCGTCGTGAAGAGGTGCGCCACCGCGTCGCGGAAGACCGGATGCGCGCCGCGCCCGACCTCGAGCAGGCGCCGCTCGAGCTCGCGCAGCTCGCCCTCGACGGGCGCATAGAAGGACGCGCCGGTGACCGCCCTCACGCGGCCGAGTCTAGGGACGAATCCGCGCTTTGCTTACTTCGGAGCTGAAGGCGAAGGAGCAGGACGGTCGAGCGCCGCGCAGCGGCGCACGAACCTATGGCTTCTTTGTTGGTCTCGGGGTCGGCGTCGACCGGCCAGGTGGTTGCGTCGCGCCGGGCGGGCTACTCGCACCGGGCGAAGGCGACGGCGCCTCGCTCGGCTTCGGCGCGAACCCGCAGATCCGCCAGCTGAAGCGGCCGTAGCTGTAGGCGCCGGATACCGCGCCGGATGCCCATCGGTTGTAGTCGGCCTGCCAGTCCAGGAACGGCGCGCGGAGGTTGATCCCGCAAGACGTGTAGAAGTTGCGGTCGTCCGTCGTCGGCTCGGTGCCCTGCACGTATTGCTCGGTCCACCTGAAGCCCGCGGGGCAGTTCGGCCCTGGCAGCAGGCCCGAGCCGTTGCCACCGGTCTTGATCGGGTTCACGCACACGGTCTTGTCGACGATCCCCTCCGGACGTGGGTACCACTCCGCCGGGAGTGAGGCAACGACAGTCTTCATGTAGTCGCGCCAAAGAATTCCCGGCCCGAGAGCCGACGAAATCCCGCGCATCTCCGAGTTGTCGGAATTGCCCATCCAGATCGCCGTGAGCCGCTGCGGAACGAATCCGATCGCGAGGACGTCCTGCAGATTGTCGGTGGTGCCCGTCTTGAGGGCGGCGGTCCGGCCGATCGACGTGAACGAAGAGAAAACGAACGAGCCGTTCGGGCCGGTGTCGGTGTTGTCTTTGAGGATGTTGGCCATGACCCAGGCATAGCGCTGGTCGATCACCTGCCGGCCCTCGGGCTTCGAGTAGTCCTTCACGACCTTGCCCGACGGGTCGACGATCTTGAGGATGTACGTCGGCTCGACGCGCATGCCCATGTTCGCGATGACCTGGTACGCGCTCGCCATATCGATGAGGCGCATCTCACCGGCGCCGATACCGAACGAGAGTCCGAGACGCGAGCGGTCCCAGTCGCGGTTGATGCCGAGCTGGTGGATGGTGTCGATGATCGCGTCCACGCCGACGGTCCGCGTCACCTGCAACGCGGGGAGGTTCAATGACTCGCGCAGCGCCTGCCGGATCGTGACCGGGCCGTGCTGCTCTTTCGTCGCGTCCACCGGGCTGTAGCTCTTGCCGGTTCCGTCCGGCATGTTGAATTGGATGTCGTAAAGCTGAGTCGACGCGGTCATGCCCGCCTTGAGCATCCCCGTCAGGTACGTGAAGAGCTTGAAGGTCGACCCTGGCTGGCGATACGCGATGCCGGCGTGGTCGTAGTCCCCCTGCACCTGCGGTGTGTGCATGTAGTAGTCGTAGCTTCCGACATACGCGAGGATCTCGCCGGTCTTCGGATCCATGGTGATGAGTGCTGCGTTGTTGACGTTGTTGCCCTTGAGGGCGTCGACGTGCTGGCGCACCTCTTTCTCGGCGAGCTGCTGCATGTTCCAGTCGAGCGACGTGTAGACGTCATATCCGCCGCGATAGGCCGCCTTCTCGCCGAGCACCTGCACGAGCTGCTCGCGCACACGGAAGGTGAACCACGGCGCGTAGAGCGAGGTCGTCACGGGCTTGACGACGATCTCCTCGTTCTTGGCCACGTCGGCTTCGGCGGCCGTCGCGTAGCCGTTCTCGACCATCGCGTCGAGCACCAGCGCGCGGCGCGCCTTCGCACCGTCCATGTTCTGGATGGGGTCGTAGTCGGACGGCGCCTGCGGGAGACCGGCGAGGAGCGCCATCTGGCCGAGCGTCAGCTGGTTCAGGTCGGTGACGCCGAAGTAGGTGGCCGCGGCCGCCTTCAGGCCGTACGCCTGGTTCCCGTAATAGATCTGGTTGAAGTACATCTCGAGGATCTGCGACTTGCTGAACGTCCGCGTCGCCTCGACGGCGAGGATCGCCTCTTTGATCTTGCGCGTGAACGTCGGATCGTCACCAAGGAGGCGGGTCTTGATCAGCTGCTGCGTGATCGTCGAGCCACCCTGCGTGATGCGGCCGCTCGCGCTGTTGACCTGGAACGCCCGGATGATGCCGCCGACGTCGACCCCCGGATTGGTCCAGAAACTCTTGTCTTCGATCGCGATCGTCGCGTCCTGCATGCGCTTCGGGACGGCGTCGATCGAGATCAGATCACGCCGCTCGTCCGAGAGCGTGTAGAGGAGGTGCTCGCCGCTCCGGTCGTATATATGTGTCGTGAGCGGGATCGGCACCGTGGCGAGGTCGCTCGCGGCGGGAAGATCCGAAGCGAAGTAGCCGAAGGTGGCGGCCGCCGCTACTCCTACGAAGGCGAGGCCGGACAGCATGACCGCCGTGAGGACGCCAGCGAACGTGCCGACCGGCCGCACCGCGCTGACGCGCCGCGACAGGCGGCCGCCCGCGCGGCTCGGAAAGCGATAGGCACGGTAAGCCCGGCCAGGAGTGATCCCCTTGATGGACATCTGGCTGTTTAACGCACTGGATGCACGCTTCGTGCCATTAGCCGAGATAGGGGTCGTTTAATGCCGTGCAAAGCGCCCATACAAGCGAGCGCTGACCGCCGCCCAGCCCGCGGTCGGGCGCGCGTTCAGCGCCGAGCGGAGTGAGCGCTGCACTTCTCGCGCATCGCCCTCCCATGCCTCGATGAGCCGGCGATCCTCCGGGCGCAGCGAGTTCGCGGGACCGCGACGCTGCATCGCGGACTCGGTCTCAGACATCCGCTCGTAGAGCGCCGCTATCGCTTCCGCGGCGGGGCGCGCGTTCCGCTCGAGGGTCGCGCGATGGCGGGCGAACTCGCCATTCTCGAGCGTCACCGCCTGCTTTGTCTGATCGAACATCGTGGTGAGCTCGAGATTCGCCGCGAGCTCGCGGTCGACTGCATTCACCGCGACGCCGACCTGGCGCCGCTCATCCGGGTCCGGCGACAGCGGCCGCGCGAGCCATCCGACAGCCGCTGCGGCCGCGGCGACGATCGCGGCGACGAGATAGGGCACGCTCCCAATCGTCGCACGGCGCCGCTGTATGCATCTCCAGGATGTGGTTGATACATTTCATGTATGATCACGGCGATGCTCCGCACTCGAGACCGAACGCTCGCCACACCGTACTTCCCCGTCGGCGGCCCGGTGCCCGCGGCCGACCTCGTCGGTCGCGAGACCTACCTGCGTCGTCTCATCGAGCGGCTCGAGGATGGCCAGCACGTTCTCATTTCGGGTCCAAGACGGATCGGAAAGACGTCGATCATCGTGGAAGCGCTCCGCCGGATCCGCCGGCACGGCTCATACACCGCGTACGTCGACTGCCTCGGCGCAACGGACATTCGCGGACTCGGCGAGCGCCTCGCGGACGCGATCCTCCAGAACCTCTCGGGTGTGGAGCGGAGCTTCGAGCACGCCAAGGCGATCGCGGCCGGGATGCAGCCGACGGTCAAGGTGAAATACGAGCACGTGGAGCTCGCGCTCCAGCTGGCTCGCGAGACGAACGCGCAGCGATTCTTCGAAGGTGCCCTAGACCTTCCGCTCGGTCTCGCCAAACGCTCCGGGAAGCGGGTCGTTGTGGTGCTCGACGAGTTCCAGGCCGCGGGACGCCTCGGCCCCCGGGTCTTCGACGTCATGCGCGCTCGCTTCCAGGCACACCGCGGCGTGAGCTACGCGTTCCTCGGCTCGGAGCAGGGCATCCTCGAGGAGCTCTTCAGCGCAAAGGGCCACGCCTTCTATCGCTTCGCGGTACCTCTCGATCTCACTGACGCGGGCGGGCACCGCTTCGGCATCGATCCCGACGATTGGCTCGAATACCTGCGCTCCAAGTTCGCCACGAAGAAGGTGACGATCGACGACGCGAGCATCGACCGCCTGCTCGACGCGACCGGCGGCCATCCGCAGGACACGATGCAGGTGTGCGCGGCGCTGTACTACCTGATGCGCGACGCCGCGGCCCGAAGCGTGTCCTCGGACTTCCTCGAGGTCGCCTACGAGCAGGCGATGCGCGAGCTGGAGCGCCCCTTCGCGCTGCATTGGACGGAGCTCGGATCCCACAAGTACCTGCAGCAGGTCGCGAAACGAGTCGCTCACAAAGCGGTGCTGTACGCGTCGGACCCGGAAGGCGGAGCCGTGCCGCGACCCGAGGTCCTGCGCGCGCTTGCCGCGCTGCAGGAACGCGGTCTCGTCGTGCGGCTTGGACGCGGACGCTACGACTTCGTCGAGCCGATGTTCGGCGAGTACGTGCGACGCCTCGACGAAGGGCTCATTGGGGTGGCTACTCCATCGCGACAAGGCCGGGCGCAGCAGAGCGGTCAGACGATGCCGCGGAGCAGCTGACCGCATACAGTTCCGACGCGATGAATGGCCGCCGACCACCGCTCGACCTTCGTTCCGGCGTAAAGGTCATCTTTGGACCGGATCACCGCGTCGGCGAGCTTGTCCGGTCCTCGCCGAACGGCGAAGAGTGGCTCGTGAAGGATCGTTTCGGCAAGTTCTGGGTGGCGACGAACCACATCGTCCTGGAAGACGAAGAGACCGCGGCGCACTGAGCGCCGCGGCCTCTCACCTTCGCGTCATGCCGCGCGTCGCGTCAGGCGACCACGCCGCGCCGGCCGCCCATGGCGCGCCAGATCAGGAGCACGATGATCGCGCCGACGATCGAGCCGACGATGCCCGATGCCGACAGCTCGAGCGTCCCGCCGAAAACGAGCGCCGCGAGCGTCCCACCGACGAACGATCCGACAATGCCCAGGATCATGGTGCCGAGCCAGCCCATCGGGTCCGGACCCGGGACGAGAGCGCGTGCGATGAAGCCCGCGATCAGTCCGATGATCAGGAAAGCGATGATGCCCATGCAGACACCTCCGTTTTGATTACGGGTCGAGTGTCTGCACCAAGCGTGCCGTCGGGGTAGCCCGCAAGGCCGCGCTGGACCGCCTGACTGGGCGTCCACCCGGCCCCTGAGCGGGCTGCCTGACGACCGGCGCCTGCGGGGCCTTTCGCAGTACCCCCGAGGCGAATCGAACGCCTGTCTACGGCTCCGGAGGCCGTCGCTCTATCCGCTGAGCTACGGGGGCAGGTGAGGGTCAATTCTAGGTCGGCGCAACTGCTAGCGTGACCGTCGAGATATGAGCTCGGGAACGGCCGCTCGCGAGCGCGACAAAGAGCTCTCGCTCGTTCAGCACCTCGGCGAGCTGCGGAATCGGCTGGTGGTCTCCGCCATCGCGCTTGTCGCGACGACGGCGATCGCGTTCTACTTCGGGACGCAGCTCATTCGCATCCTGCTCATCCCCGTGGATTGCACCTTCATCCCGACGTACACGTGCCACGAGCCGCCGACGACCCTCGTCTCGTTCAGTCCGACCGAAAACTTCACGACGTACTTCCGCGTGGCCCTGTTCGCCGGTTTCGCGCTCGCGATGCCCGTGATCCTCTACCAGATCTACGCCTACATCGACCCTGCGCTGCTTCCGAAGGAGCGTCGGTTCATCCGCTTCATGGGGCTGCCGGTCATCGGCCTCTTCATCGCGGGAATGCTGTTCTGCTACTTCGTCCTTCTGCCGAACGCGATCAAGTTCCTCATCAACTTCGGGGACGAGGTCATCAAGAACCAGCTGCGCGCCGCCGATTACCTCTCGTTCGTGACCATCTTCATCCTGGGAATGGGCCTCGTCTTCGAGGTGCCCGTCGTGATCTTCGCGCTGGTGAAGATCCACGTCATCACGCGGCAGATGCTCGCCAAACAGCGCCGCTACGCGATCCTGGCAGCGTTCCTCATCGGCGCGATCATCACGCCGACGCCGGACCCCTTCAATCAGACGCTGGTCGCGGTCCCGATGTATCTCCTGTTCGAGCTGGGCCTGTTCGTCGCACGCTTCGCCTGAGCTCTTCCAGCCGCGCCTTGAGCTCCGCCTCGGCGCCGAGGTCGGTCGGTATGTAGTACCGCCGGCCTTCGAGCGAATCCGGTAGGTATGTCTCGTCGGGAGCGACGTGTCCTTCGAAGTCGTGCGCGTACTTGTATCCCCGGCCATATCCCTCCTCGGCCATGAGCCGGGTGGGCGCGTTGCGAAGGTGCAGTGGGACCGGATCGACCCGCGTCTCGGCGAGATCGTGCTGCAGCTCGCCTAACCCGCGCTTCAGCGAGTCCGACTTCGGCGCGAGCGCGAGGTACACCGTCGCCTCGGCGAGCGGGTAGTACGCCTCGGGCATCCCGATCAGGTGCGTGGCCTGTTGCGCCGCGCTCGCGATGACGAGCGCTTGCGGATCGGCGAGACCCACGTCCTCACCGGCGAGGATGACGATGCGGCGCGCGATGAACATCGGGTCCTCGCCGGCGTCGATCATGCGCATGAGCCAGTAGAGGGCGGCATCCGGATCCGACCCGCGGACGCTCTTGATGAACGCCGAGATCGTGTCGTAGTGCTGGTCACCGGCGCGGTCGTAGAGGAGCGAACGCCGTTGCAGCGCTTCCTTGACCTCGTCGAGCCCGACGGGCCTCTTTCCGTCGGGGCCGGGCACCGCGGCATCCGCCGCGAGTTCGAGAGCGTTGAGCGCCACCCGTGCGTCGCCGTTGCTCACCGCGACCAGACCGTCTTCGGCCTCTTTGGTCAGCGCGACCGAACCGCCGAGACCGCGCTCGTCCTCGAGCGCACGCTTGACGATGAGCCGGACCTCGTCCTCGGTGAGTGGCTTCAGGGTGAAGACACGAGATCGCGACAGGAGCGCGGAGTTGACCTCGAACGAAGGATTCTCGGTCGTGGCCCCGAGCAGCGTGACGTCGCCATTCTCGACGTACGGCAGCACGACGTCCTGTTGGGCCTTGTTGAAGCGGTGGATCTCGTCGATGAACAGAACGGTGCCCTGGTTCGTGAGACCGCGAAGCTTTCGCGACTCCTCGATGATCTTCCTGAGCTCGGCCACGCCGGAGGCGACAGCCGAGATCGCCACGAAGCGAGACTTCGTCCGCTTCGCTCCGATCGCCGCGAGCGTCGTCTTGCCCGTCCCGGGTGGTCCCCACAGGATCATGGAGGGCAGCTGACCCGCCTCCATCGCTTTGCGGAGCACGCGGCCCTTGCCGACGAGATGGGCCTGGCCGACGAACTCATCGAGATCCTGGGGCCGCATCCGTGCGGCGAGTGGCTGCGCTGGAGGCACTGCGCGATTCTCCCACCGCAACCGAATTGCCGCACCGGGAGACATAAACAGTCGCTTATGCTATGGAAACCCGTGGAACGAGGACCCGTCCTCAGCCAATCGAGCCTCCGCGAGCTGCGGAGCTATTACCGCGCGCTGGGGGACGTTAACCGCCTCCGGATCGTCCACATCCTTGTCACAGAAGGCGAGCAGCCCGTGTCAGAGCTCGCCAGACGCCTTCGCATCAGCCAGCCGCTCATGTCGTGGCATCTGCGGCGGCTCCGGCGCGCCGGAATCGTTCGCATGGAACGAGTGGGGCGCGAGGTGCGGTGCTCGTTCGACCGCGAGAAGTTCACCGATCTGAACGCCAGGGGATTCCGGCTGCTGATGAATCGCGCGGAAGTGCAGGCTTGAGCCACGGGGTCGTTCCGGACCGTGTCGCGGAGGGCGCACGTGCAAGCATCGGTCCGGTCGCCCGGGCGCTCGTAGGGATCGGCATCTCTGCGAACGCGGTGACGATCGCGGGCGGGGTCCTCAGCATCATCGGCAGTGGGCTCATCGCGGCGGGCTTCCCGCTCGTGGCGCTCCTCGTTCTGCTTTTCGGAACGCTGGCCGACACGCTCGATGGCCAGATCGCGAAGGCATCTGGAGGCGGGACCCGCCTCGGATCCTTCCTCGACTCGACGGTCGACCGCCTCGCCGACGGCGCACTCTTCGTCGGGGCCGCCGCATCGGGGGCCTACCTCGGCCAGCCGCTCCTTCTCTGGGCATCGCTCGTGGCGCTCGTCGCCTCGTTCCTCGTTTCGTACGTGCGCGCGAAGGCCGAGTCCCTCGGCGTCAAGGCGACTGTTGGCCCCACGCCGCGGGAAGCGCGCATCGTCATCTTCCTGATCGGCCTCGCAGCGTGGGCGCTCCTCGACCTTCAAGTCCTCTTCGTGGGCACGGTCGTCGCGCTCGCTGCCCTCTCGTCGATCACGTTCCTCCTGCGGGTGGTCCACGTGGGCCGCCAACTCTCGACCAAAGAAAGGTAGACACCCGAGCTATGGCGACAGCGACCAGAAAAAAGAAAACATCAACCGCGCGGCGCCGCACCAACAAGCGGATTCGCGTCGCGATCATCGGTGTCGGCAACTGCGCGAGCTCGCTCGTGCAGGGCGTGCACTACTACCGCAACGCCAAGCCGGGCGACCGTATCCCCGGGATCATGCACGTCGACCTCGGCGGTTATCACATCCGTGACGTCGACTTCGTCGCTGCTATCGACGTGGACCGGAACAAGGTCGGCAAGGATCTCGCCGACGCGATCTATCAGGCGCCGAACAACACCTACCGATTCGCCGATGTGCCGCGCACAGGCGTGAAGGTCTCGCGCGGGATGACCCACGACGGGATCGGCAAATACCTCTCGGAGATCGTGAAGAAGGCACCGGGCGCCACCGACGACATCGTCGGGATCCTTCGCGATCGCGAGGTAGACGTCGTTGTGAGCTACCTCCCGGTGGGAAGCGAGGAGGCCACGAAGTGGTACGTCGAGCAGACGCTCGAGGCGGGCTGCGCCTTCATCAACTGCATTCCGGTGTTCATCGCGCGTGAGCCGTACTGGCAGAAGCGCTTTGCCCAGAAGAACCTGCCGATCATCGGCGACGACATCAAGTCGCAGGTGGGGGCCACGATCACGCATCGCGTGCTCACGCGGCTCTTCATGGATCGCGGGGTGCGCCTTGATCGGACTTATCAGCTCAACTTCGGAGGCAACACCGACTTCCTCAACATGCTCGAACGCGAGCGTCTCGAATCGAAGAAGATCAGCAAGACGAACGCGGTGACGAGCATGCTCGACTACCCGCTCGACGCGAAGGACGTCCACGTCGGCCCATCCGACTACGTCCCCTGGCTCCTCGACCGCAAGTGGTGCTACATCCGCATGGAGGGAACGACGTTCGGCGACGTCCCGCTGAATGCGGAGGTCAAGCTGGAGGTCTGGGACTCGCCGAACAGCGCCGGCGTCGTGATCGACGCAATACGCTGCTGCAAGCTCGCGCTCGATAGGGGCCTCGGAGGCACGATCGTCGCGCCGTCGGCGTACTTCATGAAGTCGCCGCCGCGCCAGATCCCGGACGACCGTGCGCGCGAAGGCGTGGAGGAATACATCAAGGGTCGCTCGGGTCAGCAGACGCTCGCCGGAGCCAGCTAGGTGCTCGATCATCTCTTGCACGGATCGGCGTTTTGGGGCTGGCGCCTCGGTGCGACACTCGCTCAGCGCCTCCCGTCGTGGATCACCTATCCCGCCGCCGTGGTCGGCGGCGAGATGGCCTATCTGTTCTGGGTCGGGCGGCGTCGGATCGCCAAACAGAACTTCGCCATCGTCCTCTCCCTCCCGGCCGGCGACCGCGAGGTCGCGCGCGTGGCGCGGCGCTCGTTCCGCAACTTCGCCAAGTACCTCGTCGAGATCATGCGATTCCCGCGCCTCGATTCCGAGGACTTCGCGCGTCTGGTCACGATCGATCCGCGCTCGTGGTCGTACTTCCGGGCCGCGCACGATCACGGGCGCGGACTGATCTTCGTATCGATGCATTTCGGCAACTTCGAGATCGGCGGGGCGCGGATCGCGGACGAGATGCCGCTGAACGTCATCGCCGACGAGCTCGAGAACCAGCGGCTCATGGATCTCCTCGTCGCGAACCGAGCGCACAAGAACGTGAAGCTCCTACCTCCCGAGGGGGCGGTCCGGCAGGTGCTCCAGGCGCTGCGCCGCAACGAGATGGTCGGACTCATGATGGACCTCGGCCCCCGCGCGAAGGAGCTCGACAACGTCGAAGTCATGTTCTTCGGCGAGAGAACAGCGTTCCCGACGATCGCAGCGAACCTCGCGCGGGTCTCGGGTGCCCCGATCGTCGTCGCCGCCGTGACGCGCGAGCGCGACAACACGTTCCGGGGGGTCGCTCTGCCGCCGATCTTCGTCGAGCGAACGAAGCAGGCCGCACACGACATCGAGCGCACGACGCAGACGATCGTTCACGGACTCGAGCAGCTCGTCCGCGGCGATCCCGACCAGTGGTACATATTCCGCCCCATGTGGACCCGGCCCGAAGGCACCGTGTAGCGCATGGGCGCTGCGCGAGCGCTCGCGCGAGCGGCGGAGTGGGCGCTGCCGAGGGTGCCGCCGGTCTGGCAGGGGCCGATCTCGGAGATCGTCGGGACGATCGCGTACCTCGCGGTGCCACGGGCGCGCGCCGCGGTCCGTGCGAACCTGGCGATCATCGCGCCGGAGCGCTCCTTGAGCGCTCGACGTGTGTTCGTGAACCAGGTCCGCCAGTACCTCGAGGTGTTCCAGATCCCGCGGCTCGACCGCGCGCGCTTCGACGCGATCGTCCGCGTCGAAGGCTGGGAGAACTTCCTGTGCGCCCAGCGCCTTGGCAAGGGGGTGATCTTTGGCAGCGCGCACCTCGGTCCGGTCGCGCTCGTCGGTCAGATCCTGATCACCCGCGGGTACACGCTCACGCTTCCGGCTGAGAAGACCGACTCCGAATTCATGCACGCCGTGAACCGGGCGCGGCAGGCGCAAGGCCTCGTGCTCGTGCCCATCGATTCG
>DASWCR010000152.1:0-18663 GCA_036389995.1 Candidatus Limnocylindria bacterium | reverse complement strand
TCGGGAGCCGGGAACGATTCGTCCAGCTCGTCGAGGTCTCGCTTGGTCAGCTTGATGTCGGCGGCGCCGCGGTTCTCACGAACGTGCTTCGAGTCCGCGGCTTTCGGGATCGCGATGACGCCGTCGGCGCGGATGACCCAGACGAGCGCGATCTGGGCCGGCGTCGCGTCGTGCCGCTCGGCCACGCGTTTCAGCACCGGATGCGGGTGGGTGAGGAGACCCTCCTCGACGGGGGAATACGCCATGACCGGGCGATGCCGCTTGCGCATCCACGGCAACAGGTCCCACTCGATGCCGCGGCGCTCGAGGTTGTAGAGCACCTGGTTCGTCACGATGCGCTCAAGGCCACCTTTGAGCCGGGCGAGCTCGGTCACGTCGTCGACATCGAAGTTGCTGACTCCGGCGTAGCGGATCTTCTTCGCCTCGAGCAGGTCGGCAAATCCGGCCAGCGTCTCTTTCAGCGGCACATCGCCGCGCCAGTGCAGGAGGTAGAGGTCGATCTGCTCGATGTCGAGCCGCCGAAGGCTCCGATCGCATGCCGCCGCCATGCGTTCGCGCGTCGCGTTCTGTGGATAGAACTTCGTGACGACGAACACCTGATCGCGGTGGCCGGCGATCGCCTCACCGACGACCTTCTCCGCGCCGCCGCTCGCGTACATCTCCGCGGTGTCGATGACCCTCATGCCGAGCTCGATGCCTGTACGTAGTGCGGCGACTTCACTGTTCCGTCTGCTCTTGTCCTCGCCCATGCGCCACGTGCCCTGGCCAAGGATGGGCAGGGTCTCACCGCCGGGGACCTTGGCGGTGCGGATCGGAGCCACAGAGAGCATCGGGCATCGCGCGTGCCGTGATGGCGAGTCGGTGTTAGTGGATCCAGAGGAGCGTGCACATGTCGGGACAGCCGAGTGCGACCTTCGTGGCGTACGTGAGGTCGAACTCGCGGCTCAGGATCGTGGGGCCGCGGTCGACGACCGGGACGGTCACCTCGTTCGCCCCGTACTTCAGATGCACGAGGGTGCCGCAGGGAAGCGTGCGGTGCGCCACACCTTGCAGCGTGGTCGTGAGCGTGAGGCCGCACGCGGTCCGGTTTCCGTAGAGGCCAGGTCCGTAGTACGAGGCGAGCACGGTGGTCGTCACCGACGGTGAAGGCTGCGGAAGCGGCGACGGCGGCGTCCCGTCGGCGTTGAGGACGGTCACCACCCAGAAGACGCCGAAGTCCTCCATCCACTGCGCGCCCTCGATGAGCGGACGAAGCGCGACGCGAAACGTCCCGGGCACCGGCGGCGCGACTACCTGGAACTGGAACCACGCGATCTGATTCGGCCCGACGTACGCACTCGGCTGTGCCGCCAATCGGTTGTAGCGCGGCCAACCCGTCGCCGGCGAGCCCATCGTTCCATCTCCACCGAGGATGCTCGCCGAATCCTGTCCAGGCTCAGGCATCCATGTGCCCAGATACGCGGTCTCGCCCATCCGGCCCGTAATCCAGCCGCGCGATCCGCTGTTGTAGAAGGCGACGATTGCGGACGCTCTCGTTCCCATGCAGAGCGACATGTATCCGCTCTGCCCGTACCACGACGCATGGAAGCCTGGCATCCCGCTCGGCACGCGAGCCGGCGGCGCTATGCCCGGTCCCACGCTGCTCGCGCACGTCGCCGCGCGCGATGCGTATGACGGAATGAGCGCGGCTACAAGCGCAAAGACGAACAGAAGGTTGCGAACCCTACCCACGACACGTCTAACGCGTGGGCGCGGTCAGCGATATGTGAAGGTTGCGGAGCGGTGTCTACCGATGGTTACTTCCAACGATGCCCGACGAGCCCCGCCTCGAACGATCGCTTGTCCAGTGAAGTCAATCGCTTTGCCATACCGGGGCGCAGCAGTGGGGTATGCGAGACCGTGAGGAGGTACTCGGGTATGAACCACACCTCTTTGGGAGTGGTCATCCAGTCGAGATCGTCGAAGCGCGAGAGATTCACCGGCCGCGAGAACGTTCGCAGCGTTCGCTCGCGCCGGAGGTTGAAATACGCGTAGAAGTAGCTCATCACCAGCTCGCGTAGCGTGCGATGGATCGGTTCGCGGTACGCGAGGCCGTTGTAGTTCGACTTGGCGACCGCTCCCCAGTGGCCGCGATATTTGAACACAGCAACAACGTGATCGGTGTCATGTTCGGCCTCGAGGTCGAGGAGGAGCGGGGGAAACCCGAGCACGCGGAGCCCTGCCGCGGCGAAGATCGCCGCCTCGAGACAGTGCGCTGTCCGCTCGTGCAGGACGCGTCGTGGCGACCACGCGGTCGTGCCGAGGTGGTACGGCATGTCGTCGAGGAGCTGCTGGACTCCGTATGGTGTCTTACGCGCGCGTAACGTACGCAGCTCCGCGGTCGTGAAATCATGCACACGGAACATTCTTGTGGATAAGACGACCCGCCGGAGCATCGACGCTGTCCTCGCCGACGCGCAGGCACGGCTGCGGCGCCTCTCGGCGGTCGACGCGCTCGCGGCGGTATCCGAGGGCTGGACGCTTGTCGACACGCGCGACGGCGACATGATCGCGCGCGACGGAGCCATTCCCGGAGCTCTGCGGATACCGCTCAGCGTGCTCGAGTGGCGCGTTGACCCCGCCTCGGTGACTCACAGCGCCGAGTTCACCGGTCGCGAAGGCCGACTCATTCTGATTTGCCGCGATGACTATTCGTCGAGCCTCGCCGCGGTCCGCTTGCACGAGCTCGGTTTCACCGAGACGACGGATGTGATCGGAGGCTTCGGCGCGTGGCTCGCAGCGGGTCTACCTGTGGAGAAATGAGCGCGAGACCAGGGGTCGGGCTTCCGGGCAGCGTCACGATGCGCGAGGCGGAGCAGCTCGCTGCCGAATCCGAGAACGCTGGTGCCTCAGGGGTTTGGGTCAGCGACGTCCGGCGCGAGCCATACCTCTTATCAGCGGCCGCACTGCGCGTCACGACGCGGGTCATGGTCGGGACCGACGTGGCGGTCGCATTCTCGCGCTCGCCCGCCGCCACGGCGCAGGCCGCGTGGGACCTCGCGGGATACGGGAACGGGCGGTTCGTCCTCGGACTGGGCAGCCAGGTCGGGCCGACGCTGCTCTCGCGTTTCGGGCTCGAGGCGGACCGCCCCGCCGCTCGCATGCGGGACTACGTGCTTGCGGTGCGGTCGTGCTGGGACGCCTACCGCAAAGGACACGGAGGCTACGAAGGCGAGTTCTACGCGATCCGCCAGCCGGTCTTTTCACCTGGCTCCGATGAGGGGTGGCCGGCGATCCCGATCTACGTCGCCGGTGTGAACCCCCTCATGACGGCCGTGGCCGGCGAAATCGCGGACGGCTTCGCGGCGCACACGTTCTGCACGCCGACCTACCTGGATCGGATCATTCGTCCGGCGCTCGCGCGCGGCGCCGCACGAGCGAAGCGCGACGCACCTCCAGTTCTCATCCCGCTCGTCGTCGGACGCGACCGTGCGTCCCTGGCGCTGCAGATGACGACGTACACCGTGCCGGCGTATCGCCGCGTCCTGGACGAGTCCGGTCTCCGCGAGGAAGCCGACGCGATCCTTGCGGCTCTCGCAGACCGCCGGCGGACCGAGGCCGCGCGGATCGTCGAAGAGCGATGCCTCGACCAGCTCGGCGTCGCCGTCCTCGACGAGCTCGGCGAACGGGTGAGGCTCTGGCGCGCGCACGCCGACGTCATCGGCCTGACCGTGCCCTGGTACGGCCTCGACCGCACCGCGCAGGTCGCGCTGTTTCGCGACGTGCTGCGCGCGCTTGAACGGATGTAATCTCGGCGCGTGCCGTTCAAGAGTCAGGCGCAACGCCGCAAGTTCGCGGAGCTCCTCGTGAAGGGCGAGATCTCGAAAGAGACCTACGAGGAGTGGAACCGCGAGACGGGGAGCAAGAAGCTTCCCGAGCGCGCAAAGCCCAAGGCCAAGAAGAAGAAGACGACAACTCGCGCCAAAGGCAAAACCCGAAAGCGCTGACGGCGCGCCGGCTGGTCCTTGCTACGCGGCGCGCTGCGGTGCGGCGATCGCCTCGCGGAGGAACGCGATGCTCGCCTCCGCGAGGTCGCGACGACGCGCGTCGACGGTGATCGCGTGCCCTGTGCCTTCGAGGAAGAGCGTCGTGACCGGTCCGCCCAGCCGCGCCGCGAGCTCGTGGGCGTAGCGGACCGGGACGAGACGGTCCGACACGGCGTGCGCGACGAGCGCCGGGCAGCGGATCTCGCCGAGCCGTCGGCGCACCAGGCCGATCCCGTGGAGGAGCTCGGCGACGGCGCGGACGGGCGCGGGGTCGTAGCACTTCGCGCCGGCGTTCAGGTCGACGAGATCGCTCGCGGGTGAGGGCACCTCCCTGATCACGCGCCACACGTACGGGGCGAGATACGCGATGGGGTTGCCCATCCCGAGCGCGGTCGCGCACAGGACCACCGCGGAGGGCTTGCGACGAAGCGCGATATCGAGCGACATTGTCGCGCCCGCGGAGAGACCTCCGACGACGACGTTCTCGTGGTCGCGTGCGAGATCGTCATATGCAGCGAGCGCGGAAGACATCCAGTCCTCCCAGCAAAGCCCGAACATGTCGGAGGGACGAGTGCCGCGTCCGGGAAGCAGCGGGACGCTCACGTTGTACCCATCGGCCACAAGAGCGTCCCTCATGTAATGCATGTCGACGGGCGTGCCGGTGAGTCCATGGAGCAGCAGGACCGCTACATCGTCGCGGCCCGACGAAACCGAATGACCGTGCCTGCGCACGGCAGCTATCAAGGCACGCAGCATGCCTACTCAGTTAACGGCGCGTAACTGGGATTGAGGGGTCCGCGGGGGCTCAACCACCTCTCAATCGCCGCTCATCCCCCCGAACGGGGGACCGTCCGAGGGCACGCCCTTTGCAATTCTCAGAGACATGCGGGTGCAAGTGGCCCCGTGTGATCGATACCGCCTCCGCGTGACTACCTGGGGCAGCGGCGCACCACCGCATGTCGTCGTCTTACCGGGGATCTCCGCCGACTGGCGCGGGCTCGCACCGCAGATCCGGACCCTTCGCCGTTTGGGATGGACCGTCCACGTCATCGATCTGCCCGGGTTCGCGCTCCGGCCGGCTCTCAAAGCGTCCGACGCGAATGTCGTCCAGCTCGCCGACTACGTCGCGCGCGTTGTGACGGGTCTTAAGATCCCGCCGGCCCTTGTCCTCGGCCACTCGCTCGGCGGCGGCGTCGCGATGCACCTCGCCATCCGCCACCCCGAGCTCGTGAGCGGGCTCGTCCTGATCGCTCCGGTCGGTCTCGGCGTATCGCTGCATTGGATCTACAAGCTGTATTGCGTTCCGCTTCTCGGTCGCGCGCTTCTTCGGCCAAGCGTGCTGAGCGCGTCGGCGATCCGGCGGGTCCTCGTCGGGAGCCGCCGGCGTGGTGACGCGCGGTTCATCGCGAGGCTCGTCCGTCATGGCCTGGGTGCCCGCCCGCGCGCCCTCTCCGCGCGGGCGATCATCTGGGCCAATCAGCCCCGGCGCTGGCGCAAGGCGCGAGCGCTCCTGCCCGGCGGCGAGCAGCTCGGCATCCGCATCGACGGGCCCCTCACGAAGCTCAGCAAGATCCCGACGCTTGTCTTGTGGGGCGACGAGGATCGGGTGATCTCCGCTTTGGATGCACGCCGCTGCAAAGAGTTGCCGCTTGCGCAGGTCCACATCGCTCGCGGCGTCGGCCACTCGCTGCCGCTTGAGGTCGCGGTGTGGGCGAACGATCACATCACAAGGTTCGTTTCAGCGCTGACCCGCCCCGAGAAGCGAGCCGCCTGACCCCGGCGCGCTAGCTCCGCTCCGACCGCCACGCGGCGATCCGCTCGAACACGCTGCCGTCATCAAGCGCGATCGCGCGCCCGTTGCGTTCGGCCACGAGCCGTGCCGTGCGGGCCGCGCGCTCGGCAAGCCGGCGGCGCTCCGGAATGTTGCGCGCGCGCTCGGCTAGCACACGCGCGACATGCGCGTGAGCGAGCGCCTCCGTGATCCGTTCGGCGTGCAAGAGGATCGGTCCGAGGTCCTCGTCGGCGAGGGGTGCGCCGCGCAGGAGACCCGGTCCTTTGCGCCGCACGAGGCGGCCCATGAGCGAGCGCAACACGCCGACGATGTGTCCGCGTGCGGCGGCGAAGTCGGATCCGACCCGGCCCTCGAACGACGCGTCCGCGAGCAGGCGGCTCGGGCCGCCGCCGAGGAGCGACCGCGGGCGCTGCATCGTCGCCTTCATCAGGTCCTTGACCGCCATGAGCGATTGGATCTGGGACGTTCCTTCGTAGATCGGCGTGATCAGGCTGTCGCGCATGAAGCGGCCGACGTCGTAGTCGTCGACGACGCCGACGCCGCCATGTATTTGCAACGCGAGGCGGCACACACGGACCGCGCCTTCGGTCCCGTACCACTTCACGAGCGGCGTGAGTTCGCGGAGGTCGCGCGCGGCTTGCTCGTCGCGACCGAACAGCACGAGGTCCTGGAGCACGGCGGCCGTGTATGCGAGTGCGCGCGCGCCGGTCACAGTCGTTTCCATGTCGAGCAGCATCTCGGCGACCATGGGGTGCTCGCGGATCGGCTTTCCCATCTGGATGCGCTGCGCCGCGTACTCCGAAGCCTTCTCGAACGCCGCGGTCGCGACACCGATGCCCTGGATCCCGACGCCGAGTCGCGACTCGTTCATGAACGTGAGGATCTGCTTCCAGCCATCTCCCGGTTTTCCAAGCGGCGTCGCGCGCGTGCCTTCGAACAGCAGCGCGCAGGTCGGCGAAGCGCGGATCACGAACTTGTGCTCGGCGCGCTCGACGATGTAGTTGTCGCCCTCGCGATCGGCGACGAACATGCCCAGGCCGTCGAGCCCGGTCGAGCCGGCGACGCACCTCGCGAGCACGATGACCATGTCGCCCTGCCCGGCCGAGATGAACTGCTTACGCCCCTGAAGAATCCAGCAGCCGTCCTGGCGCGGCGTCGCGGTCGTCGTAAGACGGCCGACGTCCGACCCGGCCTGCGGTTCGGTCATCGCGACCGCGCCCATCATCTCGCCCTTCGCGAGCGGAGGCAGATAGCGCGCCTTCTGCTCGTCGGTGCCGAAGCGATAGATGAGCGCCGCCGGCGAGTTCCACCCGATGCCGTGCTGCACCTGCGTCGCGAGATCGGCGCGGGCGAGCATCTCGCCGATCATCATCGTGACCGTGAACGGCAGCCCCGCTCCGCCGAAATCGACGGGCACCGAAGGCGATGCGAGGCCGAGCTCGGCGAGGCCACGGAGGTTCTCGGTCATCGGCTCGTTCATCCGCACCTGACCGTGCTCGCGGATGACCCCGATCGCGTCGACTTCCGCGGCGCGCGGGGCGATCTCCGTCGCGATGTACCGGCCGGCGAGGTCGAGCACCTCGCGCCACGTCGAGACCGTCCCGGCGACATCGGCGCCTGGGGCCCCTACCCCATCAGGGGTGTTTGCCGCTGCCTCGACCGCACCGACGACCCGCGACCACGGGATCACCTTGTCGAAGACCTCGAGGAGGTCCGGATTGCCGGTGAAGAAGTTCGTCGCGGTCACAGGCTGAAGAAGGGCCGCCGCGATCGCAGCGACTCCGTCGGTAGAAGCCGGTCGCCGCGCGACGCGGCCAGGCGCTCGAGCGTGGTCACGACCCGTTGCCGCTGCGCATCCGCGTAGCGGAACGGTCCTCCCAGGAACGGCGGGAACCCGAGACCGAGGACCGCGCCGAGGTCGCCTTCGCCCGGCGATCGGAGCACGCCCTCGTCGAGGCAGCGGGCGGCCTCATTGATGAACGTGAGCGTGAGCCGCTCGGCGATGTCGCCGGCAGCGGGATGAGTCGGTGCGCCGAGAAGCTCGCGCACCCGCGGGTTCGGCGTGCGGCGGCCCCCGTCATACCGGTAGAAGCCGCCGCCCTTGTGCTTCCCTTTGAAACCTTCGGCGACGAGCTGTTGCACGATCGTCGGCGCCGTCATCCCACGCGCCTTAGCGACCGTCTCGCCCGCATGGCCCGCGACCTCGAGGCCGACCTCGTCAACAAGCTGCAGCGGACCGACCGGCCAGCCAAAAGCTGTCATGGCGCGGTCGATCGCCTCGATCGAGTCGCCCTCGGCGAGCATCGTGAATGCCTCGCCGATCATCGTCGAGAGCACGCGTGTCGTGTAGAAGCCCGGACCGTCGCTGACGACGATCGGTGTCTTGCCCAGCGCGATCGCGGCCGCAACGGCAGTCGCGACGGCGTCCGAGTCCGCGGCGGCTGGACGAACGACTTCGATCAGGGGCATCTTGTGCACCGGCGAGAAGAAGTGCATGCCGACGATCCGCTCGGGCGAGCGCGCCTCGCGCGCGATCTCGGCGATCGGCAGCGCCGAGGTGTTCGTCGCGATGACCGCCTCCGGCCGCAGCACCTGCTCGAGCTCGGCGATCACACGGCGCTTCGTCGCCATCTCTTCGAACACCGCCTCGATGACGAGGTCGGCGTTGTGGAAGCCGCTCAGGTCCGGTCCGCCCGTGACGCGGTCCACGATCCGCGCGGCTTCGCGGCGCTCGAAGACGCCCTTCTTCGCGGCGTCGGTGGTGAGGGCGCGAATCGATGAGAGGCCCTTCGCGACCGCCGCCGCGTCGCGGTCGCGTGCGCGCACGCGAAAGCCGGATGCGGCCGCGGCCTGAGCGATGCCCGAACCCATGAAGCCGAGGCCGACAACGCCGACGTTCGCGATCGCGCGCGGCTTCCCGAGCCCTTCGAACGCGGCCTTCCGCTGCCGCAGCGTGAGCACCACGAGCGCGGTCAGGCTGCGGCCGGTCTCGCCGATCGCGAGCTCGCCGAACGCGCGCGCCTCGGAGTCGAGTCCGGCGTCGATGCCCTTCGCGAGGCCGATGGCGACCGCGTCGATCGCCGCGAGCTGCGCGGGATACCGGCCTTTCGTCTCAGCGAGCGTCCGCGAGCGGGCCTGCCGCAGCGCGATGGCGCGCGCGGGAGCGAAGTGCGTCGCGGCCCGCTCGACCACGGTCGAGCCGCCTTTCGGTTTGCGCTTTCTGTCGCGCATCGCGTGGTCGATCGCCGCGCGAAGGAGAGCGGCCGGATGAACGACCTCGTCGATCACGCCCGCGCGCAGCGCGCGCTTCGGTCCAAGCTGGCGTGCGGTGAGGATCATGTCGAGGGCTCGCGGAACGCCGATGAGCCGCGGCAGCCGCTGCGTTCCGCCGGCCGCCGGGATGAGACCGAGACGCGTCTCGGTCAACCCGACGCGAACGTTCGGGGCGTCCGCGGCGATCCGCGTGTCGCACGCGAGCGCGATCTCCAGGCCGCCGCCGAGCGCGGGGCCGTTGATGGCTGCGACGGTGACGAACGGGAGCGCGGCGAGGTCGTTCAGCACGCGCTGCATCGACCGGCTCGCCTTCTCGATGTCGCTCTGCGAGGTGCCCCGCAAGAGCGAGAGATCGGCGCCGGCGACGAACTGGCCCTCCTTGCCGCTCGAGACGACGAGACCGCGCGGGCGCGCATCGCGCGCCGCGGCGATCGCGGCGGCAAGGTCTTCCATGAGTCGCACGTCGATCGCGTTGACTGGATCGCCGGGACGGTCGATGACGATCCGCGCCACCCCCGCGGCATCCGCCGGAATGAACGTGACCGATGGTCGCGTGTCCGGCGCGACGGAGACCACTCTCGCGGCCGGCTGTGACGCGATCATGCCGCGCGCTCCAGGATGATCGCGGCGCCGTTGCCACCCGCCGCGCAAGCGGTCGCGAGGCCGTACCGCGCTCCGCGCCGCTTCATCTCGCGCGCGAGCGTCAGCACGATGCGCGCGCCCGTGGCGCCGAAGGGGTGGCCGAGCGCGATGGAGCCGCCCATGACGTTCAGCTTCTCAACGGGGACGCGGCCGACCCCGTTGCGCTCGAGCACGACCAGCGTCGACAGCACCTGCGCGGCGAAGGCCTCGTGCATCTCGAAGACGTCGATGTCGTCGAGCGTGATGCCCGCGCGACGCAGCGCGATCGGGATCGCGTACGCCGGCGCGATGAGCAGCTGATCGGCCGGGTCCACCGCGGCGTAGGCGTAGCTCCGCACCGCCGCGAGCGGCTCGAGCCCCAGCGCTTGCGCACGCGCCTCGCTCGCGAGCACGACGGCCGCGGCGCCATCCGTCAGCGGACTGGCGTTGCCGGCCGTGATCGTCCCGTGCTCGCGATCGAACACCGGCCGGAGCGTCGCCAGCTTCTCGAGTGTCGAGTCGCGCCGGATGTGGTTATCGGCGGTGACCGCGTGTCCGTCGACATAAACGGGCGCGACTTCCGCCGCGAGACGACCGTCGTCCCATCCTGCCGCCGCCATCCGATGGCTGCGGAGCGCCCACGCGTCCTGGTCCTCGCGCGAGATGGCGTTGATGGCGGCCATGCGCTCGGCCGATTCGCCCATGGTCAGGCCCGTTGAGGTCTCGCGGATACCCGGCGCGACCGGCGCGATGTCGGAGGCGCGGACATGTGCGAGGGATTGAGCTTTCGCGGGAAGGCTCTTGGCCTGCGATGCGGCGATGAGCGCACGCGCGAGGCGCGGAGTCAGCGTGAGCGGGACGTTGGTGAGCGACTCGCTTCCGCCCGCGACCACCACGTCGGCGTTTCCGCCGGCGATGTGATCGGCGGCGCTCGTGATCGCGACGCACGCCGACGCGCACGCGAGGCCGACGGTGAACGCCGGGATGCGGGTCGGCATCGAAAGCGAGAGGACGACCTCACGCGCGAGGTTGTGATAGGCGACCGGCCGCGCGACGTTGCCGAAGATCACCTCGTCGACCTGGCCCGGATCGAGCTCGGTGCGCGCGAGCGCTTCGGCGGTGGCCGCGCGGGCGAGGTCCAGCACATCGAGCTCGGCGAAGTCGGTTCCCGCCCTCACGAACGGTGTCCGAGCGCCGCCGAGTATCAACACGCGCGGCATTGGGCTTGCATGGCTAGCGGTCAAGCGAGTTTCGACGTTATGAGCATGATGCAGCCGGTGGGCCAATGGGAAGCGGCGTATGACCCTGGGGTCCTACGCCATCTGACGTACCCCAGCTTGACACTCCACGCCCTGCTCGAACGCACCGCCCGCGAGCACCCGGAGACCGTTGCGACCGTATTTGGCGGGGCTGTGGCAAATCGCTGCATCGACGCGGCGATGACGTACCGACATCTCGACGAGCTTGCCGACCGCTTCGCCGCGGGCCTCCAGCGGCTCGGTGTGAAGAAAGGCGACCGCGTCGCCATCGTCCTCCCGAACTGCCCCCAATTCGTCTACTCATTCTTCGGCAGCCTCAAGGCGGGCGCGGTCGTCGTTCCAACGAATCCCTTGTACACAGTTCGCGAGCTCCACAACCAGCTCGCGGACTCGGGCGCGCGCGTCGTCGTCGTCCTCTCGCGCCTCTACCCCCAGGTCGCCGAAGCGGCGATCGGCACGAGCGTCGAGCGCATTGTCGTCACGAACGTGAAGGAGCACTTTGCGGTCGCCTTGCGCATCCTCTTCACCGCGCTGCGTGAGCGGAAGGAAGGTCATCGCGTCGATCTCCGCCGCGAGCCCCGCGCGATGTGGCTCCGTGACATGCTCGCCGACCGGAGCGCGCGCGTCCCGGTGGACGTCGCGCCTGCGGACCTCGCGGTCCTTCAGTACACCGGAGGCACGACCGGCGTCCCAAAGGGCGCGATGTTGTCTCATCGAGCGCTCGTAGCGAACGTCCACCAGTGCCACGCGTGGCACGCGGCGGTGGCCCCGGGCGATCGGATCCTCGCGATCATGCCGTTCTTCCATGTGTACGGTCTCACGGTAGTCATGAACCTGGCGACTCTCAAAGCGATGACGATGGTCCTCATTCCCCGTCCAGATCTGAAGCACATCCTCCTCGCGATCCAGAAACACCGGCCGCGCTTTTTCCCGGGCGCGCCGCGGATCTACATCCTTCTCAACGAGTCACGTGACCTCGCGAAGTACGACCTGCGGTCGATCGAGTGGTTCATGTCCGGGTCCGCGCCGCTCGCGATCGAGGTCATGAAGCGATTCGAGGGCCTCACGGGTGGGAAGGTGCTGGAGGGGTACGGCCTCACCGAAGCTGCGCCCGTGACGCACTCGAATCCGCGCGAGGGAATCCGCAAGCCTGGGTCAGTCGGCCTCCCAATGCCTGACGTCGACTGCAGAATCGTCGACATCGAGACCGGCACGCGCGAGGTGGACGCGGGCGAGGCGGGGGAACTGTGTCTGCGGGGGCCGAATCTCATGGACGGGTACTGGCACAAGCCGGAGGAAACCGCAGCTGTGCTGCGCGACGGTTGGCTCTACACCGGCGACATCGTCCGCATGGACGAGGACGGCTACCTGTTCGTCGTCGACCGCAAGAAGGAAATGATCATCGTCTCTGGCTTCAAGGTGTACCCCCGCGAGGTCGATGAGGTCCTGTACTCGCATCCCGCGGTGCTCGAGGCCGCGGCCGTGGGCGTCCCGCACCCGTCGAAGGGCGAGGTGGTGAAGGCGTTCGTCGTTCTCCGGCCGGGCGGCAAAGCGACGGCGCAGGAGCTCACGGACCACTGCCGCGCGAATCTGGCGCCATACAAAGTCCCCGTCGAGATCGTGTTCCGCGCGGAGCTCCCGAAGACGCTTATCGGAAAAGTGCTTCGACGCCAGCTCGCCGCCGAAGAGCCAGGCGTTCCGATCGTGCCGCTGCCGCGCGCCGGCTGAGGTCAGTCACCCGGCCCTCTTCCGCAAAAGGTCGAGGATCTCGTTCTGGCCGTTCAGGATCTGGATCTGCTGCACCGACATTTGATGGAGCGCTGTCAACGTCTCGTGGTCGGCCTCGGCGCGCGCGTCCTGCGCGGCCGAGATCACCTTCTGCCCGACGATGATGATCGGCAGAAGGACGAGTTGCAGGAAGTTCGACGAGAGCCAGTTCACGAGGACGGTCGCCGACCCCTGCTGGATCGCCGCCGGCAACGCCACCAATGCAACGAGCGTGAAGACGTAGGCGCAATACATCGTCCCGACGATCTTCGTGATCCTGACGGCGACGGCCGCGTTGAACCGGCCCATCGGGCTCGTGCCGTGGACGCGAGCGTGGACATGTTCGGTTAGCACCAGTCTGGGTACGTGCGTCATAGGGTTTGTCACTTCCGTCATCGCGTCTCCTCCCAAAATCTGTTGATGGAGCCGGCGGTCGTCGAAGGAAATCTAGCGGTCGGCCGATGGCGGCTAGTGGCACCGCCGAGGGGTCACACTGAAAGGCGATGCGGATCCTGGCGGTGAGTGACGTCGAGGACGAGGCCGTTGCCGGCTCTCTCGCCTCAAAGGTCGGCACGATCGATCTGGTCATCGGCTGCGGCGACCTCGACTACGAGTATCTCGATTACGTCGGCACCGCTCTTGGCGTCCCACTGCGGGCAGTCCACGGCAATCACGACGTTCCCCCGGAAAACAACGACGACCCCGCTATCGCGGTCTGGTGGCGCGGAATCGATCTTCACGGTCGCGTCGTATCGGTCAACGGCGTCCTCTTCGCCGGTCTCCAGGGATCGCCTCGCTACAGCTCTGGTCCCTACCAGCTCGAGGAGTCCGATGTGTGGCTCGCGATCCTTCGCATGGTCCCGTCGCTCATCGCCAACCGTCTACGGCACGGCCGATTCCTCGACGTCCTCGTGACGCATGCTCCGCCTCGCGGGATTCACGAGGGGACCGACCGCGCACATCGCGGGTTCGGTGCCGTTCGCACATTTCTTCGGTGGTTCCAGCCGCGTTATCACCTGCATGGGCACACGCATATCTACGATCGGCGCACGCCAGCGACAACGCAGGTCGGACGAACGACGGTCATGAACGCGTTCGGCGCGCGCACCCTGGACATCCCATGAAATCGGACCTCGTACGTGGCGACTACGAGCGCGCCCGGCGGAAATCCTTCGTCCGCGCGATCGCAAGCTGGCTCCGACGCTCCGACAACGCATTGCTCGCGTTCGAAGAGATGCGGCAGGGCATCCATGCGAAGGCCCAGCGCGACGGCGGTCTGCGAGAAGTGCCGATCGATCAGATCGTCGGCAGCGTCGGCCGGTACCGCGATTTCGACCGCGCGTTCCTTCCCAAACAAGTGAGGACGAGAGATCGTTGGGAGAGCGTCGACCGCGCCCACCGCGAGAGGACCGAGGTGCCCCCGATCGAGCTCTACAAAATCGGCGAGGTGTATTTCGTGAAAGACGGGAACCATCGCGTCTCGGTCGCTCGCGAGCGCGGGCAGGCGTTCATCGACGCTCACGTGATCGAGGTCACGGCGCCCGCGCCGGTCGATTCCGCCGAGGACCTGCTCGACTGGATCCGCGACCGCGACGCGCTCGCGTTCTACGAGACGACCGATCTCCTGCATCTCCGGCCGGACGCGCGCATCGAGCTGTCGCTTCCGGGCCAGTACGACAAGCTCCTGGAGCACATCTCGACCCATCGCTGGTACCTCGGCAACGAGCAGAAGAGGGAGGTGAATTACCCGGAGGCAGTTGCGAGCTGGTACGACCGCGTCTACCTGCCGACGGTCGAGGCGATCCGCAAGACCGGGGCGCTACGCGACTTCCCGAGTCGCACGGAAGCGGATCTCTACCTCTGGACGACCGAACACCACTGGTACTTGCACAAGGCCGCACATCCGCAGGGCGAGTCGCTCGAGGCGATCGTCAGCGAGTACGCCGGTGAGAACAGTGAGCGAGCCCTGCGGCCGTTGCTGCGGCGCGCGCGCGCGAAGCTTCCGAACTCCCGGCGCACATCCCCGCGCTAGCCGTTGCTCCGGTATGTAGGCCGGTCGAGCGCTCGGCAACTGGCCGATCAATACAGCGAAGTCGGCCCCGGAACCGTCGGCTGGCGAGATTGACATGACATCGGCATGACATTTCACGTTCTGAGGTCAGCGGAGCGCGAGCGCTGGTCACGCCTGTGCAGGGCCGTTCGCAAGCCGAGGGGGTTCCCAACAGACCTCACCCTCAAGGTCACACCACATCTTGTACACGCCCGCACCACGACGAGCACTTGAAACTGACTTCGGCTCCTTGGAAATTAGGGGGGAAACGAGCATTACATCAACGGGACGTCTGGCGTCGGTGGGGGACATGCTCGGTGCGCTGACTGAAAACAACAACGAGGAGTTACGCGCGCGCCTCGAGGCGGCTGGTCGCCTCGCGGCGCTCGGTGCCGACGCGCGCGACCTGGCGGAGCTTTTCCGAGCCCTGTATGACGAGACGGCGCGCGTCGTGGACGCGACCGTTTTCCTGTTCGCGCTCTATGACGAGGCGAGCGAGACCGTCGAGGTCATCCGGCAGATGGACCGCGGCGACGAGCACGAGGGCGGCTCGTTCCCGCTGGGTAAGGGCTTCACGAGCGAGGTCATTCGAACGGGATCGCCCAAGATCATCCGCCGATGGTCGACCGAGGGGCCCTCGGTCCGCCTTCTCTATGGGACGGAGGCGGGGGAGCTTGTTTCGCCGCAGTCGGGCCTCGTCGTCCCGATCCGAGCCGGCGATCGGGTGCTCGGGGTGATCTCCGTCCAGAGCTATCGTCCCGAGGCCTACGGCGAGGCCGACGTGCTCGGCCTGACCGCGATCGCGGCACAGGCGGCTATCGCGATCAAGCGTCTTCGCGCGACGGAGCAGCTGGCCCTGGAGCACGAGCGTCACGCACTGCAGCTGGAGGCCGTCCTCGCGAGCATGACCGACGCGCTCCTGATCGTTGACGCACGAGGGGCGATCGTGCGGTTGAACCGGGCGGCTCGACAACTCCTCCGCCTGGATAGCGCGAGCCTCGTCTTGGGCCAGCCACTCGAACGTCAGCGGGTCGAACAGTGGCCGGTGGCCGCGCGCGAGGTCACCGCGGCGCTGGTCCCGGTCATCGAGGCGTTGCGCTCGGGCACGAACGTTGCCGACACGCAGATCGAGCTCCACTCAGGAGAACGGTGCGTCCTGAGCGTGAGCGGATCGGTGCTCCGTTCGGCGAAGGGCCCCCTGCAAGGTGGCGTGGTCGTGCTCCGCGACATCACCGAGCAGCGTGATCTCGAGCGACTGAGGGAAGACATCTTCGCCATGGCCTGGCACGACATGCGGACGCCCCTCACGCTGGTCAAAGGTCACGCCGAGATCCTCCTTCGCCGACTTTCCTCCGGCGAGGGCGATGCGATAGCCTCCAAGGCCGCTGCCGAATCGATCGTCAAGCACGCGGGCCGCCTCACCGAGCTGCTCACAGTCCTCTTCGACGTGCACTGCCTCGAGGCGGGCCTGCTTTCTCTCTCGCCCTGGCCGACGGATCTCGCGGCAATCACGCGCGAAGTGACGGACGAAGTGCGCCTGACCGCGCACCACAACATCAACGTCTTCGCCGACGCCGTCGCCGAGGGCGAATGGGACGAGCGACGTATCCGCCAAGTGCTCATGAATCTTCTCTCGAACGCTCTCAAGTACTCGCCAGAGGGATCGACTGTCACGGTGTCGGTAACCACCGATGAGCGGAGCGCGACGGTCCGTGTCTGCGACGAGGGGGTCGGCCTCGATGAGGACGAGCTGCCGCAGGTATTCCGTCGCGGCTACCGGGCGGCGTCGGCGGGACGCGTCAAGGGAGACGGGCTCGGCCTTTACTTCGCCCACGGCCTGGTTGCGAAACACGGCGGTCACATGTGGGCTGAGTCGCTCGGTCACGGTCGAGGAAGCACGTTCAGCTTCTCACTGCCGTTGACCCACGAGAGCGTCGAGCCCGTCGAGGATCAGGCATGAGGCGAAACCCGCTGATCGGCATCGGTGGCGTGCTTGTCACGCTCGTGCTCGTCCTTGTACCGCCAGGGCCCGCCGCCCGCGCCGAGTCGGCGGTCCCGGACAAGGTCGATCCCGCGCTGCGGACGCTGATGCAAGAACGTCCGCTGTCGCTGCTGCCGGTCATCGTCGAGATGCAGGAAGCTGCGCCTCCGTTCGTCGGCGCGGCGAATGTCAACCGCGCGAACGAGGCTCTGGAGCTCCTCCGTCTGTACGGGACCCCTGTCGCCGGGCTCGCGTTGATCGACAGCGCCGCTGGATTCGCGAACGCCGCCGGTATCGAAGCGATCAGCCTCGTGCCGACTGTCGCATATGTGCATCTCGACGCGACGGTAGTTCCCGCACTCGATCCCCTGCCTACGCCGACCCCGCTACCTACGCTGCCGCCGCCACTACCAACCCCGACGCCCACCCCGACGGCTCCACCGACACCAGTCCCGACCGCGCCGCCGACACCGGCGCCAACCGCGTCCCCGACGCCTGCTCCGACCGTGGCGCCGACGCCTGCGCCCACGCCGATCCCTGCGCCGACCGCGACGCCGACCCCGACTCCGACGGCGACACCGGCGGCCGCGCCGAACGACGCATCCGCGTCGACGTCGACTGAGACGCCCACACCGACGCCCACCGCCCAAACGCAGGGCTCAGCGGTCTACTCGCATGTCGTGAACGCAGATCAGCTCTGGTCGCAGGGGACGACGGGTAGAGGCGTGACCGTCGCGGTGCTCGACTCCGGGGTCGCGGCGGATCCGGACCTGGTCCAGCCCGCGAACCGCATTCTCGCGTCGGTCAACTTTGCGGATCAGCGCCTGGTGAGCGATCCGGGCGGCCATGGCACGCATGTCGCGGGGATCGTCGCCGGCAACGGCGGCCGCTCCGATGGCCAGTTCGTCGGTGTCGCGCCCGAAGCGAACATCGTCGACGTTCGGGTCCTGAGCAGCACCGGAAGCGGGCGGATCTCGTCGGTGGTGCGCGGGATCGAGTGGGTGCTCGCGCATCAGGCGACCTACAACATCCGCGTCCTCAACCTCTCGTTCGGCGCGCCCGCCAGCACTTCGTACCGCACGGATCCGATGTCGGCCGCCGTGGAAATCGCGTGGCGCCGTGGCCTCGTCGTCGTCGTGGCCGCGGGCAACGGCGGGCCGGCACGCGGCACCGTCGCGAGTCCGGGCATCGACCCGTACGCGATCACCGTCGGCGCGACCGACGATCGGGGGACGATCAGTCCGCGCGACGACACGCTCGCCCCGTTCTCCTCGTGGGGCAGCGCCGACTCGAACGCCAAGCCCGACCTCGTCGCCCCTGGGCGGCGGATCGTGTCGATCCGCGTTCCGGGAAGCGCGCTCGACCGGCTGTTCCCCGACCGCGTCATTACGGCATCGACGGGAGCGACGTACATCCGAATGAGCGGAACGTCGATGGCTACTCCGGTCGTCTCCGGGGCTGTCGCGCTCCTGCTCCAGCGCCGGCCATCCCTCAGCCCGGATCAGGTCAAGGCGATCCTCGTCGCGTCAACGCAGCCGTACGGTCAGGACACCGGCGTGGCGCTTCCCGATCCCAGCGCCGATGGCAGCGGACTCCTCGATGCCCTCGCCGCCATGCAAAGCAACGGTACGGCGACAAGCTCGGGCACTGACGGCATCGGTCTGCCGAATACCGCTCCGCTTGCCGATAGCCTCGTAGCCCGCGCCAATCGCGGGCTCCGGCCGGCCGACAGCTTCGCGCGCTCGCTCCTCCCGGTGCTCCGCGGAATCCCGCTGCGCTGGAAGGACCCGACGCTCGGCGGCATCGATTGGACAGCGCTGACGTGGGACAGCGTGGCGTGGGACAGCGTCGCCTGGGACAACTACGAATGGGACAGCATCGCGTGGGACAGCATC
>DASWCR010000151.1:0-2636 GCA_036389995.1 Candidatus Limnocylindria bacterium | reverse complement strand
ATGGTCACGTCCTTGCGCGTGGAAAGGTTCTCGAGAAGATCGTCGACATGCCGGGAGATATGGACGCTCACGCGGGGATTATCACTTCCGGGTTCGGAACGTGGTCAGTAGGATGACCGCACTGGGGAGGCGAGAGTTGGGCGGACCGGCAGACTTCGAGCGGGAGCTCTCGGAATCGAAGGCGCGTGAAGCGGCGCTCGCCGCGGTCCTCGGCATCATGCGGCGAGGTCCGGGTGAGCTCACCACCGTCCTCGAGAGCGTCGCCATGAACGCGGTCCGCCTGTGCGCCGCGGATAACGGATCCATTGCGCAGCTCAAGAGCGATGGCTGGCGGCTGGTCGCGAACGTCGGCGACATCGACCAAGAGGGCATGGAGCGCAACTGGGGTAATCAGCCGATCGAGGCCGACCGCCGAAGCCTCACCGGCCGCGTCCTTATGGACAGGCGGACGACCACGATCGTCGACGCCCAGGCCGATCCGGAGTACGACGCGGGCGTTGGTCTCTTCAACGTCCGATCCCTCATCGGCGTCCCATTGACGCGCGGCGAGGACATCGTCGGCGTGCTCATCCTGAGGCGACACGAGCCGAAGCCGTTCACGCCGGAGCAGGTGCACCTGCTTGAAACGTTCGCCGATCAGGCGTCGATCGCGATAGAGAACGTTCGGCTCTTCAATGAGACCAAGGAATCCCTCGAGAGGCAGACCGCCACGAGCGAAATCCTTCGTGTGATTGCCGCCTCGCCAACCGAAGTTCAACCTGTCCTTGACGCGATCGCCGAGAGCGCTGCGCGGGTGTGCGGAGCGAGCGACGCGCACGTCTATCGCGTCGAGGGCCAGGTCCTAAAGCCGTGGGCGCACTTCGGGCCGATTCCTGGGCTCGCCCTGGAGGAATCACTTCCGCTAAGCCGCGGGTCGGTCATCGGTCGATCCATCCTCGATCGGCGGGCGATCCATATACGGGACGCGGTCGACCTGGATCCGGCCGAGTACCCGATAAGCAGCCAACTACAGCGACGTTGGGAATTCCGGACCACTCTTTCAGTGCCCCTTGTTCGACACGGCGTCGGCATCGGTGGCATCGCGATCCGCCGCACTCACGTGCAACCGTTCACCCCGACGCAGATAGAGCTTCTCGAGACCTTCGCCGATCAGGCCGCCATCGCGATCGCGAACGTCGAGCTCTTCCAGACTGTGGAGCGTCAGCGCGGGGAGCTGTCACGCTTTCTATCGCCGCAGGTCGCCGCGCTCATCACTAGCGAGCAGGGTGCGAAGATGCTCGAAGGCCACCGCCGCCAGATCAGCGTGGTGTTCTGCGATCTGCGCGGGTTCACCGCCTTCGCCGAGACAGCCGAGCCGGAGGAGGTCCTCGGGGTTCTCCGCGATTACCACCGCACGATGGGCGAGCTCATCGTCGAACACCGGGGAACGCTCGAACACTTCGCAGGCGACGGGATGATGATCTTCTTCAACGACCCGCTTCCGGTCGAGCGTCACGAGCTGCAAGCGGTGCGGATGGCCTGCGCGATGCGCGAGAACTTCGAACAAATGGCCCGCGCGTGGCAAAAGCGTGGTTACGACCTTGGGTTCGGCGTGGGCATCGCGACGGGCTACGCGACGCTCGGCCGTATCGGGTTCGAAGGACGCTACGACTACGGCGCGATCGGCAACGTGGTGATCCTCGCGCAGCGTCTTTCGGCCGAGGCCAAAGCGGGCCAGATCCTGCTCAGCCAGCGCGTCCAGGCCGCGGTAGAGGCGGATGCGGAGACGACCCCGGTCGGCGACCTCACGCTGAAAGGCTTCACGCGTCCGGTCCCGGCCTTCGCCGCGGAATTGGTCAAGACGCCGGCGCGCTCATGATCGACCCGGATCCCGCACCACGGATGCAGTACGCCGAGGGCACCGGGCAGTTATTCGCCTCACCGAGGTTTCTCGGGTCGCGCGGTACGTTTCCCGATGGCTTCGTGCGGCCGCTGAGCTCCAAATTCGTCTACGCGTGCGGGCAACACGGGATCGTTCAGCTCGTTATCGCCCCATGGGGCTAGCGCGTCCCTAGGCCAACCCGGCCCGTTTCATGAGAGGTCCGAGCTGCTCGGCCGCCTTCGCGCGGACCTCTCTCGCGTCCATCTTGGTCGGCAGTCCGTCGCGCACCAGGAACTCGCCGTCGACGAGCACGTGGCGTACGGCACGCGAGCCGCCGCCGAACAGAATTCGTGCGACCGGATCGCCGCCGGGTCCGTCGAGGCGCTCGAGGTCGAGCACGACGAGGTCCGCGCGTTTTCCCTGCTCGAGGGTGCCGACCTCCGAGTCGATCTTGAGCATCTTCGCGCCCTCGCGAGTCGCGAGCCCCATCGCGTCGTAGCCGCTGAGCGTCCCGATGCCGCTCACCACGCGCGCCAGGAGCGTCGCGAGGCGGATCTCCTCGAAGCCATCGAGCCGGTTGTTGCAGGCCGCGCCGTCGGCGCCGATGCCGACGGTGATGCGCGCGCTCCGCAAACGCGCGACCTGCGCTATGCCGGAGCCGAGCTTCAGGTTCGACGAGGGGCAGTGCGCGACGGACGTCTTCGTTGTCTTGAGGATGTCGATCTCCGAGTCGTCGAGGTGGACGCCGTGCGCGATGATCGCGCGCTCGCACGCG
>DASWCR010000150.1:0-6188 GCA_036389995.1 Candidatus Limnocylindria bacterium | reverse complement strand
TGGGGTGGCGCCTGCTCGATCAGAACGCCGTCCGCGATAAGTTCCTCGCGGCGCGTCGCTTACGCGGCGTCGCGATGAACGGGCTTCGCTCGCATCTCTTGTGCGGCGGACCCGCCGAGCCGATCGGCGTCGCCAAGCGGTGGGAGATCGGGACCCCGCCCGACGAGATGGACGACGTGTCCGTCCGCCGCGAACGCCAGTTCGCGGCGCTCGGGTTCGAGCCCGACGACCTAAAGATGGCCGCCTTCATGATCGAGACGGGCAACGAGCCGATCGGGTCGCTCGGCTATGACGGCCCGCTCGGCGCGCTCGCGCCGCGCGCGAACCTCGCGGATCACCTTCAGGAGACCGTGGCCGTCGTGACGAATCCCGCGATCGACCGCGAGCGCGAGATCGAGCACTTCTCGACGCGCATCCTGCTCGGCCCGCGTCCGGCGCCGCACGCGCACGACTCGCGCCGCTGGATCGAGCTCGCGACGCCGCTCCTGCTTGGCGGCCACCCCGCCTGGACCGGCCTGCGCAGCGACGACTTCCGCGCCCTCGCGCGTCAGAAGGGCACGTGGCTTATCGACGACGTCGTCGCGCGGTTCACGACGGATGCGAAGGTACCGCCGGTCTTCCTCGAAGCCGATCGCGATTGGGAGGAGCACCCACGCGACGCCCTCGCCCGACTCGGCGCGGCGGCGGCGCGCGGGGTCCGCGCGGGCGCTCAGCTCGTCGTGGTGCGCGATCACGGCGTGATGAACGAGGGCCGCGCGTGGCTCGACCCGCACCTCGTGATCGCGGCGGCGCACCGCGCGCTCGTCGCGCAGCCTTCCCTTCGTCGGGACTGCGCGCTCGTCGTCTCGGCGGGGAGCATCCGCAACCTCCACGACGTGATGGTCGCGCTCGCGCTCGGCGCGGACGCGGTGAACCCGTACCTGCTGCTCGAGTACGCGATCGGCACGGCGGACCCCGACGCGCTCGGCAACCTCGTCGAGGCGCTCCGGAAGGGCATCGAGAAGGTCATGTCGACGCTCGGGATCCACGAGGTCCGCGGTTATGGCCGGCAGCTCGCGGCGGTGGGTCTCGCGCCCGAGGTCGCGCGCTTCGCCGGGCTCGAGACGTTCTGCGCGAGCGATGAGATCGGACTCGGGTGGGACCGGATAGCCGAGGAAGGGTTCGCGCGCGCGTCAATGCTCCGTGAGCGACGCGACGCGCGGCTCGAGCCCGCCTTCCGGATCTGGCCTCGCGCCTGGAAGACGGCGCTCGCGGTCGCCAACGGCGAAGCGCCCTATGCGACGTACGCCGAGCGGCTCCGCGAGCTCGAGACCATGCACCCGGTCTCGCTGCGGCATCTCGTCGACTTCAACCGCCCGCTCGACGATGCGGACGGTGCGGCCGATACCACCGCCGGGGAGCACGCCGCTCCCTTCTACATCTCGTCGATGTCCTTCGGATCGCAGGGCGAGACGGCGTACCGCGCATACGCCGAGGCGATGGCGCGGATTGACCTGCTCTGCATCAACGGCGAGGGCGGGGAGCTTCCCGATCTGATCGGCCGCTATCCGCGCAATCGCGGCCAGCAGATCGCGTCGGGCCGGTTCGGCGTGTCGGCCTTGCTCGCGAACTCGTCGAACTATCTCGAGATCAAGATCGGGCAGGGCGCCAAGCCCGGCGAGGGCGGTCACCTGCCCGCGCGCAAGGTCTCGAAGAAGGTCGCGCTCGCGCGAAACGCGCAGCCGGGCATCGACCTCATCTCGCCTTCGAACAACCACGACATCTACTCGATCGAAGATCTCGCGCAGGTCGTCCACGAGCTCAAGACCGTGAATCCGCGGGCGCGCGTTTCGGTCAAGGTCCCGGTCGTGCCGGACATCGGCGTCATCGCGGTCGGCATCGCGAAGGCGGGAGCCGACATCGTCACGCTGTCGGGCTTCGACGGCGGCACCGGCGCCGCGCGCCAGCACGCGCTGCGCCGTGCGGGGCTGCCTGTGGAGATCGGCGTCGCGCAGGCGCATCGCGCGCTCGTCGCCTCAGGTCTCCGCGACGTGGTCGAGCTCTGGTGCGACGGGGGCATGAAGAGCGCTCTCGACGTGGCGAAGATGCTCTGCCTCGGCGCCGACCGCGTCGGCTTCGGGACGCTCGCGATGGTCGCGATCGGTTGCACGATCTGCCGCGGTTGCCAGCTCGACACCTGCCACGTCGGCATCGCGACGCAGCTCGAGTCCGTCGCCGAGGCGACCGACCGCGGCGTCAAGCGGTTCGAGCCGCGCGAGTTCGAGCGCGCGGTGGACAACCTTGCTCGCTTCTTCACCGCGCTCCGTGATGAGCTCGCCCGCATCGCCGCGCAGCTTGGCGTCCGCGCGACGACGGATCTTGTCGGGCGCACCGATCTTCTCGCGCAGGCGCGCGGCCTCGATCGAGTGGATCTGCGCGAGCTTCTTGAGCCGGTCACGTGGACGCCGCCGGGCCGACGCGAGCTTCGCGTCGTCGCAGGAGTGGCCGCGGCGACCGAGGAAGCGGAGGAGGGGCGAACGCTTCGGGCGGGCGACCGCTTCGTCGCGACGGACGCGTCAGGCGAGCTCGCGCGACTCCGGATCGCGGGCGCCGGCGTGGCCGATGTCGCATCGAGCTATCGCGAGGGATCCGTGGCAGGCAATGGCTTCGCGGCATACGCCACCGACGGCGTCGCGCTCACGCTGCGCGGCGGCGCCCAGGACGGCGCCGCGAAGACCGCGCTCGGCGGGACCGTGTCGATCCTGAAGGCGCGCAACGCCGCCGGCAGGTTCATCGATGGATCCGTCGGAAAATGCTTCGCGTACGGCGCGCAGCGCGGCCGGTTCCTGGTGCAGGGTGGCGCCGATGCGCGAGCAGCGATCCGTCTTTCGGGCGCGCAGATCGTGTTCGGCGGCGACCTTCGCGGGTTTGCGTTCGAATATATGACCGGCGGCACGGCTGTGGTCCTCGGCGACCCGGGGCGATGGATCTGCTCCGGCATGAGCGGCGGCGTCGTGTTCCTGCGCCACGATCCCGCGCGCGGCCTCGACGACGCCGGGCTGCGCGATCGGTTCGCCAAAGGCGCGAAAGTCCACATGCGCGCGCCGCGAGACGAGGATCTTCCCGCGCTGCGCGAGCTCATCGACGCCTACGCCGACGCGCTCTTCGCGAGCGAGCAGACCGACGCGGCAATCCATGTCCGCGCGCTGCTCGACGATCCCGCCGCGCACTTCCGCGCTATTCGACCCGGAGCGGACATCACGGATCAGACCGTCTCGACGGAATAGCGCCTCGTCGTCGGCGTGAGACCGCGTGAGCAGCGCCGGGGTCTTCCTCGCTCGGCCCCTCGTGGGATCGCGATGGACCGCCGGCCGGGGGCCGCTCGCTCAGAAGACCCCGACGCTGCTCGAGCCCCTCGTCCGCCGCCGCGTTAACGTCCGGCCGTGAGTCTCTTTGCTCTCGGTCTCGTCCTGATATCTGCTGTCTTTCACGCGACGTGGAACTTGCTCGCGAAGCGGGCCGGCGCGGACACGGCGTTCTTGTGGCTCGCGTATCTGGTCGGCGCGATGGTCTTCGCGCCGTTCGCGATTGGCATCCTCGTTTTCGCGCGACCCCAGCTCGGCTGGCCGGCGCTCGTGTTCGTCCTGGTCGCCGTGTGTTTGCAGACTTTGTACTTCGCGACCCTGACCTCGGGCTATCGCGCTGGAGATCTGTCGCTCGTCTATCCGATCGCGCGCGCGAGCGGGCCGCTTCTCGCGACGATCGGCGCGATCGCGATCTTCGGCGAGCACCCGACGCCGATCGCGATCGGCGGCGCGCTCGCGATCGTGGTCGGCGCGTTCTTCCTGACGGGCGATCCGCGCGCCCTGCGTCGCGACGGCGCGGGCCTCGCGGTCGGCTTCGCGCTGTTGACCGGTGCGGTCATCGCGCTCTACACACTCTGGGATAAGACGGCCGTCGCGGTCGTGCTCATCCCGCCGCTCCTCTACGACTGGGCGACGGTCGTGGGCCAGGCGCTCGTGGTGACGCCAATCGCGTTCCGCCGTCGCGACGCGCTAAGTGAAGCGTGGACGCGCCACCGCGCTGCAGTGATCGGCGTCGGGGTGCTCAGCCGGCTTGCGTACATCCTCGTGCTCACGGCGCTCGTCGTGAGCCCGGTCTCGTATGTGGCGCCGGCGCGCGAGATCGGCATCCTGATCGGCGTGATCCTCGGCGCGCGCGTGCTCGCTGAGGGGCACGTCGTGCGCCGCGGTCTCGGAGCGGCCGCGATGGTCGTCGGGATCCTCGCGCTTGCGCTTGGTTAATCGGTGACCGATTGCCAGTGAGCACTACTATCCGCGCGATGCGCCCCCTTCGCCTCCTAGCTCTCGTTGCGCTGTTCCTCGCGCTCAGTCCCGGCCCGGCCGCGGCCGCGGACATCCGCTCGGGTGACGTCACGATCGGGACGACCGAAACGATCGACGATGACCTGTATGTTTTCGGCAGCAATGTCGCGATCAACGGAACGATCCACGGCGATCTGATCGCGACGGGCAACAACATCAGCGTCGACGGCAGCGTGACGGGCGACGTGGTTGCCGCCGGCCAGAGCGTGATGATCCGCGGACAGGTCGGAGGCAGCGTGCGCGCCGTCGGCAACATGGTCGTGCTCGATGGAAAGGTGACCAATGATCTGCTCGTCGCCGGCAACGAGCTGACCATATTGAGCAACGGTCGGGTCGGACGCGACGCGATCGTCGGTGCGGCGAGCACGACGATCAGTGGTCAGATCGGCCGCGACCTTCAGGTGGGCGGCACGAACGTGAAGATCGATGGCGGTATTGGCGGAGGCGTCCTGGCGACCGTCGAGCGGCTTCAGCTAACCGATCGCGCGACCGTCGGCGGCTCCCTCAAGTACACGAGCAAGAACGAAGCGCAGATCGCGAATACGTCGTCGGTAAAGGGCACCATCGAGCGGCAGACCCCCGACAACGGCCGCGCGCCCCTCGTCACAGGCCAGGCCGCGCTCGTCGTGGATTGGCTCAAGGGTCTGATCGGCCTGCTCATCCTCGGCATCCTCGTCGTGTTCTTCTTCCCGGGCTTCTCGCGACGCGCTGGTGAAGCCCTCGTTCACTCCCCGTGGCTGACCCTGGCGATCGGCGCGCTCGTGCTCATCGGGCTGCCGATCCTCGCGATCGTGTTCTTCGCGGTCGGGGTCGTGATCGGCGGATGGTGGATCGGGTTCGTTGTGCTCTCGCTCTTCGTGGTGGTGCTCGCGCTCAGCATTCCGGTCGCCGCGGTCGGCGTCGGCGGAGCGGTCCTGCGCATCGCGCGACGGCCGGTGCCGGTCTGGCTCGCTCTCTTCATCGGGCTCATCGTTCTGCTCCTCGTCGCGCTCATTCCCATCCTCGGCGGACTCGTGATCTTCTGCGCGCTCCTCTTCGGCATGGGCGCGACGACGATCGCGGTCGTGGGCAACAGGCGAGCGGAGATCGCGCCGGCCTAGCGCGGAACCGCGGCCTCCGGCCGTTGTATCTGGGGTGATGAAGATGCGGCCCAGGCGCATCATCGTGCTGGCGTTCGCTTTCTTGCTCGCCGCATGCAGCGCACAGGTTGCCGTTCCGCGCCCGACGGAGACGCCTTCCGCGACAAGTCAAGCGGCCACCCCGCGGCCGACGAACGCCACGAACGACGTTGTCTATCTCCGATCGGTCGGCACGGGTGGCGTTGCCAAAATCCTCGCGATCGACGCGCGCACCGGTGCGACCCTTCGCGCGCTTCCGGACGGGTCGCCGACGTCCGATCGCTCGACGCTCCTAGCGACCGAGGAAGCGAACGGGGCCACGCAGACCGTCGTGCGCCAGCTCGAGATCGGATCGGGCCGCGAGCTCGGCTCGTTCACGCTCGAGGGGACCTACCACGCGATCTGGACCGACGGCGGCCAGACCGCGCTCTCACGTGACGGCCGTCATCTCGCTTTGTCGATCTACCCCTATCAGCGGAACGGCGAATGGGTGACCGGCCTCAGGGTGGTCGACGTACGTTCCGGAGCGATCGAAGCGACCCTGGATCTCAAGGCACAGTCGACCTACGGCTTCGTCGCGATGTCTCCGGACGGCCGGTCGATGTATCTCAACCAGTTCGGCGAGGGGGCGACCGGCATGCGCGTGTTCGACGTTCCGTCGAGCACGCTCCTGCCTGCGACCGCGATCGCCGGCGTCCGGAACCAA
>DASWCR010000149.1:0-6371 GCA_036389995.1 Candidatus Limnocylindria bacterium | reverse complement strand
GGGCACCGGCGGTTCATGCGTTCCTCGATCGATGCGATGCTTCCCCGCCCAGGCAAGCGCGCCGCCAGTCGCTCACCGCTCTGGGCGAGGCTCCCGACCGCGTCTCCGCGGAGTTCCGCAAGCGGGTCCGCGTCGACCTCGCCGCGCAGGACTGGTACTCGCGTTTCGATGAAGACTCGCTCCGCTGGTTCCGCGAGCGCGGCGTCCGGATGAGCGACCTTCTTCTCGGACATCTCGACACCACGCGCGCGGTCGGTCGCGATCAGCTCATCGCGCAGGCCGAGACGCTCGGGCGCGAGTATGGAAACGAGGCGCGCCGCCACGGGCTTTCGCTCGGCGAGGGCACGCAGGCCTTCCTCTTCTTCCGCGCGCGGTTCATGGCCGAGATCGCGAACGTCGCGCGCCGCCGCGGGCTGGCATCGGAGCAGGCCGCGCTCCTCTTCGAAGAAGCGGACCGCGCGCTCGATCGTGTGATCCTCGCGCTCATCGCGGGGCACCAATTGACTTGAGCGATCCGAAGGCGCTCTCGCAGCGCGCGATCAAGGCGATCGACGAGCGGCGCGACGCGCTCTTCGCGCTCTCGCGCGCGATCCACGCGAAGCCCGAACTCGCGTACGAGGAGCGTGAGGCGGCTATTCGCATCACCGAGTTCCTCGAGGGCGCCGGGTTCGTCGTCGAACGCGGCTACAAGGACATCGAGACCTCATACCGCGGCAATGCGAAAGGGCGGGGCGCTGGCCCGACGGTCGCGATCCTTCAGGAGTACGACGCCCTCGCGGAGATCGGCCACGCGTGCGGTCACAACCTCATCGCGATGATCGGCGTGGCCGCGTCTGTCGGCGTGCGCGCCGTGATGGACCAGCTACCCGGCAGCCTCGCGGCGATCGGCACGCCGGCGGAGGAAGGCGGCGGCGGCAAGGTCGCCCTCATCCGCAAAGGCGGATTCGACGACGTGGACGTCGCGATGATGATCCACCCGACGTCCGGGCGGTCGCTCGCGGGTCGGCACTCGCTCGCCTCGAATCGCGTCATGGTCGAGTTCCGCGGGAAGTCGGCGCACGCGGCGTCGCAGCCCGATCTCGGGATCAACGCGCTCGACGGCGTGCTCCAGCTTTTCAACAACGTCAACGCGATGCGGCAGCAGCTGCGGCCGGATGCGCGGGTCCACGGGATCATTACGAACGGTGGCAGCGCGGCGAACGTCATCCCCGACTACGCGGCGGCGCGCTTCTCGATCCGCGCTCTCGATCGCCGCTACCAGCAGGAGGTGCTGCGCCGCTTCATCGCGTGCGCGGAGGGCGCCTCGAAGGCGACCGGGACGAAGCTCACGGTGACGGTCAATGAGAACGCCGGGTACGAGAACATGGTGTTCTCGACGCCGCTCGCGGACCGGTGGACCCATCACATGCGCTCACTCGGGATCCAGGTGTTCGAAGCCCGCGACGACGAGCGCGTGGGCTCGACCGACATGGGCAACGTGATGCAGGTGCTCCCCGCGATCCATCCATACATCGCGATCTCGCAGGAGTCGATCCCCGGTCACTCGACCGCGTTCCGCGAGGCCGTCGTCCAGCAGGAGGCGCACGAGAACGCGCTCATCGCGGCGAAGGCGCTCGCGCTCACCGCGATCGACGTGCTCGCCGATCCAAACGTCCTTCGCAAAGCGCGCACCGAGTTCGAGGAGCGCCGCGCCCGCGGGATCGTGAAGGGACGCAACTGAAGCTTTCGCGCGACATCTGGCTCCTCACCGGAGCGCAGGTGCTGTTCGGGTGCGGGTTCGGGCTTCTCTCGGCGGTATGGCCGCTCTACCTTCGGGACCTCGGCGCGAGCGCGCAGGACATCGGCATCGTCTTCGGCGCCGGAAACCTCGTCGCGGTGCTGTGCTTCCTGCCGGCCGGCTATCTCGCCGACCGCATCGGCCGCAAGCCGGTCATCACGGCGGCTTGGCTCTGCGCGGCTCTCGGAGTCGCGACGTTCGTGCCGCTCACCGACTGGCGCGGGGCTTTCGTCGGCTCCGCGCTGTACTGGTCCGGGACCGCCGGGCTGCCGCTCATCATCGCGTACGTGACCTCGACGACACCGCGCGCGGAGCTCGGCCGCGCGCTTGGGATCGTCCTCGGCGCGTACTTCGCCGGCAACATCATCGGCGCGCCGATCGCAGGAGTGCTCGCGTCGTCGATCGGCTTCCGCGCGGCGATCGCGATCGCCGCGGCTCTCCTCGCGGGTTCGGCGGCGCTCACGTTCGGGCTCCGATCCGTACCGCCGCATGTCGAGCGCGGTCCGTTCCGGCCGCCGCGCACGTTCTGGGTCCTTCTCGCGATCACGCCATTCGCCGCGATGATCTCGATCGTCTCCCTGGCGCTTCTTCCGGTATACCTGCGCGACATCGCCGCGATCCCGCTCGATCGCCTCGGCATCTATGTCGGACTCGTCTCGGTCGGTGCCGCCGGTCTCGCGGTCGCGGCCGGTCGGCTCGCCGACGAGATCGGCGCGGTGCCCGCACTCCTTGGCGCTGCGGGCGTCATGACTGCGGCAAGCGTGCTCATGACGCTCTCCGGCAGATCCGAGCCGCTCGTCGGACTCGCGGCGCTCCTTCTCGGCGCGACGCAGGCCGCGAATCCGGTCGTCGCGTCCGCGGTAGAGCGCATCATCCCGCCCGCGCGCGCGGCGCAGGGTTACGCCACGTACCAGGTCGCGTTCGCGCTCGGCTTCGGCGCAGGCGGGACCGCCGCCGGCTTTCTCTACGACGCGGACCCGCTCCTGCCGTTCATCGCGACCGCGGCGCTCGCGCTCCCAGTCGCGGCGATCGTGGCCGCGGTGCTGTCGCGTTCCCTCGGCCCGCGCGAGGTGTCCGCCGAGCTCAACTGAAGTCCTTCAGGCCGATCTCGCCGGCGATCTCGCGTGAGCGGCGGGCAGCCTCGTCAGCGTCGGAGGTCCGTCCGATCGCGCGAAGCACACCCGCGCGATCACGAAGTGCTCGCGCGAGCGAGGGACGAGCTTCCATCGCATCGAATAGAGCGACCGCGGCATCGAGATCGCGCAACGCGGCGGCCCACTCGGGCGCGTCTTCCCGGATGTGTGTCCGAGCACGGCCCCATAGGGTCACCGCCTCACCAAAGCGATCGCCGGCCGCATGCGCTCCCTTCAACGCGTCACTCCAACCGGCGTCCGCAGCCGGAAGGTCGCCCAATCGCGCCCTCACCGAGCCGAGCATGCCCTGAGCGAGCGTCCGCATCGGCGCCATGTCCGTCACGAGCGAGAGCTCGATACCGCGCTCGAGCGGCGCACGTGCACCGAGCGCATCTTCGAGCGTGAGTCGGGACTGCCCGAGAAACACATTCGACGCGACCGCGCACGAAACAGCGCCGAGCGTCTCGGACGTTTCCGCGCACTGCAGCGCGAGCGCGGACCCCTCGGCGATATCACCGCGCTCGAGGTTGATGGCACTGCGCGAGATGAGCGAGTCCAGCCTCGCGATCTCATCGCCTTGCGCGGCGAAGCGGTCGGCCCGAACCAGCGCACGGTCCGCCGCCGCGAACTCGCCGAGACGCGCGTACGTGATCGCGAGGAATCCCGAAAGCACCGCAGTCGATAGGGCGTCCGTCCTTCCCTCGAGCTCATCGAGCGCTTCGTTGAGGAGCTGTGCGCCCTCCCGCAAGTCGCCGTTGAACATGATGCCGATACCGAGAAAGGCCTTGGGGATCGCATGCGCGGCCGGATCCCCGAGCGCTTCGCCGATGGCCTCGGCCTGCTCGAGCGCATGTTTGAGCTTCGGACTCGATTCGATCGACTCGCCGGTCAGCCGGCGGAGGAACGCAACCCAGAAATACGCGTCGGCGAGCACCTTCTGGTCGGCACGGTCGCCAGCGATCGCGATCGCGCGTTCGAGGTGTTCGATCGCCCCGCCAAGGCCGCTGAATGTCCATCCTGCCTTCGCGACGCCGATCGCGGCCCTGAGTCGCAGGTCGACGCGCGGATCGTCCGCTGGCAGGAGCTCCGCCGAGCGCGCGAAGAAAGAGACCGCCTCTCGTTGAGCGAAACGCTCGAGCGCGTGCTCTCCGGCGACGACGAGATGCTCCGCGGCGCTCCCCGCGTCGCCAGCCTGTTCGAAGTGCATCGCGATGACCGCGGCGAGCTCGCGACGCCGTTCCGGGTACACCGAGAGGAGGGTGTCGGCCGCGAGCTTGTGCAGCGCACGCCGGTCCTGCTTGAGCAGGGAGCTGTATGCGGCGTCCTGGACGAGGGCATGCCGGAAGAGGTACTCGAGCTCTGGCTGCACCGCGGCGACCTGGATCAAGCCACTAGCTTCGAGCGTGCCGAGGTCGGTCTTCGTCGTCATGTCGTGGGCACCTCGAGCAGACGCTCAAGGATCGTCACGCCGAACTGACGGCCGATCACCGAGGCCACACGCAGCGTTCTTCGACTCTCCTTCGGTAGTCGGTCGATCCGCTCGAGAAGAAGTCCCTGGAGGGTGTCGGGGATTTCGACGCCCACGACGCTCGCGGTCGCGATCCAGCTGTTGCCCTCTCGTCGGATCGCGCCGCGGTCGATGAGCATCCGGATGACCTCTTCGACGAAGAAGGGGTTCCCTTCGGCTTTCGCAAGGATGAGGTCACGCGTCTTCTGCGGAAGCGATTCGATCTCCAGAAGATTCGCGACGAGGCTGCGGGTCTGATCGCTCGAGAGCGGGTCCAGGCGAATCTCCGTTAGGGCGTCGCCGAACAGGTCGCGGGCGCCGGAAACGAGGCGCCAGCCGACGGCATCACGATCGCGGCGTGAGCTCAGGATCGAGAGCAACGGCAGATCCGCGGCGAGCGGCATGAGCATGAGCAACGCGTCAGTCGACGCGGCATCGGCCCAGTGGAGATCCTCGAATACGAAAACGACCGGACCCCTGGTGCTGATCGCGCGCACGATCTGCAGAAGTGACGCAACATACCGTTTGATCGCCTCCCTATCCAGGACGGACAAACGGGCCTGCGCCTCGGGGTCAAGCTTGAGCGAGAGGAGGTGGCCGAGGTACGCATACGGTTCCGCCCAGCCGTCGCCGAGGAGCTCGCGCATGACTCGTTCGAGGGCTTCGCGTACCTCGGGTTCGCTCGCGGACGCGCTCACGCCGATGACCGAGCGGACCACGTCGAGCACAAGGTGATACGGGAGCGTCTTCCCGTACGAGAGGCACCGCCCCTCGATCCATCTGACGGAGCTATCTTCACCCTCGACGGACGCGCGGAACTCGGCTAGGAGGCGGCTCTTGCCGATCCCGGGTTCACCAAGTACCGACGCGACGCGGCCCTGCCCCGCTCTCGCAATCCCGAACAACTCGGTCAGACGCGCCAGCTGCGCGTCGCGTCCGATCATCGGCGCGTGGATCCCAGTGAGGCCGCGCCCGGTCGCTCCTTCCTTCAAGCCGGTCACTTCGTACCCCTGCACCGTGTTCGCCTTGCCTTTGAGCTCGAGCGGACCGACATCCACTGACTCGACGAGCGCGGCGATGAAGCGGTGGGTGGCGCCGCTTACGAGGACGGTGCCCGGCCGCGCGAGGGCCTGCATCCGCGCGGCGACGTTCACCGCGTCGCCCATCGCGGTGTACTCGCTCGCGGACTCCGTGCCGACGACACCCACGACCACCGGGCCCGTGTTGATGCCGACGCGGACCTTGAGATCGATCGGCTCCTTCGCGTTCAGCTCCGCGCTGAGCTCATCGACGGCACGCGCCATGTCGAGCCCGCACCGCACCGCGCGAACCGGGTCGTCCTCGTGAGCCACCGGCGCGCCGAAGAAGGCAAGGACGCCGTCGCCCATAAGGCGCGCGATGGTTCCGTCGTACCGCGTCACGGTCGCGTTCATCCGCGCGAACGCCTGGCTCACGATCGCGGTCCAGTCCTCGGGATCCATGCGCTCGGCGATCGCAGTCGACCCGGCGATATCGGCGAACAACACGGTGAGGGGGCGGCGCTCGCTTGACCCAGCGGTCGCGCGGGGGGCGGTGGACTGAGACTCGCTCAATCTCTCGACATCTCCCGCTCTGCCACCGCGTACGCGAGGGCCGTCGCCTCGTCCATCGCTAGGCCGCGCTCGAGGGCCGGGCGGAAGTCCGCCGAAATGTCTTTTGGCAGCGCACGCCCCTCCTCAGCAGCGAAGTTCTCGACAAGTCCGGTGCCGGAGCGGCGGGCGAAGGTATCGGCGATGCCGACGAGGGTCGCTTGCCGCTCAGTCTTTCCCTCGGCGGCCGCTAGCTCGCCGAGGTCGCTCACTACGAGCGCGAACCCAGAGAGATCGTTCGCCTCGCGGAAGAGCGAGATCGCCTCATTCAGATGACGGTGGGACGGCTCGAACCGGTCGAGCTTCATCTCAACTGCGCCGACAAG
>DASWCR010000148.1:0-3676 GCA_036389995.1 Candidatus Limnocylindria bacterium | reverse complement strand
GGCTTCAGCGTGCTGGACGAATTTCGCGGTGTGCTCGCGAAGGCGACCGACCCGAACTCGGCCGGCCGCGCCTTCCTCAACATGTTCAGCTCTCCGAAGGACCGGCTCGTCTCGCGCTCGGTCTGCGTGGGGACCGAGTTCCCGCACGCCGTCGGGCTGGCGCTCGCTCTGAAGCTCCGGAAAGAGCCGTACATCGTGTTCGCGTTCGGCGGCGACGCCTCGACCAGCACCGGTGATTTTCACGAGGCGATGAACTTCGCGGCGGTCCACAAGCTTCCCGTCGTATTCGTGATCGAAAACAACCTGCTTGCGATCTCCACGCGCATCGAGCGGCAGACCGCGGTCAAGGATATCGCCGAGAAGGCCGCGGCCTATGCAATGCCGGGCCACGTCGCCGACGGGATGGACATGCTCGACAGCTACGAGAAGACGAAGATCGCGGCTGACCACGCGCGCGGGGGAAAGGGTCCGAGCCTCGTCGAGCTCAAGTGCTATCGGTACCAGCCGCACACGAGCGACGACGACGACACCCGCTACCGCACGAAGAAGGAGATCGACGAGTGGCGCGCAAAGGATCCGGTGAAGCGCGCCTTCGCGTATCTCCTCTCGGCCGGCGTAACCGAGCAAGAGCTCGAGACGATGCGAGTCGCTCTCGCCGACGAGATCGAGAAGGCGATCGAGCAGGCCGAGAGCGAGCCGGACCCGCGTCCTGAGGACGCCGCAACGCACGTCTACGCCGCGGACAACCCGCTTCCGGATGGGACGCGCGCCTAGCACGGCGACGCTCGTCGTCGTGCTCACTGTGGTCCTGGGAGCATGCACGGCCGCGAATCCCTCGGCCACTCCGACTCCGACGCCGACCCGCGACCCTAACGCGCTCAACGTCACGGCGCTGCTCGACCTGTCGGGATCGCGCGCGCCGAACGGCGCGCCGCAACGCGACGCGCTGCAGCTCTGGGCGGATCAGCACGCTTCGGGAACGCCCCGAGTGAAGCTGAAGATCACGGATGTCGCCGGTAGTCCGTCGAAAACGGTCCTCGAGCTTCGGCGCGAGGCGGTCGAGGCCCGCGCGGACGCGATCATCGTGGGCGCCTCGGTCGAGTACGACGACGCGTTCGCGGCCGCGGTCCAGCTCGCCCAAGTGCCTGTCCTGTTTACGCTGCCTATCCCCGAGCCCGCGACGCGCGGCGGCGGGTGGGCATTCGGTCTCGCGCCCACGCCGGCGCAGCTCGCGCGTGTCGTCCTGGACGACGCCGCGCAGCGGTCGGTCGTGAGCTCGGGTCTTCTCGTGAGCGACGAGTCGACGACCGCGGTCGTCGATCGCATGGCACTGGTGAAGGAGCTCGCGCACCGCCAGGTGACGCCGAACGTGATGACCGTCACGCCGGCTGACGCGACGCAAAAGCTCCGGCCGCTACTCGCGGCGACGACCATCGTGTTCTTTGCGGGAACTCCGCGCACGTACCTCGAGGCCGCGCGGACCGCAACGGCGGGGACGACTCTGTACCTGTCATATCTCTGCGACTTCGCCGACATCGGCGATCTTCGCGACACGGCGCCGCTCGCGGTCTGGCCGGGCTCGCGCTGGGTCGCTACATCGGCGACCGGCACGAGCACTCTTGCGCGAGCCAGCTTCGTGCAGACCTATACCGATCGCGCCGGCTCACCGACAAGCGTCGCGGCCTCGGCCTACGACGCGCTCGCGCTGCTCGCGAGTGCGGCCGAGAAAAGCATCGACCCGGTCAGCGTTCGCGACCAGCTGCAGTCGGGGACGTTCACGGGGGTAGCGACGACCTATACGTTCAGCGAGTCGCAACACGCGGGGTTCAACACGGGGGACCTCGCGCTCCTGCGCTACGTCGCGCCGAGGGTGCCGCCGGCGGTCCGCTAGGACACTGGCGCGCTGAGGCACCATACGTCGCGTGGAGACCGAGCTCGACAAGCTGATCCATGACTGGAATCGCGATGGCCGCGCCGCACGCGCGGACTACCGCGCGGTCGAGCTCGACGACGAGACGCTCCGCGACGGCCTGCAGGGGCCATCGATCCGAAACCCGCCCCTCGAGATCAAGAAGCGCCTTCTCCGCCTCATGGATGAGCTCGGTATTGATAGCGCCGACATCGGCCTGCCCGGTGCGTCGCCGCAGGCACGGGCGACGATCGTCGCGCTCGCGAAGGAAACGACGAAGCTGAAGCGCCTCCGTCCCAACGTGGCCATCCGCACGCATCCCGACGACGTGCGCGCGGCGATCGAAGCATCGACCGAAGCGGGCATCGCGATCGAGAGCTGCGCGTTCATAGGTTCGTCACCGATACGCCGCTTCGCCGAGGACTGGAAGATCGACACGATGGTGAAGAGCGTCGAGACCAGCGTCGCGACGCTCGTGAAGGCCGGGTTGCCCGTCATGTTCGTCACCGAGGACACGACGCGCGCCGATCCCGAGACCCTCCAGACGCTGTACGAGACCGCGATCGGAGCCGGTGCGAAGCGCATCTGCGTGTCGGACACGGTCGGCCACGCGACGCCGGAGGGCGTGCGCAACCTCCTCACGTTCGTGCGTGTTGAGATCGTCCGCGACCGCGCCGTGAAGATCGACTATCACGGCCACAACGACCGCGGTCTCGGCACGATCAACGCGCTCACCGCGACCGCGCTCGCCGATCGCGTGCATGGCTGCGCGCTCGGCATCGGCGAGCGAGTGGGCAACTCGTCGATGGACCAGCTCCTCGTGAACCTGCAGCTCTGGGGGCTCATCGACCGCGACCTCAAGCCGCTCGTCGAGTACACCGCGCTCGTCGCCGAGCACTGCGGCATTCCGATCCCGCCGAACTACCCCGCGATGGGCGCGGACGCGTTCCGCACCGGCACCGGCGTGCACGCCGCCGCGGTTATCAAGGCGCTCCGTAAAGGCGATCGCGCGCTCGCCGATCGCGTGTATAGCGCGGTTCCGGCATCGGTGCTCGGCCGCGAGCAGCGCATCGAGGTCGGCCCAATGAGCGGCGAGTCGAACGTCGTCTACTGGCTCGAGTCGCGCGGAATCGAGGCGACACGTGAACGGATCGATCGCATCTTCGCGGCCGCGAAGGCCGCGGACCAGTTACTGAGCGAGGCCGAGATTCGCAAGCTTGCGGGTGGTTAGTCCGCGGCTTCGGCGGCGGGCGCGACGCGATCGCGATCGGCGAGTCGTGCGGCGTTCTGCCGGAAGATGATGAACGCCACCGCGACGACGATGATCGCGGCCCCGATCACGATCGTCGCCGTGATCGGCTCGGCGAGGACGAGCGTTCCCAGCACGACCGCGACGACCGGATTCACGAACGCATAGGTCGACACGAGCGACACCGACGCGTTCTGCAAAAGCCAGGTGTACGCGCTGAAAGCAACGAGAGAGCCGAACACGACCAGGTAGGCGAACGCGATAAGCGATCGCACCGAGAAGGCTCCGGGATCGAGGTGCGCGAGCTCGCCCTGGCCGAGACCCACGACGAGCAGCGCAACGCCTCCGGCGACCATCTGGTAGGCCGTCGAGACGAGGGCGTTGCGCGGAGTCTCCAGGCGCGGCGAGAGGAACGTCCCAAGCGCCCAGGAGAGCGTCGCGCCGAACAGCATCAGCGTCCCAACCGGATCGATCGTTCCGTTGAGGCCACCCGGCACGACGAGGATCGCGACGCCGAC
>DASWCR010000147.1:0-25071 GCA_036389995.1 Candidatus Limnocylindria bacterium | reverse complement strand
GCTCGTGGGCGGCGAAAATTTCGGGTGCGGGAGCTCGCGCGAGTACGCGGTCGCGGCGCTCACCGGTGTCATCGACGACCCGCGCCCATATTTGGAGGCCGACGACGAAGAATTCGACGAGCTCGTAGCGCGGCGCCGCTCGGAGCGCGCGGGCCGCGGCGCCGCCTCGGTTCGCTCGGGCGACCGCTCGCGCGAGCTCATGGTCGCGGCCGCGCGGATCGGGGTCGCGGCGGAGATAGACGACTGATGAGTAGAGCATTGGTTTTCGGCGACGACCTCGACACGGATCAGATCATCCCCGGCCGCTACGCGCCGTTCATGGTCGGCCAGGACAAGTTCCACACGTACGCGTTCTGCGATGCGCGGCCGGGATTCGCGAAAGAGGTGCGCCGCGGCGATGTCCTGGTGGGCGGCGAGAACTTCGGGTGCGGGAGCTCGCGCGAGTACGCTGTGGCGGCCCTCGCAAAGCACGGCATCGGCGGGATCGTCGCGAAGAATTTCGCGAGGATCTTCTTCCGGAACTGCATCAACCTCGGGATCCCCGTCCTCGAATCGGCGGAGGCGTTGGCGGTCGTGCACGATGGTGACGCGGTGACGCTCGATCTCGCTCTGGGTCTGCTACGCGCTCCCGCGGGGGAGGCGCGACTGCGCCCGCTCGCGCCGTTCGCGCAGGAGATCCTCGCGGCCGGCGGAGTTGTCGCCTACTTGCGCGAACATGGAGACTTTCCTCCGGTCGTATGAGCAGCCAGCCCATCGAGATAGTCCAACTCGCTCCGCAGCGCGCGGTCACGATCAGGAGGACCGTGCCGAAGACGGATCTCGGCGCCTTTTTCATGGAGATCTTTCCGAAGCTGCGAGGAGCCATCCGGGCGCAGGGCGCGACGCCCGCGGGTCCGCGGTTCGCCCGCTATTACAACGGCGATCCCGCGGCGTTCGACACCGAGGCCGGTATCCCGTTCACGGGCTCGTTCATGCTCACGGGCGACGAGATACACGTGACCAAGCTTCCCGCCGGGCGCGCTGCGAAGACGCTGCACATCGGTCCGTACCACACGCTGTCCGAGGAGTACCGGCGGTTGGAGAAGTGGCTCACCGAGGAGGGGCATCGCCCTGCCGAGGGCCCCTGGGAGTCGTATCTCGACGACGAGACGAAGACACCCGAGAAGCACCTGCGTACCGAGGTGTACTGGCCGCTCGCGCGCTGAACTACAGAAGCTTTATCACGATCGGACGCGCGTTCCTCGCCCAGCTGGAGAGACGTTTCCCCGCGCGCCAGCCCTGGTACTTGCCGTCGAGGAGGTCCCGTGCGCGCTCGTCCTCCTTCGTTCCGGCGCGAACCACGCGTGCGGTTGCGTTCGCGGACTGCGTTCCGATGCGGAGCCGAACGCGCCGTGTCTTTCTCAGGTTTCGGACCCAGTCCGCGCGGTCGCCCCCGCCGGAGAGCATGTAGATGCGGCCGTCGTGCAATGTGAACCAGATCTCGATCGTGTGCTCTTTGCCGGTACGCCGCCCGGTCGTCGTGAGGTACGCGAAGTCGTTGTTCGCGAGTCGCTCGAACATCTCACCACGAGAACGAACGAGGTCGACGTTGGATTCCCCGGCGGGGCAGACTCCGGCCCATGAGCGTGATCAGGGAACCTCCCGCGCGATCCGCTGACCCGCGTGCCGCTCCGATCGCCTGGGCCGCGATGCTGCTTGGGAGCATCCTGCCGCGAGTTCTCTGGAGCGTGTTCGCGCATGAGGACGCCCCTCTTCTCGTCCTGGTCGCTCAGCTGGTCGCTCTCATCGGGCTGAGCAGGCTGAGAGCGGCTCGCTCGGTGCAGGGATATGTGGTCCTTCTCATTGGAATGGTCGCCGGCGACGATGCCTACCAGCTCGTGCGCAGCACCGCCGCCTGGCAGGGCTGGTGGGCTCAGTTGAGCGAGCACGAGCGACTTTTCGTCGATCCGTTCTTCGAGCTTCTGCCGAGCGCGGGCGTTGCGCTCACGCTGGTCGGAAGCCGACTGACTCGGGCCGACCTCTCACTCACGGTCGGCGACCTCTCGCGGCGGTTGCACATCGGTCCTCTGGCCCTGACGTGGTGGGTCGCGACGCCGATCGTCGCGCTCCTCCTCGCCGGTCCTCTCCTCGCGCAACTGTCGTTCACCGTCGGGCCCGACGCGTCGGCCCTCCCGCGCGTCGTCCCACTTGTGCCGGCGGCTCTGCTCTTCTCCGCGCTCAACGCCTTCCTCGAGGAATTCCGTTTCCGCGCGGCGCCACTCGCCCGTCTCGTACCGGCTCTTGGCGCAGGCCCCGCGCTACTCGTCACCTCGATCCTCTTCGGCATAGGTCACTACTACGGCCACCCCTCGGGCCTCTCTGGCATCGTGCTCGCGTCTGTGGGCGGTTGGCTCCTCGGCCTCAGCATGCTCGGGACGAGAGGGATCGCCGCGCCATGGCTCATCCACGGCCTCCAGGACGTGCTCATCTTCGCTGCGGTCGTGATGGCGGAAACCTAAAGAGTGCCGAGTCAGGCTTGGAGGATCTCGCGCATCCAATCCGCGATCATCTCCGTCATCTTCGCGCGGGCGCCGGCCGGCGCGAAATCGTGGTCGGCGCCTTCGATCATGACGATCCGGTTCGGGACGCGCGCCTGCGAGAGAACGGCGGCGTAACGCTCTGCGTTCTCGAAGGGCACCTGGCTGTCGCGGGAGCCCCAAATGAGGAGCACTCGCGCGCGGGTGCGCGAGAGCTCGGCCATCGGCTTCCACGTCTCATCGTTCGACCACGCCGTGAAGTGCGGTCCTGCCACAGCGGGCGCAGCTGCGAGTACGGCAGCCCGGATCCGCGAGTCGCGTCCGGCGACCAGGGCGGCAAGCGTGCCGCCGAACGAGAAGCCGACGACGCCCAGGCGCTCAGGGACGTCGGGATGGGCCTTGAGCACGCGGATCGCGCCCGCCGCGTCGGCGAGCCCACTCGCGAGCGTCATTCGGGGCGGCTGATGATCGCGGTATGCGAAACGGAGCGCGGCGACGCCCGCCTTCGCGAGCGCCTCGCACGTCGCGACGATGTGGGGCTGATCGGGGTGGCCGCCGAAGCCGTGCAGCACGGCCGTGCCGCCGACGGCGCCGGTGTCCGGCAGATGCAGGACCCCATCGAGCTCGGTGTCCTCGACACGAATCCCGACCCGTTGTGTCGGCACTAGAGCGCCTTGCGAACGACCGCGAACCGTTCGAGCTGCTGGTGCACCGTAAAACCGGCCTTCCGGTACATCTCGAGCGGGCCGGTGTGGTTGTGGGCCGACCAGGGGATCTGATCGGCGTACGGACCCGACGGCGGTGCGGTGGTCGGGTACGCCTCGGCGATGGTGAGTCCCTCACGTCGGAACTTCTCGCACGCCGCGTCGAGCATCGCGCTCGCAAGCCCTCTTCCGCGAAAGTCCTTCGCGACGATGAAGCAGACAACCGACCCGACCCGGGCCGCGTCGTCGGCCGGGGCCCTCTCTATGCGGCGCGGCATCGTGTAGCCGAGTCGCGCCTTCGCGTTGCACCAGCCGACCACCTTGCCCTCGCTGTACGCGAGGAGACCCTGCTGCTGACGTTTCAGGACAAGCTCGGTGACCAGCGCGCGGTAGTCCTCGCGGTGGCCAGCGCTGGAGTCGCCCTCAATGTCGACGCGGTCGTCCCAGAATCGGCAGTAGCAGGCCGACCACCAGGGGAAATCCGCGAACGCCTCGGTGTCGAAGAATGCGAGGTAATCGTCGAGCATCTCCGGCGCCAGCTCCCGGATGTCGACGCTCACTCGGGAGTGGTCGCGGCTGGCTTGGTCGGAAGTTCGGGCATGGCAAGGAGCTCGAAGACCTTCCGCCGGTCCTCGATCGGCGTGCGCGAGCTGATGAGCTCGAGGACCTTCTTGCGACCCCTCATCTTCCCGACGAGGATCGCGCCAACGAGCTTGTCCCCGAGGAAGAAGAGCCGCTTGTAGTTGCGTGGTTCGTACTCGACCTCGACGACCGCCTCGGCGTCGGGCTCCTCCTCGGTCGTCACGCCCATGACCGAGATGTTCGAGTTGAACATCCCCGACGCGTACGTTGGCACCTCGATGTACGGCTCCTTAGCGCCGAGCATGTTCTTCGCGACGTGTCGACCGTGGTTCAGGGAGTTGTCCCACGTGCCCATGCGGTGATGTCGCTGGGAGACGACGTCGTAGAACTCGGCAACGTCCCCCGCGGACCATACGTCGGGCATGTTGGTCTCGAGGAACTCATTTGTCTTCACGCCGACGTTCGTCTCGAGGCCGGTCCCTTCGAAGACGTCGACGTTCATCGTGAGGCCGAGGCCGACGCCGACCATGTCGGCCGTCGCGGTAAAGCCTTTCGTGCCGATGACCTTGAGCTGACCGTTCGACCGCTCGAGCCTGTCGATCGCCTCGTCGTAGTGCAAGTGCACGCCGGCGTCCTGGGCGAGAAGGGTGATGACCTTGCCGCCCTCCTCATCGAGCGCGCGCCGGAGAAACCACGGTCCCCGCATGAGCCAGTGCGTCTCGAGCCCCCGGTGAGCGAACGCTTCGGTCAGCTCGTATCCGATGAACGACCCGCCGAGCACGACCGCGACCTTGGACTCGGGGATCCGCGCCACCATGCCCTTCGCTTCGTCGAAATACTGGAAGTTGAAGAGATAAGGCGCGCCCTCCGCTCCCGGGGCCCGCAGCGGGTTCGGGCGGCCGCCAGTCGCGATGAGAAGGCGTTCGTAGGGGATTTCTCCGCCGGGCTCCATGTGGACCGTTTTTTCGTCGAAGCTCACCTGATCGACCTTTGTCTCGAGACGCAGATCGATCCGGTTCTTCGTGTGCCACTCCATGTCCCGCACGTAGACGCGCTGCTCGAGCAGCACGCCACGCAGATACCGCGGAAGCGAAACCCGGTTGTAAAGGGTGTACGGCTCGTCGTCGATCATGACGATCTCGGCCGCCGTGTCGAGCTTGCGCAGCTGCTCTGCGGCGTACGTTCCGGCCGCGCCGTTGCCGATGATGACGAAGCGGGTGGGATGAGTGCTCAGTTCGGTCTCCTCGTTTTGCTGGTCGGATTAGTCTCGCCGAATGCCGCGCGCCGCGTTGTCGCCGCTCGCCCGCGTGCGGAGGATCTGTCTATCGCTTCCCGAAACGACGGAGCGAGAGAGTCACGGCGCGCCGAGCTTTTTCATCCGCGACAAGGTCTGCTTCGTGAACTACATGGACAATCACCACGACGACGCACGCCTCGCGCTGTGGTGCGCCTGCCCGCCTGGGATGCGCGACGGCCTTCTGAAGGCCCAGCCGGAGCAGTACTTCGTGCCGCCGTACGTCGGCTTCCGCGGGTGGATCGGGGTGCGTTTGGATCGCGGGCCGAACTGGGATGATGTCGAACGCGTGATCCGCGAGGCCTATCTCGCGGTTGCGCCGAAGAAACTGATCGCGACGCTCGAAGGACCCTGACCCGTTCTCTATTCTTGAGAGGCCGGCGTAGTCCAATTTGGCAGGAGACAACTCCCTTAAGAGGAGTCCAGTGCGGGTTCGAATCCCGCCGCCGGCACCGATCGAGATCACGACAACAGAGCGCGGTACGACTCATCGAGAACCGTGCGCTCCTCTTCTCGACTCCAGCGCTCGTGCATTCCTCTCGTGGCGCAGCAGCGGCGAACGATCGCCCGAGGCTCGCCGCCGCCGCCGACGATCTTCTCGGTTTGGATGGCGCTCTCGGTGAGGTGTGCTGCCATCTGGTGGAGACGCAGCCGGACGTCTACGCGAGCCATTCCCCAGAATGAGGGGCGCGTAAGAGCCGAGTCGGGCACCTTAGCGAGACGCACGTCGCTGCCGGCGCGTGCTTTACCGAGAAGCTCGAGGACGTCGAGGATTCCGCCGTCCCGCGAACCAGCGAACTCCGGCTCCGGTGGCGAGAGGCGGTCGCACGGAAGAAGGCTCGGTGGGATTTCGACGGGGTCGGTTTCTGCGCGTGTGGCCGAGTAGTCGACCTGCGCCGCGTATCTGAGCTTAACGGCCATCGCATGTCGCAGCACGTCGCGAAGGCTCCACTCGCCGTCTCGGCCTGTGTCGAGAAGGCTGTCGTCTCGTCCGACCATTACGCCGACAAGATCACCGTAAGCGGCCTGCGCGAAGTCGAGGATGCGCGAGACCTCGGAACGAGGCCGCGACTCGGCTGAGGCGAACACTGCCTGCTCGCGACGGAGCAGACCGTACAAAGCGTCGCGACGCGAGGTCCGGTTGCCGACCAGCCCGACCCTCTCCGCGAGCCCCTCATTAGTGAGCCGCGCGACCGCTGCTAGCTCACGAATTGGCGGCGGCATTCGGGCGCCCCGCTACGCGGCGGGACCGGCCACGTTCACCACGAGTTCGCCGGTGCCGGAGCGCACGACGACGATCTCCGACTCCTCGAGGCCGTCGTTTCCCTCGCGGTGGATCTCACCGGGCGGCAGGTAGAGGCAATCTCCGGGACGCGCGTGGAATTTCGTCGTGCCACCGGGTCCGCATTCCAGGTGGACTTGACCGGTGATCACGTAGATCACCGATTCATGCGTCCCATGGTGATGCCAGCTCGAAGAGCGGCCGGCCTCGGTACGCACGACTCCGACCCACAACCCGCCGGTGTTGACGGCCTCCTCGCGGATCATCCCCGCGGTCTGTCCGGTCTGCTGATGCCGATCGGAAGGCCGGATCAGCCTCGGCTGTTTTTTCTCCATCGCCTGGCGCTCTTCCTCCTCGGCCTCCCAGCGCTCATGCTGGACGTGCAGCTGCGCGCCGCGGCGCCTGATCCACGTTCGGACCCGCTCGCGCGCCTCGGGATCAGAGGGTAACCGGACGGTGTGACGATGGCGGTTGGCGCACTCGAGAGTGACGGAGCCGTCGCTCTCGGCCACCGGCATCATCGGCAGGCCGCAGCGCTCACATTCGCGCGTACCGTCAGGCAGAAGCTCGCTCAAGTCCCTGCCGATCTCTTTGAGACCGATGCATTCTGCTGTTCCGTCCCATACACTGGTCGTGACCGTCGCGCTTTCTGGGTGCGGCGCCTTTTCGCCCCGGGCCAAAGGTCCGCGGCAAGCCCATGGAAAGGGAGAATTGTCACCGAATGCGACCGTACGAGCTCATGTATCTGTGCCCTCCCACCATCGACGAAGAGCGTCTTGGCGCGGTGAGCGAGCGTATCCAGCAGACCATCGCGAACCTGGGCGGCAAGGTCGAGAAGGTCGTACCCAACCAGAAGCGCCGGCTCGCCTACGAGGTCGCCCACCACCGTGACGGCCAGTACGGTGTCGTCGAGTTTTCTCTGCCGACGACACAGGCGCGCGAGCTCGAGCGCACCATACGGCTCACGGAAGACATCCTCCGCCACCTCGTAGTGAGAAGGGACGAATGACATGGCCTCAGTAAGCAAGATCGTCATCATCGGCAACGTCGGACGCGACCCGGAGCTCCGGATGACCCCGAACGGTCGCCCGGTCTGCGAGTTCAGCGTCGCCGTCAACCGCGTCACCGGCAAGGCCGAAGACCGGCAGGAGCAGACCGACTGGTACCGCGTCAGCTGCTGGTCGACGCTCGCGGAGCGGGCGCAGCAGTGGATCCAGAAGGGTCGCCTCGTGTACATCGAGGGGCGCTTCACTCCACGCACCTACACGGACCGTGAGGGCAAAGAGCGCCTCAGCCTCGACATCAGCGCGAGCGACTTCCAGATGCTCGACGCCCGGCGTGACCGTGAGGGCGGCTCGGGCGACGCCGCCGCCAACACGGCCCCGTCGCGCGGACCCGAGGGTGAGAAGAGCTTCGATCCCGACGAGATCCCTTTCTAGGAGCGAGTGATGAGCCAAGAGATTTCCGATAGCGGTCCGCGCTCCGGCCCCCCACGTGGGCCGCGGCGCGACGGGCCGTCGGGCGGCTCGGACAGATCCGGCGGATCTGGGGGTCGGTACGGCGGGCCACCCGGCCTTCGTCGACCCCGACGCAAGGTCTGCACGTTCTGTGTCGATAAGGTCCAGAAGATCGACTACAAAGACGTCGGTCGCATCCGCCGGTTCATAAGCGACCGCGGCAAGATCGATCCGCGCCGCAAGAGCGGCACCTGCGCGAAACATCAGCGAATGCTGACCACCGCGCTCAAGAGGGCTCGTCTCATGGCGATGCTTCCGTACACCGCCGACCACGTCCGCGGCCTCATGTCGCCGCAAGCCCGCGCGATGGCCGGAGGTCCGCCGCCGCCAAAGCCCGAGCGTCCTCCGTACCGTCCATCCGGTGAGTTCCGTCCGGCGGGTGCCCCGTTCCCGCGGCGTGACGCTCCGCCGCCTCCGGCAGCGCCGGCTGCGCCGGCGCCAACACCGGCGGCAAGCGAACCGCCGAGCAGCTAGAAGCGCGGCGCCGAAAGGCCGTTCGCGACCACGTACGGGATGCCGAACACCGCCAGGGCCATGATCACGATGACGATGATCCCGATGAACGTTCGGCCGCCTTGGCGCTGCCACGCATGCCCGCTCGCCACCCCGGCGACGACGCCGCCGGCCACGATCGTTCCGAAGCCCTGGACGAACGCGGCGATCGCGAGGCTCACTAGATAGAGAAGCCAGATGAGAATCCGGCTCTGTCCGATTCGCGATCGGAGCACCCAGTAGATCGGGGCCGCGACGACTGCCACAAAACCGACGAACAGAATGCCCTGGAAAAGACCGCCCAGAAAATCATTGACGTCGAGGGCGGCCGCGTTCTGTGGGAAGAAGTACGCATCGGCGGGTCCGATGGCGCTGACGCCAAGTAAGAGTGCCAGCGTGTACGCGGCGATCGGGACGACGCTGCGACCCGCGTAGGCATTCGCGATCGAGGACCAACCCCAGAAGATCGCAAGCGGCACGAGCATGACGGGGGCGGCGATCGCTCCGTTCCCGCTCAAGCTGATGTGCAGAGGCTCGCTCGATGGTCCGTAGTGCTCGAGCGCGACGGTGGCCGCGGCGATCAGGAGGCCCCAGATGAGTCCGGCGAGAAAGCCCATCCGCGGAATCCTAAGGACACGCCGAAGGCCGGTGAACCACAGCAGGGTCACCGGCCTTCTCAGAAGGGTGGCGGTTTGTGCTAGGGCTCGAGGCCGAGGCCGTCCCCATAGATCATCCGCAGAGTGTCGGTACGAGCTGTGTCGGGTCGGGCCATGTCAGCGCGTTCCTGGTCGCCGTGAGCCCCAGGCGACGCCGCGCCGCTAGCGCCGGTCGTCTCGGGGTACAAGGCCTCGTTCAGGAAGAGGAGCCGAGCGTTCGTTCCCGTTTCCGACCAGGCGATCCGGCTGTCGCGGTTGGCGGCGACGCCCGCGGTGTTGTCGATTCGGTAGGCCGCGAGCGAGCCAGACGACGCGCCGAACACGACGTAGGACGCGAAACCGATGGCGAGAGCGAGCTTCTTCATTTCTGACCCTCCTTAGTGGTGACGTCAACGTATGGCTGGGTCAGATAAGGAACGACCGCCCATTTAACGGGGCGGTCGTCGTCTTCTGTCTGGTCGGGATGTATCGCGCGCTACGCGCGGCGCGCTAGTTGGTCAGAGGGGCTGTGATCGCCGGTGAGATGGGTTCTCCGATGTGGGTGAACTTGATGTCGAAGGAGATCTCGAACTTGCTCCCGCCAGCGGTCGGCGAAGCGCCGGGGATCCCGAGGTCGCCATCCATGTCGACCGAGAGCTTCACGAGCTGCCGCACGATCTGACTGTCATCGGTGCGGATCCAGACCTCGCCCTTGCCGGTCGCGCCCGACACGTTGAACGACGATGTCGTGCCCGACGGCGAGCCCTTCATCTTCTCGACCAGCTTGTTCTGGTCGATGACGTAGGACAGATGCCGCGTCGTGCGGCCATCCATCAACGGACGATCAACCTCGATGACGCTCGCGACGGCCGTCAGGTCGGCCTGCCCGAGCGGATCCAGGACCGCACCTTCCGGGTCGCTCGCCGCCGACTCGGTCCAGTCCGCGCCCATCAGGCCCTTGCTGAAGGTCCGGCCGCCGATCGTGATCGTGTCGACCGAGAGGGACTGCCCGAGCAGCGACATCTGCGTGGTGAGCCGCGACTTGTCCGGCATCTCGGCGTCGCCATTGAGCTTGAAGTCGAAGGAGATGCTGAGGCCGCTGCTGATCGCGAAGCTGCCGGTCCCGTCGATGTGGGCTGTCTTCGCGTCCTTGAGGTTGCTGCTTGCCTTGTGCAGGAGCTCGGTCGGAGAGGGCTCCGCGAGCGTCGCGGCGGAGCCGCACGCGATCGCGAGAGCCGCCACGGAGCTCAGAAGTCGGAGAAGCACGACTCGACGATACAAGCGAGACTCGGTGGCCGGGCCTTCGAAGTGTTCTCAGCGTGTCTCAGCCAGGTGACGAAGGGGGCTTGTTCTAAGGTGTGGAGCGCTCAGCGGATGCTCGCCGCGTGCTCCGCAGCCCAGCGGGCGATCTGGGCTCGCGACTGGAAGCCGAGCTTCTCGCGAATCCGCTGCACGTGACTCTCGGCGGTGCGCTCGGATATGGCGAGCCGCGCCGCGATCTCTTTGTCGGTCAACCCTTCTGCGACGAGCTCCGTCACAGCGAGCTCGCGTGTGCTGAGCGAACCGGGCCGTTCGTTTGTGAGCGCGTATGTCACTGCCTGCGCGACTGTCAGTCGTCGTCCTTCGGCGCGCACCGTGCGCGCTCGTTGTCCAAGTCGTGTCTCGAGGTCTGTGAGCCACTGACGGTCCGCCAGCGAGAACCATGGCCTCGGCCAGATACCGGTTTCGTCGCGCAGCCGCTCAGCACACCCAGCCAGAAGCAGCGCGCGTTCGGAATCGCCGCGCAAGGCTCCGAGGTGGGCGAGGAAATCGAACGGTCCGATGAGGGCGACGATGACCGGACCCGACCCGCCGTCAGCCTCGCAGGCCGCATCGATCGCCTCACGCAGTCGTTCCTCCGCACGGGCAAGGTCGCCGGCCTGGAACGCGACGTCGGCCGCCGCTTGCAGCGTGTTGATGCGCACGACGCTTGTGGCGCCCGCGTGACGCTCCCATGCCGAAAGACCCTCGGCGATGTCCTCCTCAGCGCCACGCGCGTCGCCCGCACGCTGCCTGATGACAGCGCGTCCGGCCAGGGCCAGGGCGAGCGCGCCGAGGTGGCCCTCGCGCAACATCGGGACCGCCGCGTCGTACTCGCGCATCGCGCGCGTTGGGTCGTCCCAGACCGCGACGAACGCCGATCGCGAAAGGGCGCGCGCCTGGAGGGTCTGGTCCCCGAGCTCGAGCGCGATCGCCAGCGCCTCATCGGCGACGCGCCTGGTGAGGCCGTGCTTGTCTGCGAATTGGGTCAGGACCTGCAGCTGGCCGAGAAGGCCCTCGACACGCGTCGCATCCCTGGTGGGATATGCATCGAGCGCTTGGCCGAGCCAGTCGCTCACGACCGAGACGTGTGTCGGCGTGAGTCCGATGTGGTTCTGAGCGAAGCGCGCCAACACGCGGATGGCGTCAGCGGTCCTCTCGCGGATCAGCCAAGGGAGGATCGCCCTCAAGTTGGTGAACTCCTCCACGATGCGGCCGAGGCCTGGCCCGCTTCCCATCCCCATAGGATCTGGGACTTCCCTCGCTATGAGATCGACGAGGTACGTCGCGCAGCGCTCGATCGCACTCTCTTCGTCATCACTCGCGCGAAGCCGCTCGAGGGCGTACTCGCGGATCGGCTCGAGAAGCCTGTACCGTTCGCCCTCGGCGGGGGGAACGACGAGTGACTTGTCGACGAGATTTGCGACGTGATCGAGGATGTCGAATGGCCCTACGTCGCTTCCGCAAATTGCTTCCGCAGCCGTGATCCGGAAACCTCCGGCGAAGACTGCGAGCCGACGGAAGACGGCCCGTTCCTGCTGATCGAGTAGGGCGTGGCTCCAGTCGAGCGCCGCGCGTAGGGCCCGGTGCCGCGGGTCTCCGCCACGGCGTGTCCCCACGAGAAGCGCGAGCAGATCGTCGAGGCGGGCCGCGAGCTCGGCGATGCTCATATGGCGGAGCCGGGCCGCCGCCAGCTCGATCGCGAGCGGAATCCCGTCGACCGCGCGACAGATAGCGACGACGTGCGGGCAGCTCGTCCGGTCCAGCACGAACCCAGGCTGAGCGAGCTGCGCCCTTTCGATGAAGAGCTTCACCGCGTCGGCGCGGGAGCATCTCGTCGGCTCGCACGGAAGGAGCGGATCGGGCAGAGAGAGCGACGGCACACGCCAAACGAGCTCACCCTCGACGTCGAGAGGCTCGCGGCTGGTCGCGAGTAAGCGGGTCTGGCTGCTGGCGCTGAGAAAGCGGACGGCCACCTCCGCCGCCGCATCGAGAACGTGCTCGCAGTTGTCCAGTAGGAGAAGCGTTCGGTTCTCGCGCTTCGCCAAAATCTCTGGCATCCGCTGGGGCTCCGCGATTCCAAGACCCCGTGCAACCTCGTGCTGCACATCCGCCCCGCGGCGTAGCGGCGCGAGGTCGACCCAGGCCACATCGGCCTTCGCCGTCATGCGGGCGAGCTCGATCGCGAGGCGCGTTTTGCCGCAGCCGCCTGGACCGGCGAGCGTCAGAAAGCGCGTGCCGGCGAGGTAACGCCGCACGGTCTGCAGCTCGCGGCGTCGGCCGACGAAGCTCGTGAGCGGCACTGGTGGTCCGGCGCGCACGGGCGGAAGAATAGTGGCGTCAGAGCCGATTCAGTACTTTCCCGGATTGTTCTCCTGCTTCCTGCGCCGTGAGAGTTCGGCATCGGAACGGGAGGCAACAAAAATGCGTCAAAGAACGATTCGCTTCATCCTGGCGCGCCTCGTCGCTGTAGGAACGCTGGTCATCGCGTCGCTCTTGCTCGCATCGCCGGCCAATGCGGACGTGATCGCGAACGAGCACTTCACGTTCACCGTCACGAACATGAACCCCTGCGCTCCACAGGACGGGCTCGTCACGCTGAACTTCGAGGAGCACCGGGTTACACAAGAGCTCGCCGACGGGACGCTCGTGATCTATTCGAACTTTCACGGGACAGGCTCAAGCACCAGCGGCGTCGAGTACGTCGTGAACCGCCACCAGGTGACGGTGGTTGTCGGTCAGACCGGAAGCGCGACGTTCGAAGTGCGACGAATCAGCAAGGGGTCGGGCGACAACGTCCAGATAGAGGGAACACGGACGTTCCCGCCCCTCGTGGACACGATCACCTTCAGATGCGTGGGCTGACCCGCGACTCGTAATGGCACAAAAGGGCCCGCCTAGTAGGCGGGCCCTTCTTCACCAGCGGAGGCGTTTTTACGCGGTCTTTTGCTCGTGCAGCGGCTTCTTGTCGATCTTCAGGATCGTCTGGTCCTTCGCGGCCACAGTGAACGGGATGACGCCCGGGATGAGCCACTCGGTCCACATCTTGTCGACCTCGTGCTGGAAGTGCTCCACGTCCTCGTCGGCGAAGTGCGCGAAACGGCCCTGGCGCTTCAGGTACTCGTAGACGGGCTTGCGCTTCTTGCGGCCCTCGGCGATCTGCCGCGTGGGGCCGGTGAGGTTGCAGACGCCGTCGATGACCTCGTACAGGGGCCAGATCCCGCACTCGACGGCGAGGTGACCGAGCTCCTGCGAGTACTGCGGGTGGTAGTCCCAACCCTTCGGGCACGGGTCGAGGGTGTGGACGAAAGTCGGCCCGCCGAGCTGGAGCGCCTTGCGGATCTTGTTCATGAGGTCCACGGCATACGCGGCGCATCCCGCCGCGATGTAGCGCGACTCGGGGTGTCCCGCCGCGAGCATGCCCGGCACGTTCTTCTTCCAGCGCGTGTGCATGAGCCGCTTCTTGGAGCCCGACGGCGAGAACGTCGTCACCGCGCCGTATGGGGTCTGGCTCGAAAGCTGGATGTCAGTGTTCGCGTAGCTCTCGTTGTCGTACAGCAGGACGAGGCAGTTGTAGTCCTTGTGTGTGAGCGTCGCCGAGATGGCGCCGAGGCCCATGTCCGCGCCGCCGCCGTCACCGCAGAAAGCGATGACGTTGATCTTCTCGTCCTTGATCTTGCCCTTGCGCATCAGCACCTTGAGACCGGCGGCGGTGCCGAGCGCCGCGGAGCCCGACGCGCCGAGCTGCGTGTGCATCCACGGCACCACCCACGGTGTCGTGTAGTAGGTCGTGTTCGCGACGTACATGCAGCCGGTCGAGCCAAGCACGATCGTGCGGGGGCCGGACGCTTTGACCATGTGCCGCATGACGAGCGCGGACTCGCAGCCCTGGCACGTGCGGTGGCCGGACACGAAGAGCTCGTCGTAGGGGACGTCCTTGACGCCCTTGATCTGCGGAAGTGTCCCGGTGCCGTGTGTTTCCACTGCCATCTCTAGCTCCTCACGCCGATCCAGTGACACGTGTCACCGGATTTGATGTCGCCCGCGGCGGCCTTGGTCTTCTCGAAGATGTCGGTCGCCATGGGCTGCTCGATCTCGCGGCCGCCCAGGCCGGCGATGAAGCCGACGATCGTCGGACGCTTGTCGAGCGAGTAGAGCGCCGAGCGCACCTCGTTGTAGAGCACGCCCCCGTAGTAGGGAGAGCCGAAGCTGTAGTCGCGGTCGATCACGCCGACAGCTTTGAACCGCGAGAGGCTCTTCACGATCTCCTGAGTCGGGAACGGGCGGAACCACTTGAGACGCACGAGACCAACCTTATGGCCCTCCTTGCGCAAACGGCGGATCGCGACCTTCATCGGCAGGGCGAGCGTGCCCTGACCGAAGACGACGTATTCCGCATCGTCGGTCATGTACTCGTCGAGGAAGGGGCTGTCGCCTCCCCGGCCGAACAGCTCCTTGAAGTGCGCGTGCGCCTCGGTGATGACGTCGTGGGCTTTCCGCATGGCCTGGTCGTTCTGCATGCGGATCTCCATGAGCCAGTCCTGGTCGACCTGGGGCGCGATCGTGATCGGGTTGTCCGGGTGCAGGAGCCGGTCGCCGAGGTCGAACTTCGGCAGGAACTTGTTCACGGCGGCCTGCGTCGGGATCTTCACGATCTGCTGGGAGTGGGTGAGGAAGGCGCCGTCGAGCCCGATCGCGACGGGCAATGACACGCGCTTGTCCTCGCCGACACGCCAGGCCATGAGCGCGAGGTCCATCGCCTCCTGCGCCGTCTCCGCCCAGGGGAGGAGCCAGCCGAGGTCGCGGACCGCGAGCGAGTCGTTGTGCTCGGTTCCGAACGCGCCAGGGTCGTCGAGAGCGCGGTTGCCGCAGATCGCGACGACCGGGAGGCGAAGGCCCGCGGTCACCGCGATGGCCTCGAACGCGTAGAACCAGCCCACGCCCGAGCTGCCGACGAAGACGCGCGAGCCGACGGCGCACGCGTGCTTCACGATCTCGAATTGGCTGTGCTCGCCGTCGGCGACGATGTATTCGACGTCCATCTTGCCGTTCGCGATGAGCTTCGCGGCCGCCTGCATCACGCCGTCGTACGGGCGGATCGGATACGCCGCCATGACATCGACGTCAGCAAGACGGATCGCCTCGGCGATCGCCTCGCAGCCGCTCATGAGCTGCTCGGTCTCGACGTCCTGGTGCTCGCGCTCTTTGACCTGGACGGCCATCAGGCCACCTCCTCGCGCTCGGCCTTCGGCCTCGCCGCGCGCTCCGCTGCCCGCGGACTCGCTCCTCGCGGCGAAGCCGTTCGTCGCTCGGTCATTCGTCACCTCCGGAGGCCGATGTCGGGTTCGCGGATGGGTTCGCGTTTCCCGAGCCTTCCTGCCGCGCGGGCGGAGTTCTCACTTGAGGGTTCGCAGAGACGCCGCTCTTTGTCTCGAACCACTTGTTGTATCCGTCGTGGTCCTTCTTCCAGAACTGCCACTTGTCCTCGTTGTCTTCGAACTTCAGCTCGTCGACCATGACGATGCAGTCCTTCACCGGGCAGACCTGCGCGCAGATCCCGCAGCCGATGCAGGCCTGGTACACGACCTCGTAGTGCCCCTCGGGCGTGACCTCGAAACACTCGTCCGGACAGTCGAGCCAGCACATCGTGCACTTGATGCACGTGTCGAAGTTCACGACCGGACGCAGCGTGCGCGCCCCGTACTTCTTGTACTGCGGGTTGCGCTCCCCCGGCTTGCGCGCGTTGACGATGATGCCGGGGCGCATCGTCGTCCAGCCGGGCTTCTCGAACTGGAGCACCTCGTGGCCACTCGTGCCCTCGCCCGCCTTGACCGGCCGGCGCTTCGCGCCGTCGTACCCGTACTGCGCTGACTGCACTGCGCCGTCGTCCTTCGTCTGCTCCTTGATGAGCGCCTTCACATCTTCGAGGCGTACCCAATCGGGCAACACCTTCGCGAGCGCGCCGAGGCAGCGGTAGTCGGTGTGATCGTCCTTGAACACCCAGAGACCGGCGAACGACGCGCCGCCGGGAACGATGACGAGGGTGTAGGGCCGCAGTGCCGTGTCGGTCTGGGCGAGCACCTCATCCGGCGTGTTCGTGCTCGTGACGAGGAGGAACCCGTCCTTTCGGATCGGCTTCCAGATGGGCTGGCGGCCGTACCACGCCCACGACTCCACGCCCTTCACGAGTGTGTCGTCAACTGCGATCGTGACGTCGACGACCGCGGGCTCGTACTTCGCCATCGAGGCTTCGAGCTCGAGATTGTTTATCGCGACGACCGCGAACTGCTTCGCCGGGACGCCGTTGCGCTCGGGCGAGTCGCCGTATCGGGCGAACGCGGTGCCGGTGTGCCCGCGCTTGCGCGCCGCGAGCACGATCGAACGGCAGATCCGCTGCGCGAGTGTCTTTTGAAAAATGCCGCGGTAGACGACCTCGACAGTGATGGAGGTCTCTTTGACGTCGCTCATACCTTGCTCCCTCCGATCAGGCGAAGGATGCTTTCGCCGACCGACTTGATATGGTCCGCCGCGGCGCGCCGGGCGGCGTCGCCGTCGTGCGCGCCGAGCGCGGTGAGGATGCGGCGATGCGCGTCGAGCGACGAGTGCGCGCGCTGGTTCGTCTGAAGCCACTGCTCGCGCGATTCGCGCATGACGTCCCAGACCACCCCGAGCATCGTGGTCAGGAGCTCGTTGCGGGATGCCTCTCCGATGAGCTCGTGGAAGCGCGTGTCCTCATCGGCGTAGGGCTCGCCCGCGGCGACCTTTCGCTCCTGCGCCGCGAAGATCTCTCCGAGCTCGGCGAGCTGTGTCTGGGTGATGCGCTCGGCGGCGAGGGCCGCTATCGCGGGTTCGATGAGGCCCCGAAACTCGATGACGTCGGCGAGCGAGTGGCCGCGAGAGATGAGGCCGGTGAGCGGACGCGCCAGATCGTCGGGCGAGGTCTGCCGTACGAAGGTCCCGCCGCCTGCTCGGGTCTCGACGATCCCGAGGAGCTCGAGCGTCCGCAGCGCCTCGCGAACGGAAGCGCGCGACACTTGGAACTGCTCGGCGAGCTGTCGCTCGGGCGGGAGCTGATCGCCCGGACGAAGGTCACCCTTCTCGAGAAGACCCTCGATCTGTTCGACGATGCCCTGATAGAGGCGGCTGCGGCGGATCGGCTCGATGACGGTCAGGGGCTGACCTCCCAAAAATGCCTCTGGTCAGGTGGTCAGACCAGATTAAAGGCGGAGCCTACGGCGGGTCGTACCGGCCGTCAAATCTCGGCGCGAGCGTAGTCTCGGCTCCAGCAGCGGATGCGTGCGCTCATTTTCGATCTCGACGGGACCCTGGTCGACACCGTCTACGCGCACGTTTTCGCGTGGCAGCGTGCGCTCGCGGAGGCCGGCCTGGCGATCGACGGGTGGAAGATCCACCGTCGGATCGGGATGAGCGGGGGCCTCTTCACCCGCGCCGTCGCCCGCGAGATCGGCAGGCCGCTCAGCGACACCGACGCCGGCCGGATCCAAACGCGCCACGGCGAGCTCTTCCGCGAGCTCCTGCCAGAGCGCCGGCCGTTGCCCGGCGCGGTCGAGCTCTTGCGCTGGCTGCGCGAACAAAAGGTCGCCCACGGCATCGCCACCTCGGGGCGGCACCCCGAGATCGACAGGTCGCTCGCGGCCCTCGGGGTTCCACCCGAGACCGTGATCGTCGACCGAGGCGACGTTCTCCGCGCAAAGCCCGAGCCCGACCTTTTTCTGCGATGCCAGGAGCAGCTCGGCGTCGAAATCCGCGACTGCTACGTGATCGGCGACGCGGTGTGGGACCTCCTCGCCGCGCGGCGCGCGGGGATGCTGAGCGTCGGACTGCTCTCGGGCGGGTATGGCTGGGATGAGCTCACCTCCGCCGGCGCGTTCCGCGTCTATCGCGACCCCGCGGATCTCCATCGCTCGCTCGACGAGCTCGGCGTCGTCTAGCCCTTGCCCTCTTTCACGTACGGCACACCGTCCGCGGCGGGCGGCGTCGATCGACCCACGACGCCCGCCAGGATGACGATCGTCATGAGGTAGGGAAGCGCGGCGTACCAGAACGTCGGGATCGATTTCAGGACCGTACCGAGGTCGCCCTCGGGCACGCGCACGTTGATCACCACGCCGAGCGCCGTGGCTGTGCCGAAGAGAAGGGCTCCGCCGAAGGCGCCGAGCGGCGTCCAACGGCCGAAGATCATCGCCGCGAGTGCGATGAACCCGCGCCCGCCGGTCATGCCGTTCTGGAACGAACCCGTGGACTCGAGCGTGAGGAAGGCGCCCGCGAGACCTGCCAGCGCGCAGCCGAAGATCACGTTCTGGTAGCGCTGGCGGTGGACGTCGATCCCGACGGTGTCCGCGGCCTTGGGGTGCTCCCCGACGGCACGTGTGCGCAGGCCCCACTTTGTCCGGAAGAGCGCGATCTGCAAGAGGATCACGATGAAGAGGACGCTCATGGCGATCGGCCCCTGATCGAGGAACATCACCAGGATCGGTCCGATGAGCGGCAGGTTCGCCAGCGTGTCGGGCAGGTGGAACGGCGCGATGACGCCGGCCCCGCCGAGTCCGGACGGCGTGATGATGAGTCGGTTCAGGTAGCCGGTCACGCCGAACGCGGCGATGTTCATCATCGTTCCCGCGATGATCTGATCGGCTCTCACCGACACCGTGAGCCACGCGTGCACCAGGCCCAGCAGCGCGCCGACGAACACCGCGACGACGATGCCGAGGGCGAGCGACGGTCCGCTCCCGATCGTGCTGTGTAGAGCGAAGCCGGTGAGGTATCCGAAGAACGCGGCCATGAGCATGATGCCCTCGATGCCGATGTTGACGACGCCCGACCGCTCGCCGATGACCCCGCAGAGTGCCCCGAGCGCGAGCGGCGTCGCGAGATAGAGGATGATCGGGAGCATGTCCGGCAACACCGTGACGAGATAGACCGCGAGCTCCCAGATGAGGCGCAGGAGCGTGCCGATCAGCTCCATCAGGACGGAGGACCACCGGAGGCAGTGCCTGCCCAGCTCTGCGTGACTGTCTTGAGCTCCGTGATCTCAGCTTTGGGCGCGCGGATACGAAAGACCCGGCGAACGATGAGATCGGCCGCGAGGAACAGGATCACGAGAGCCTGGATGATGTCGATGACCTCGACGGGCACGCTCGTCTCGATCTGCATGAGCGGGGCGCCGGCGCGGAACGCGCCGAAGAGGATCGCGGCGAACAGGATCCCGATGGGATTGGAGCGACCGAGGAGCGCGACCGCGATGGAGTCGAAGCCGACCGACGCGGTGATGCCCGGGGCGTAGAAGCCGATGACGCCGAGCATCTGGATCGCGCCGGCGACTCCCGCGAGCAGGCCCGAAAGGGTCATCGTGAGCGCGGTGATGAAGATCGGGCGCATGCCGGCGTAGCGCGCCGCGTTCGGGTTCTGGCCGACGGTACGGATCTCGAAGCCGATCGTCGTTCGGTCCAGGAGCCAGCGCACGGCGAAGACGAAGAGCACCGCGAGCGGAATGCCGAGATGAAGGTTGCGGCCGAGCAAGATCGGGAGGGCGCTGTTCCCGATCGGTCCGGTGCGCGGGAAGGAAAACCCCGGGGCGCGGACCAGGTCGTTCACCGCCCACGTGAGCAATAGGACCGCGGCGTTGTTGAGCATGATCGTCGTGACGACCTCGTGCGCGCCTGTCCGCGCCTTGAGGAAGCCCGGGATGAAACCGAAGGCCGCGCCGGCGAGCGCGCCCGCAACCATCGCGAGCGGGACGCCCACCACTGCCGGCGCGTCCGCGAGATTCGCCCCGACCACCGCGGCGCCGAATGCTCCGACGAGGAACTGCCCAGCGACGCCGATGTTGAAAAGACCCGCCTTGAACCCGAGGCCGACGGCGAGCCCGCCGAGGATCAGGGGCGCCGCGGAAACGAGCGTGTTGGCTATCCCGGTCCCGGTGCCGAAGGCGCCCGCGAGCAGGCTCGCGTACGCGGCGAACGGCAGGAGTGGCTCGAAGCCGGTGGGTGTGAAGACGCTCGACACGACGATCACCACGGCGGCGACGATGAAAGCCAGCACGATCGCGAGGAGCGGGATCGAGGCGACCTGCCAGACGTCCCGCGCGACGGAACGGACCCCGCTCATGCGCGTGCCGCGCCGGTCGCCATGAGAAGTCCGATCTTCTCGCGCTGCGCTTCTTCGGCCGCGAAGCTTCCGACGATGTTGCCGCGGAACACGACGAGCACGCGGTCCGACAGCTCGAGCACCTCGTCGAGCTCGGCCGAGACGAGGAGGACGGCGGCGCCATGGTCCCGTCTCGCGATGACCTGCTTGTGGATGAACTCGATGCTGCCGACGTCGAGCCCGCGCGTCGGCTGGTCGAGCACGAGAAGCCTCACCTCCTGCCCGAACTCGCGCGCGACGATCACCTTCTGTTGGTTGCCGCCGGAGAGCGTCGCCGCCAGGGCCTTCGGCCCGGACGCGCGGATGTCGAACTCCTTGATGAGGCGGACCGCGTTCGCCGCGATGTCGCGGAAGTTGCGCACGAGGCCCGCGAACCCGCCCGCGAACGGAGGATCCCCATACCGCGTGAGCGCCAGGTTGTCGTCGATGGGGTAGGTGAGGACGAGACCGAAGCGCTGACGGTCCGCCGGGACGAACGACATCCCACGATCCCTGCGCTCGTCCACCGTCGCTCGGGTGAGGTCTTTGCCGGCGAGCCGGATCGTTCCGGCGGTCGGGCGGCGAAGGCCCATGAGCGACTCGACGATCTCGTCCTGGCCGTTGCCGGCCACTCCGGCGATTCCGACGATCTCGCCTGCGCGAACGACGAGGTCGAGACCGCGGAGCGCCTCGTGCCCGCGGTCGTCCTTCGCGCGCAGGCCCGCGACTTCGAGGGCGATCTCGCCGGGATGCGACCGGCCGCGGTCGACGCGCAGGTTCACGGCGCGGCCGACCATGAGCTCGGCGAGCTCGTTCTCGTTCGTCTCTTTTGGCTTGCGGCTGCCCACGACCTTGCCGCGGCGGATCACGGTGATCCGGTCGGCGATCTCTAGCACCTCGTCGAGCTTATGGCTGATGAAGATCACGCTCGCGCCTTCCGACCGGAGCCGCCGGAAGACCTCGAAGATCTCGCGCGTCTCTTGTGGCGTGAGCACCGCGGTCGGCTCATCGAGCACGAGGATCCGCGCGTTCCGATAGATGGCCTTCAGGATCTCCACCCGCTGTTGCTGCCCGACCGACAGCTGGTCGATCCGGCCGAAGGGATCGATGTCGAAGCCGAGCTTTCCCGCAAAGAGCTTGATCTGCTTCGCGGCCTCGTCGATGTCAAGTAATTGCCCTGCGCGGACGATCTCATTGCCGAGCACGACGTTCTCCGCAACGGAGAGGACGGGGACGAGCATGAAGTGCTGGTGCACCATGCCGATCCCGCGAGCGATCGCGTCGGCGGGATCGCGGATAGTGACCGGCTGGCCGTCGATGAGTACTTGGCCGGTGTCAGGAGGAACGAGTCCGTAGAGGATGTTCATGAGCGTCGACTTGCCGGCGCCGTTCTCGCCAAGGAGCGCATGGATCTCACCCCGGCGCACGTCGAGATCGATCGCATCGTTGGCGAGCGTCCCCGTCGGGAACCGTTTCGTGATCCCGCGCATCTCGAGGACTGGCGGTTGGTCGCTCATGCGCTCCTCACGCGACGAGCGGGCCGACCCTGGGGCCCCTGCCCCATCGGGAGCCCCGACCCCCGAGGCCGGCCCGCTCGATTTCGACTCGGTGCTACATGCGCGCTAGGGGATGGGCTTCAGCTTCCCGGATGCCATGTCCGCCGTCGCCTGCTTGATCTTGTCTTCAAGACCTGCCGGAACGGGGTTGAGGTTCCGGATCATCGAGGCCCCGATGCCGCCGTTCGTGGCGTCGTTCGTGTAGTTGCCGGTTTGCTTGCCTTTGTCCTTGAAGCGCTTGATCCCGTCCCGGACCGCGACCTGCAGGTGCTTTTCGGCGCTGGTGATGATGCAGGCCTGGGAATCGGGAAGCGACAGGTACTGATCCACGTCAACGCCGATGCCGTAGATCTTCGCGCTGCACGCGGCGCGGAGCGCGCCGGCGCCGGTGAGGCCGGCCACCTGGAAGACGACGTCGACCCCCTGTCCGATCATCGTCTTCGCCGAGGCCTCTCCCTTGTCAGGCGCGTTGAAGTCCTCGACATAGTTGACGGTGACGGTGACCCCTGCCTTCGTGAACTTCACCCCGTTCTCGTAGCCCTTGATGTAGTTCACGACCGGTGGAACGTCCGACCGTCCGCCAACCGCACCGACCCTGTTCGACTTGGTGATAGACGCGGCCACGATGCCCGCGAGGTAGCCGGCCTGCGCCTCGTTGAAGATGAGCCCCTGATAGTTCGCAGGCACCGGGTCGGCGATGAACTGGTCGACGCCGAAGAACTGGATGGTCGGGTTCGCCTTGGCCGCCGCGAGCGTGTCCGTCCCGATGAGGAAACCGACCGTCACGATGACGTCGTACTTCTGGTCGACAAAGCTCTGGATGTTCTGCTTGTAGTCCGCGATGTCCTTGGTGACGATGTTCTTGGCGGTGCCGCCGACCGCGGATGCGCCGTCCTGGACGCCCTTCCATGAGAACTCGTTGAACGACTTGTCTTCGAGCTGGCCGATGTCGGTGACCATCCCGATCTTCAAGCCGCCGCCGAGGAGCCCGCCGCCGCCACAGCCGGCGATAACGAGTCCAACGGCGAGACCGAGCGCGAGAAGACGCTTCATTGCCTCGTCCGACCTCCCTCAATTCGTCGCGCGGCCGCGCGACGCGGCGATTCTAGGTCAGGCCAGCACGTTCCACAGGACGTAACCGATGAACACGACGTACAGGCTTCCGCCGACCATCAGCGAGGACAGCGGGAGCGCGTTCTCGCGCGCCCGCATGCGAAGCTGCACGTAGATGAGCAGGCCCGAGAGAAGGGCAAAAACGGCCGCGACGGTCCCGAACGGCCCGAGCTGCCAGGGGGTCAGCAGGACGCCGATCGTAACCGGGAAGGTCGACTGAAAGACCATCGCCCCGGTGACGTTACCGAGCGCGATCACGTCCTTGCTATCGCGCGTCCAGATGAGCGAGTTCGCCGCCTCCGGGAGCTCTGTGGCGAGCGGCGCGAGGATCAGCGCCACGAGGAGGGTGTTGAAGTGCATCGCGTGAGAGAAGTCCTCCACGAAGTCGGCGAAGAACCGCGCGCCCAGCACGATCGCACCGAACGCGACGAGCGTTTGCGTCAGGACGAGCCAGAACGGTGGTGTCGCGTCGCGCAGTGTGATGCCGGTCCGCCCCAGGAGCGACATGAACGTGAGCTGGTCGAAGGCCTCGCGTTCCTCCATCTCCTCCTCGATGTCCTCGGCCGTCCGCCGCGGCGCGCGCAGCACGAGAAAGAGGTAGAGGGCGTAGGCAGGAATGAAGATCCAGCCGAGGTACCCCTTCAGGAAGTGGAGGTCCGGTGGCAGCAGGGCCAGCCCGAGCGCGACCGCGTAAAGCACGAGGAAGAACGACAGGTCGCGGAGCGCGTGCGGCGCGTCGACGTGCAATGTGTCGCGCTTGCGTTTCTTCCGCAGCACGAATGCCGTGATGCCGATGAGGAGCAGCACGAGCGTGCCGAGCATGAACGGCGCACCGAGGATCGCGCCGACGCCGATCTCGTCCGAGTCGGTGGTGTTCGTGAAGAGGATCGCGACGACCGGGATCAGCGTTTCCGGCGTGGCTGTGCCGAGCGCCGCGAGGATGCTGCCGGTGGCGCCTTCGCTTATGCGCAGCTTGAGGCCCAACCACTCGACGCCGTTCGTGAAAACCTCGGCGCCCGCGAGGATGAGGACGAACGCGCCCACGATCAGCGCGATGTCGATCATGCCCATGGCGCCCGAACTCTAGGGGTGAGCGACCGCCGCCGGCGGCGCGGCGCCCCGGCGGCGCGCGCGAATCGTGCGGATGAGCGGGATGGCGACGAGCACGACCGCGAGAATGATGAGCACGGTGGAGAGGCCGCTGTTGAAGAAGTAGAGCGGGCTCCCGTGACCCGCGATGAGCGCCTTCCGAAGCTCCCGCTCCGTCGAGTCCCCGAGGACGAGCGCGACCACGAGCGGCGCGAGCGGGTACTTCATCTTCCGCAACCAGTAACCGATCAGCCCGAAGATCACGGTGATGAATACGTCGAGCATGCTGTTGTTGAGCGAGTACGAGCCGATGATCGAGATCACAACGATGAACGGCGTGATGATCGCGTACGGCACCCGCATGATCAACGCGAGGAGAGGCACCGCGAGCAGACAGAGGATGAAGGTCAGGAGGTGCCCGAGGTAGATGCTCGCGATGAGGCCCCAAACGAAGTCGGGATGCTGGATGAACAGGACCGGTCCGGGCTGGAGGCCCCAGATGAACAGGCCGGCCATGATCACCGCGGAGGTCGGTGAGCCCGGGATGCCGAGCGTGATCATCGGGACGAGCGAGGCGACGCCTGCGGAGTCGGCCGCGGCCTGCGGCCCCATGATCCCGGAGATCTCGCCCTTGCCGAAGTTCTCCTTGTTCTTCGAGTACTGCCGCGCGAGGCCATAGCCGAGGAACGACGCCGCGGTGGCGCCGTGGCCGGGGAGCACGCCGAAGAAGAACCCGATGATCGCGTTCGAGAGGACCAGGCGGAGACGCTTGCGTAGCTCCCGGACCGCTTCGAAGACGTCTCGCAGTCCGAGGCGCGCGGAGATGTTCTCGACGAATCCGATGCC
>DASWCR010000146.1:0-8949 GCA_036389995.1 Candidatus Limnocylindria bacterium | reverse complement strand
GCCCCACATGCCGTTCACTTCGAGGGTCGGGCGTATCCATTGCCGTTCGAGCGCGCTGTAACCCGGCTCGCCGAATAACGCCGGCGCGCCGACCTCAGCGAGGAAACGCGCCTCGTCGAACGGCAGCTCGCGGATCTCGCGACGTTCATCGTCCGGCAGCGCAGCCACGTCGTCGTAAAACCCCTTGACCGCGACGCGGCCGTCTGGTGCGTGCAGGCTAGCGACGATCTCGGCCATCGCGTGCAGCGCGTTCGCGATCGAGCCTCCGTAGCGCCCCGAGTGCAGGCTCCTGCTCGCGCCTTTGAGGCTGAACTCCAAGCCGGCCACTCCGCGACTGGCGATCGTGACCGACGGCTCGTCGCTTCGCCACATCGCCCCGTCCGCCGACAGGACCGAATCCGCCTGCAACAGGTCGCGGTTCGCGGTGAGGACCGGCTCGAGGTTGCGGCTCCCGATCTCCTCTTCGCCTTCAAAGATGAACTTCACGTTGAGCGGCAGCGCGCCGCGGGTCAAAAAGAACGCCTGCGCCACCTTGAGCGGGATCAGCATCGGTCCTTTGTTGTCCGAGACGCCGCGTCCGTAGAGCCGGCCGTCGCGCACCTCTGGCTCGAACGGTTCGCTCACCCACCGCTCGAGCGGATCGGGTGGCTGCACGTCGTAGTGGCCGTACACGAGCAGAGTCGGAGCCTTCGGCGCGCCCAGCCACTCGCCGTAGACGACCGGGTGTCCATCGGTCGGGAGGGTGCGGACAGCGATGGGACCGGCCTCGCGCAGCCGCGCAGAGACCCATTCGGCGGCACGCGTCATGTCCTCCCGGTGCTGCGGGTCGGTGCTCACGCTCGGGATGCGCGCGAATTGGACGAGCTCTCCGAGGATTTCGTCGTGGTGAGCCGCGAGGTACTCGAGCGGCGTCACCCGGCGAGCGAAGGCTTGAGGAGGTCGAGCGTCTCGTGACTTTGTGAACGCCGGCCGTCCTCGACCTCGTGCATCAACGCGATGAGCCGCGAGACCATCGGCGTCGGAACGCCCGCTTCCGCGGCGAGCGCGACGATCGGGCCGAGCTGCGCGTCGGTCTCGGTGCGGCGCTTGCGCACGGCGATGTCGCGCCAGATCCCGCTGTGTGTCTTGGCGGACTTGCGATTGAACGCGACCATCTCGTCGAGTGAGCGTTCAGCCACCTTGCGGTCGGCGTCCGGCGCGAAGGCGTACGGGTCGAAGCCGTTGAACCCTTCAGGCGTGATGTGGCGCGCCCGGGCGACGCGCATCACTTCGCGCCCGATCTCGACATAGACATCGCGGTAGCTCGGATCGGCGAGCGCGTCTGCGATGGCGTCATTGGTGAGCGCCGTGGCGAAGAGCTGCGCGCCGTAGGCGAGCTTGCCCCAGAGGTACCCCCAGATATTCGTTGTCACGATCGCACGATCGTCGAAGTCCAGGAATGCGCGGTGCAGCTCCTCGATGCGCGGCGTGATGCGTCCGTCGATCTCGCCGAGCACGACCGCGCCGCGCCCCGCGTACTGGATCACACCCGGTTCGAGGTAGTCCGCGCCGAAGTTTACGAAGCAGCCCATCGTGCGCGCATCGCCGACGATCTTTTTGATAACGAGCTCGTTCAAGCCGTTCTGCGCCGAGACGACGTAGCCGTTCCTGCTCAGGTGCGGCGCGAGCTCGCGGGTGGCGCCTTCGGTGTCCTGCGCCTTCACGGCGAGGACGATGTGCTCGAACTCACCGCGAAGCTCATCCGGGGTACAGGCCGGTGTGCGGGAGACAAACTGCGTCAGAGGGCCTTCGATGCGCAGTCCCGACTTGTTGATCGCGTCGACGTGCTCCGTCGCGCGGTCCACGAACGCGATGTCATGTCCTGCCCGAGCGAGGTGCGCACCGATGGTCCCGCCGATCGCGCCGGCGCCCCACACGAGAAGCTTCATCTAGCTACCCTCCGCGGTTTTCCGCGAGACCGTCGCCGATCAGACTCAGAGCGACGCCGACGACGAGCAGCGCAAGGCCGGGAAGCGTCGTCATCCACCATGCGAGCAGCAGGAACTGGCGGCCCTCCGCGATCATCGCGCCCCACTCGGGCGTGGGCGGCTGGGGGCCGAGCCCCAGGAAGCTCAACGTCGCGCCGGTGAGGATCGCCAGCACCATTCCCGTGAACACGTAGATCAACGCGGGCGCGATCACGTTCGGCAGGATGTGCCGGAGCATGATCCGGCCCGACGAGCAGCCGATCGTCCGCGCGGCCAGAACGTACTCGAGATGGCGCGTCGCAAGCGTTTCGCCGCGCGTAATGCGCGCGTACGGGATCCAGCCGACCAGGCCGACCGCGATGTAGAGGTTGGTCAGCCCGGGTCCGAGGATGCTCATGATCGCGATCACCAGGATGAGGAACGGGAACGCCATCAGCACGTCCACGATGCGCATGAGGAACGTGTCCAGCTTGCCGCCGATATAACCGGTCGCGATCCCCATCAGGCCGCCGAAGATGAACGGGAACAAGACCGAGAGTAGGCCGATCTGCAGATCGAGTCGCGTACTGAACGCGATGCGGCTCCAGATGTCGCGCCCGAAGTTGTCGGTCCCGAGGATGTGACCCGTGCTGAATGGTGGCAGGAACGACTCGGTGAACTGCTGTGCGATGGGGTCGTACGGCGTGAGCAGGGGCGCGGCGATCGCGACGAGGACGACAAGGCCAAGGAGCGCAAGCCCGGTCAGCAGCGTCGGGTTGATCCGGATCGTTCGCGGCCGAATGACGGGCCTCACCCGTGTCAGCGGTACGGGCCCGACGCCGATGGCCTTTTCACTCATACGTGACTCGCGGATCGAGGAAGGAATAGGAAAGGTCGACGATGAGGTTGACGACGATCACCAGGACCGCACTGACCACGGTTATGGCCTGCACGACCGGATAGTCGCGGGCCGTGATGGACTGGATAAGGAGCTGGCCCGTCCCGGGTAGGGCGAACACGGTTTCGACGACGATGGCGCCACCTACGAGAAACCCGAACTGCAGGCCGAAGATCGTGACCGTCGAAAGCAAAGCATTGCGCAGCACGTGGCGCAGAAGGATCAGCCTCTCGGAGAGTCCCTTTGCGTGCGCCGTGCGCACGTAGTCCGAGCGCAAGGTCTGGATGATCTGACCGCGAAGATTGCGGATGAGGACGGCCGAAAGCTGCAGCGCCAGCGTCAGGGCGGGAAGGAAGAGGTACCAGACGTGCTGGGGAAAAGTCTCCCCGAAGCCGGCCACCGGGAACCAATGCAGCGTGAGGCCGAACAGCAGGATGAGGAGGATGCCGAACCAGAAGTTCGGCGTTGTCAACGCGAACAGGAACCCAATGCGGATCAGCTGATCCGGCCAGCGACCCTTGTTGACGGCCGCGACGATGCCAAAAGTGAGGGTGACGAGGGCGGCGAGGCCCATAGCGTAGCCGGCGAGCGCGAGCGTTATCGGCACCCGGGTCAGCACGAGATCGCCGACAGGCTGGCGATAGAGCAACGACTTGCCCATGTCGCCGTGCGCGAATCCGGAAACGAACATCCAGTACTGCTCGAGGAACGGTCGGTTCAGGCCAAGCTGCTCGCGCAGCTCCGCGGCCTTTTGGTCCGTCGCGCGGTCGCCGAGGATCAGGAACGCGGGGTCGCCTGGAAGGATCCGGACCATGCCGAAGATCACGACGGTGACGCCGAACAGGACGAAAGCCATGAGGATGAGGCGTCTGCGGATGTAGGCGGCGCGACCCATCTCAGTCGGTCATCAGAGAAGCAGCCGGATGACTGATGGCCCGGTCTGGGCCACCAGCCAACCGAAATCGGCTACTTGTTGAACTTCACATCTTCGAATCGGTAGTAGGACAACCCGTCGATAAAGAATCCATCCACGTTGGTGCGCCATCCGGCCGTCGCTCCGAGGTATGCGATCGAGGCGATCGGAGCGGCATCCGAATAGATCTTCTGGATCTCGGCGTACAGCGCCGCCCGTTTGGTCGCGTCCTGCTCGAGATCGGCCTTGGTGATCTTGTCGTTGAGGTCGGGGTTGTTGTACCGAGTCCAGTACGCGAACGGGCTCGCCCCGCCGCGCATCGCGTAGTTCACGATCTCGGTCGGGTCGTTCATGTCGTTCGTCCACGCGGTCGGCGTCGACATAAAGTCACCCGCCCGATAGTTCGTCCGCACGACGGCCGTATCCAACGTCTGGATGTCCACGGTCACGCCGAGCTTCGCCCAGGCCTCTTTCAGGATGACCGCGGTGTTGGCGAAGTTGGTGTTGCCGGAGCGGACCTGCATGTCCATCTTGAATCCACCAGCACCAGACGACGAGGCCATCAACGCCTTCGCCTTCTCGAGGTCGTAGGGGTACCCGACCAGGTTTTTGTCCCAGTAGGTGCCCTGCGGAATCGGTGAGTTCATGACCTTCGCCTGGCCGAAGTAGACGTTCTTGATGATCGCTTCCTTGTCGGTCGCGTAGTTCAGTGCCTGCCGAACCTTGACGTCGTTCAGCGGCGGCTTCGACGTGTTCAGGATGACGAACGCGGTCTGCTGGATCGTGAAGGTCTGCGCCTTCACGTTCGGCTGGGTGTTCAGTGCCGCGATCTGGCTGAACGGGACGAAGTCGACGACATCCGTCTCACCACCCTGCAGCTTCAACACGCGGGTGTTGTCGTCGGGGATGTATTCGATGCGCACCTCGTCGAGCGCGGGCGTGCCCTTCCAGTAGTTCGTGTTGCGCTTCAGGATGATCGGGTCGCCTTTCTTCCAGCCTTCGCTGTAGTAGGCGCCCGTGCCCTTCGTCTTCCACGCGAGCGTGTTGTCGTAGTCCTTGGTATCGGTGGCCTTCGCCATGGCCTCCGGGAGGACGGCGCTTGAGAACATCGCGAGCACCGACAACAATGGCGCGTAGGGTTGCTTCAAGGCGATCTTCACGGTCTTGTCATCGGGTGCCGTGACCTCTTTGATCGCCACGTAGACGTCTTTCCAGGCACTCTTCTCACCGGCCCGGGCCATGTCGAGCGACGCTTTTACATCGCTCGCCTTCATCGCCGACCCGTCCGAGAACTTCACGCCATCCTTCAGCGTGAAGGTCCACGTCAGTCCGTCAGCGGACGACTCCCACTTTGTCGCGAGACCAGCCTCGACGTTTGTGCCGTCCTTGGTCGTGCGGAGCAGCGTGTCGTAGACGTTTACCGAGATGAACAGCGCGGGGTTGTCATCGATCTGCCAGGGGACGAACGGGCTGAATGGCTCCGCGTTGCGAGCCATCCTCAGCACCTTCGAGACCGGGCTCGTGCTCGCGCTTGGGCTCGTGCCAGGCGTCGGCGACCCCGTGCCGGTGCTCGTCGGCGCGCACGCGCTGAGGAGCAGCCCTGCGATGGCCGCTGCCATGAGGGGCCACCGTGTTATCCGTGCCAACATGAACCTCTCCCTCCAGCGAAAAGCTGATGCGAAGATCGCGTTGAGTTCGCGACGGCCTCCCCCCGCGCGTGTGCCTGCGCCGGCTGGCGCGAGCGTTCGCATTATCCCCGTTCCGCGGGCTCGCTGGCCCCTGTACCGCGTACCTCACACTCTTGTTCGGCGTTAAGTCCAGGGCTAACGTGAGGAACCCGGGAGGTGCGCCTGTGAGCGGGATGGAGAAGCTCCTCGCGCGGATCAAGGCCCTTTTTGCGCCGAGTCAGGCAGTTGCACCGCCACAAGAGGTCGAGGTAACGACGACGCCGCCCGCCCCCGGTGCCGAAGCTGCCGAAACGCATCTCCCAGAGCCCATCGTCGCGGTCGAAGAGCCCCCGCCTGCCGAAGACGCCCCGGCCTGGGCCGAACAGGCTTCGCTCTTCACGGCCGCTGCCCCCAGCTCCATCGAAGATGCACCAATCGCAGAAGCTCCAACCGAAGAAGCTCCGGCCGATCTCGAGCCGGCGTCCGCAGAAGGGCTCACCCTTCGACTTGAGAGCAAGCGCGGGTCGCGATCGATGTTCCAGGTAACGAAGTCCGGCGCGACGATCGGTCGCGGGCCGGAGAGCACGATCCAGCTCGCCGATCTTTCGGTGTCGCGCAAGCACGCGCGGATCACCTACAACCAGGGCGCCTACTGGTTGAGCGACCTCGGAAGCATGGGTGGCACATGGGTCGACGGGACGAAGCTGGCCGCACCACGGCGTGTCGCCGCCGGCCAGACCATCGACATCGGGGTGTGCCGCCTGACTGTCGTGGCCGCCGCCGAGGGCGAAAAGACTGGAGCCGCGAAGGGGCCATCGAACGCGGCCTAGGGTCGCGATCGGCGGCATCCACATCGAGTCGAGCACGTTCTCGTCACACCACAGCGGATCCGCCGACTTCACCGTGGTCCGCGGCGACGATCTTCTTGCGCGATACGACGGGCTGTCGCGCGATGTCGAATGGATTTCTCTCGTCCACGCGCGCGCTCTGCCGGGCGGCGCGGTCGCGCGCGACTTCTACGATTCGGTCAAGGCCGAGCTCCTAGAACGCCTTCGCGCGGTTCTGCCGGTCGACGGCGTCTTCCTCGACATTCACGGAGCGATGAGTGTCGTCGGCATGGCCGACGCCGAAGGCGACCTCGCCAGAGCGGTTCGCGACACGATCGGTATCGAGCCGCTCGTCTCCGCGGCAATGGATCCTCACGGGAACATGTCGCGCAACCTCATCGGGGCGCTCGATCTCGCGACATCGCACCGGATGTCTCCGCACGAGGATGCGCCGCTCACCAGAGCGCGGGCGCTCGCAAATCTCCTTCGCTGCCTGCGGGAGGGCGTTCGTCCGCTGAAAGCGTGGGTGCGCATACCGGTCTTGCTAGCCGGCGAGCGCGCGAGCACGCGCGACGAGCCGGCGCGCGGGATCTACGGAAGCCTCGCGGGGATCGAGGCGCGGCCAGGGATCCTCGACGCCGCGGTATGGATCGGATACGCGTGGGCCGATGAGCCACGCTGCGGTGCGGCGGTCGTCGTGACCGGGATCGACGCGGACGTCATCGTGCGCGAGGCGCGCTCTCTCGCCGAGCGCTACTGGAACGCGCGCGCCGATTTCACGTTCAGCGTCCCGGCGGGCGACGCCGATTGGTGCATCGCGACAGGACTCGCCGCGACCGCCCGCCCGTACTTCATCAGCGACTCAGGCGACAACCCCACCGCCGGTGGCGCGGGCGACGTTGCTTACATGCTCGAGCGATTACTCGCGCATCCGGACATCGCGGCGGGGCGCGCGACCGTGATCTGGGCGAGCGTCGTCGACCCCGCTGCGGTGGCTCGATGCGTCGCCGGCGGCGAAGGCGCCGCTGTGGACCTTGCCGTCGGCGGCGCGTTCGGTTCGCAGCATCGGAAAGTGACTCTTCGAGGGAAGGTCGGTCACATTCTCCGAGGCGACCCGGTCGGCGGCGACATCGCCGTCGTGGCGTCGGGCGGGGTTCGCGCGATCCTCACGACCCGCCGCAAGCCGTACCACTTCGTTCGCGATCTTCAAGCAGTCGGTCTCGATCCGGACCGCCATGACCTCACGGTCGTGAAGATCGGCTACCTCGTTCCGGATCTCTTCGCCGCCGCGAAGGGCTGGGTCCTCGCGCTGACTCCGGGAGGCGTCGACCAGGACCTTGTCCGACTCGGTCACCGGCACCTCGAGCGTCCGATCTATCCGCTTGACCCGCACATGGCGGCGCCGGACCTGACGCCGGAGCTGGTGCGCCGCTAACTCAGCTCCCGGTGAGCTGCGGCTCGTCGGCCCATTCGCGATCCGCCTCAGACAGGCGCACGGACGCCTCGGGATTCTGACGATCGATTGTCGCCTTTATGACGAGTCGGCTGATGAACCTCCCAAGGACGCCGGCAAGCGCCTCGTCCGCCTCCTCGTAGCGCCGCTGCGCGCGGCCAAGCACGAGGGCGCCGAGGCTTCGCGCGCGATCGATAAGCGGCACCACAATGAGCTCCCGCGTCTCTGCGGGGACCCACGGACGAAGCGCGCCGTGTCCGATCCGAACGAGGCGCTGCTGGTGGAGCGCCTGGGCGAGCGCGTCGTGCTCGGACGCATCCATCTGTTCGAAGCGGAGGTTCTCCCGCGGCCGCGCGGCAGACAGCTCGAGCGCGCCGTCGGGCTCGAATAGCCAGATCTGCGCGAGGTCGTGATCGAACGCGCTGGTGAGCAGAGCGGTCACGTCCTGGAGCGTTTCGAGGAGACGCTCGCCGAACAGAGAAAGGCGCGCGAGCTCGTAGAGCGCGAACGCTTGGCGCCGGTGGGCTTCGTCGCGTCGCGCGATCGTCTCGCGAGCGAGCTCCAGCGAGACGAGTTCGGAGACGCCCGATGCGGTGAGCGCATCCGCCGCCGCGAAAGACCGTCCGACGCGCAGCGCGACGAGGACGCCGTTGATCCCTTTGCTGGCGACGAGTGGAGCGCTCATCGCGGCGCTGGCGAGGAGATCATCAGTTAGGCGGATCGTGGTCTGCGTCTGCACTGTCGCGCCGCTGCGCCGCGTCTCTTCGACAGCCGCCCGTATCGCATCATCAGCGACCGGATCGTCCACGACGTTGTACCCGGCGCGGCGAGCCGCGCCATCGACCAGGAACGTCAGCGCGTCGTATTGACCGAGCGCCGCAAGTGCCGCGAGCCTGATGGACCACTCGTCGGCCTCGCTCGCGATCTCGCGCCTCGCGACGATCGACGGAGTGAGCAATCGGCTTACGACCGACGGCAGCGCCGATTCCTGACGAACGATGCGGTCGCCGGCGGCGCGGAATGACTTGGCCGCCCTTGGCTCCCTGATCGCATCACCTCGACTTTGTTTGCGCGCGAGATGTCACCGACGCGTGTTGGGGAACATCAGCATCGGGGCGCGCGGGGTCAGTCGTCAAACACGGGTTGTGTCTCTGCATCGTCTTTGCGCGTCGTTTGATGCCGCCGATCGGTCGTGGTCGATGAAAATGCTGACCATGGGACGCGGAACGTTCCTCGCGGTCGCGC
>DASWCR010000145.1:0-9868 GCA_036389995.1 Candidatus Limnocylindria bacterium | reverse complement strand
GATCCCCCTGGGATGGGCCGTGGACCGGAACGGCGCTCCGACGACCGATCCAAACGCGATGATCGACGGCGGCGCGCAGCTGCCGCTCGGATCGGACCGGGAGCGCGGCGGTCACAAGGGCTACGGTCTCGCGCTGATGGTCGATGTGCTTTCCGCGGTGCTCTCAGGCGCGAACTGGGGTCCGTTCACGCCTCCGTTCGCGCTTCAGCAGGAGATGCCGGCGCGTTCGGTCGGAAAGGGCATCGGCCATTTCTTCGGGGCGCTGCGCATCGACGCGTTCATCGACACGGACGAGTTCAAACGGCAGATCGACGATCTCATTCGCACACTGCGGAAGACGCGACCGGCACCAGGGACCACCGGGCCGCTCATCCCCGGCGATCCCGAGCGCGCGGCCGAGGAGATCCGGCGGCGTGAGGGCATTCCGCTCGTGACGGCGGTAGTAGACGAGCTGCGCGATATCTCGCGTCAGACGGGCATTGCTCTCTAGAGGCGCTCGTCGGCAAGTCTGAACCGTTATACCTGTTTGGGTATAATCATGCCGATGGATGCAGCCGAGTTGCTCCGCGACGCCCGCGCCAGAGCGAAGCTCTCCCAGGTCGCGCTCGCGAACCGAGCCAAGACCTCTCAGCCGGCGATAGCCCGCTACGAGGCAGGGGTGGCATCGCCATCTTTGAGGACGCTTGAGCGAATCCTCGCGGCGTGCGATCGCTCTCTTGTTGTCACCGCGCCGCAACGGCGACGTCGTGCGCGCAAGCGTTCTTCAGGCCAACGGCTCGCCGTCATTCGCGGGCTGCGCAGCACACTCCTGGCGGCGGCGAGGCGGCACGGCATCCGAGACGTTCGAGTCTTCGGGTCCGTCGCCCGTGGCGATGAGACTCCTGAGAGCGACGTCGACTTTCTCGTCGAGCTCGATCCCGGGCGGACGCTGCTCGATCTGATCGGCTTTCAGCAGGAAGCCGAAGAGATCCTGGGCGTCGGCGTTGATGTGGCGGCGCCACGGATGATGAAGGAACGGGTCCGCGCTCGTGCGATGGGCGAGGCGCGTCCGGTTTGAAGCGCGGCGACCGGGAGCGGCTCGACGACATTGCCGAGGCGATCACGACGATCCAGGCGCACGCCGCAGATCGCAGGTCCACCGAACGCATCCGGCGAGACGCGCTCCTCTACAACTTGTTGATCCTCGGCGAAGCAGTCAAAGGCCTTGGAGATGAGACGAAGGCGCGTCGTCCCGAAGTCCCGTGGAGGCAGATCGGGGGACTTCGCGACGTGCTCGCGCACGAGTACTACCGCATCGACCTGACGGAGATCGAGAAAATCGTCAACAACGATCTTCCAGCGCTGAAGTCTGCGGTCACCGCCCTAAGGTCGCGACGGACCTAGCCGGATGAAAAGGCGTCGGCTCGACCGGCGCCCTTCCATCTCATCGGGCCGCGAGTTTCTACGGGCCTCCGAAGCAAGCGTCGACGACCAACGCGTTCACGATCACGAGCGCGGTCGGCGAAGCGTTCGTCATGGCTGGGCCTCCCGGGCCGCTTCCGGGGTTGCTGAGCACCGCTGTGCAGGCGTTCTGAACGTTGCTTCCCGGCTGCTCGGGGAAATTCGTTCCGGGCGGTCCGGCGAGAGCTGCGCCGGCCGTAGCGATCATGAGGGCAGCGCTGGTGACGGTCGCGAGAACAAGTCGTCTCATGCCTTCTCCCCTTTCAAAAAACGCGCCGCGATGCTACGCCGACGCGGTCACTCGGATCGGGTCGGGTGAGACGGTGACCTGCGATCAAGCTGGCACTAAGGGGCTAGTCGGCTGCCGCGCGCACCTCGTCCGCGAGTGGATCCCGGTGCTGCTTCGGGATCAGCACGAACGAAAGGACGGCAGCGAAGACGTCGAGCACGATAGCGGCGACGAACGCGAGCTCGAGCGAGAGCGGGGCCACGGCGCCGCCGATCGCCGAGCCCACCGGGAACCCCATGAAGTTGAGGGACATCGAAACCGCAAACGCGCGACCGAGCCACGCTGGATTCGTCCGGCGCTGCCGCAAGGTGAAGAGAACGACATCGAACGGGCCGGTGGCGAGCCCGATGAGTGCGAGAGCGAGGGCCGCGAACACGAGGCTCGGCGACGCCAGCACGAGACCGTAGCCGACAGCGGTCAGGACCATTGCGCCGGCGAGGAGCGGGCGCTCGCGACCCTCGGTCGGCACGCGACCGACCGTGAGGACCGACACCGCTGCGGTGACACCCATCAGCGCGAACAGCTGCCCAACCTGCGCCGCGCTCCCGCCGAGGCGCGAGAGAACGAGCACCGGCAGCCCAATGAAGAACAGCCCGTTCGCGATGTTCGCCGTCGACACGGAGATGCCGAGCCCGCGGAGCGATGCATTTCGCCACGTGTAGACGAGACCCGCCCACGCATCGGCGAGCAGCCCGCCGTGCGGAACGCGACCGAGAGGATCGCGAAGCGGAACGGTGATGACCGCCGCGATCGCGTAGAACACCGACGTCAGGGCGAGCGCCCAGAGGCTGCCGACCGTCGCGACGAGCGCACCGGCGATCGCGGGACCGAAGATGCTCGATACGACGTAGCCATTGCTGTCGACGGCGTTGGCTCGTTCCCACAGCGGCCGGGGAACGATCAACGGGAACATCGTGCGAACGCCGGTCGTCGAGAGGGGGAAGGTCAGCGACATGACCGTGACGATCGCGAGGAGCAGGACCTCGGAAAGCACGTCGGCCGCACCGAGCCCGACGATGAGCGCGAGCGCTGACGCGGCCACCACGTAGTCGACCACCATGAGCTTCACGCGGCCGTGCCGGTCGAGTAGTGCGCCGGCGATCGGGCTCATGAGAAGGCCTGGTGCAAGAGCGAGGAACGTGACGGCCCCGGCGAGTCCCGGAGAATGGAATCGCTCGAGCGCGAAGAGAACGAGGATGAGCTGGACCATCGTGGTCGCCGTCCTCGCGAGCAACATGCTGGCGAGGAGGCGCGGGAGACCCGGGATCTCAAAGAGGCGCCGGTAGCTCGGCCGCGCCTCAGTGACGACTTCGGTTATCGAGCGACTCTACCGAACGAAGAGGAACGTAGCCCTCGGCACCCTCGCTATGGCGTCAGCGCGTCCTCGATGCCATGCGCGATGGCAGCAGGATCGTAGGAGCGACGCACCCACGGGCGATAGACGCCCAAACCCATCGTGCGGAAGACACCGTCGACGAACGCATCGCGATCCCGCCGGTTTGCGCGGAGATGTGAGCGATCGTCAAGCTCAACGGCGAGCACCGGCCGGAACGTCGTGGCATCGCAGAGCACGAAGTCAACGTGCTTGGACGAGACCTGGTTGAATGCCCCGGTATCGGCCCAACGGTCCAAGTCCCGACAAAGATCCGCCAGCCGGACCTTGGCAAAGACGAGGTACCGGCCTCCCGACGCGAGCACGAGCGCGACGTAGAAAGCCTTTTCGGAAGAGGTCAGCAGCGACTGCGTGAGCTTGTATGGGTACGACTCGGGGTCGTGTGACTTCGCGAGAGCCATGTGCCGACAGTACGAAGCGGTCGACAAGCAGCGGAAGCATTTGGAGAGAAGTTCAGGCGTCGGGCCGAGATCAATTCAACCAACGGCGGCGACTTTTCGACGACTGATTTGATTCAAGACAACGGCTTCGACGGCGACGCGTCCCGCTGAACGCGCTCCCAGTCTTCGCGTAGGACCTCGCCCATCCAGACGTCGTGCCAACGGCCGTCGCGGTAGAACTCGTGACGTAGGACGCCGGACTGCCGGTAGCCGGCCTTCTCAAGGGCGCGTATCGAGGCCTTGTTCTCCATGAACGCGCGCGTGCGAATCTTGTGCAGGTTCAGCTCGCGGAAGCAGAAGGCGGTCCGCAGGGCCATCGCCTCGGAGGCGATCCCCTTGCGCCACATCGATTTGTCGCCGATCACGAGACCGGTCTCGCCGTGGCCGTGGCGATGGTCGATGCCGTGGATGCCGGTCGTTCCGACGACGCGGCCGTCCACTTCGATCGCCCACGCGACGCCGTTCGGGTCCTCGCCGGTCCGCTTAAACCACTCTTCTTCCTGTGAATCCGAGAGCGGGCCGAGCCCCGGCAGAAAGCGAAGCGTCTCCGTGTCCTCGAACCATCGCTGGTAGGTCGTGAGGTCTTCCTTTCGCGGCGGCCGCAGCGTGCATTTCTCGCCGCGAAGAACAGGGCCAAACACTCTTACGGAACCGCCAACCACCCTGGGCCTGGTCGCTGAAGTCGACGAGCCGAGATCAATTCAGAGAGCAGCGGCCACTCGACAGGCCAGCTGAACCACTTCCCCACTTCATCCTGATGCGCGAGCACCGCGGCGCGGACGCCGATGAGGACGAGCTCCGCGAGCGCCTGGTCCTGATTCGCTTTCCACGGCTTGTTCCAGACCTGGTCCCATCGCGCCAGCTCGCTCGTGTGGCGATGACCGCCCTTGCCGTCGTCAACCGCGACGTCGCGCGACACGATCGCCGCCACGGTCTCGAGCTTCTCGCGCACCTTTCGCAGAGCGGGCGCCTCGAGTCCGAGCTCGCCCTTCACGTCGTCGAGCTTCGACGGGCCCGCGGACCGGAGATGCCGCACGAGACGCGAGCGCTCGTCGCCCGCGGCGTCGGCCTCGGCGAGCGCAGCGCGCGCCAGCGGGTCGATCGCGCGCATCGCAGCCTGATGGCAGAGCAGCACCTTGCCGCGATGCACCTTGAGCGCGAGCACGCCGGGCCGGAGCGCGAGCTCGCCGCCCCACGGCCACTTTGTCTTCGGCCACGATCCGAACCCCGCCGAGCCGCGCTTGTACGGCTCCTCGTGCGTCGCCGCGAACAGACTCGGCAGCGCCGAGTCCTGCGTGAGCGTCAGCACGCCGCGGTCAATGAGGAACGCCTCGGCCTCATCGAGCGTCTCGAGCTTCCGATCAGCCGTGAGACGACAGTCGTGCAGCCGCTTCTGGCGAAGCTCCGCCACAGAGTTCATGTCGCTGCGAGTGCGCGGCCCAGCGACTCGGCGGTCGCGTTCCCACCGCTGATCCAGAGGGCGACGGTCTTTCCCCCGAGTGCGTCACGCAGCTTGAGCGCCGCCGCGGTCGCGGCCGCGCCGGCGCCTTCGGCCACGAGATGCCCTTCCACGAGGAGTAGCCGCATCGCGCGATAGAGCTCGTCGTCGGAGACCAGGACGAAGTCGTCGAGCAACGCGGCGAGGATCTGCTGGGGCATGTCGAACGTCGTTCGAGTCGCCAGACCCTCCGCGAACGTGCGGACCGGCCCGCCAACGTGCGGCCGGTGGTCGCGCCACGATAGGTATGCCGCCGGAGCGCCCTCCGCCTGCACCCCGATCACTCGCGCAGATGGCTTGACGTGCTTCGCCACGATGCACGCGCCGGCCGCCCCGCTGCCGCCGCCGACCGGGACGATGAGCACGTCGATGTCCGGCCGCTCCTCGAGGGCCTCGAGCGAGGCGGTCGCGACACCCGCGATGAGATATGGCTCGTTGCCCGAATGGACGTATCTGATCCCGCCTTCGCGCGCGAGCCGCTCGCACTCGACGCGCGCCTCGTCGAAGTCGACGCCATGCTCGACGATGGTCGCGCCGTGCGCGCGCATCGCGGCCAGCTTCAGAGGGTTCGCGCCGCGCGGCGCCACGATCGTGACCGGTATACCGAACGTCTTCCCGGCATACGCGAGCGATTGCCCATGATTGCCGGTCGAAGCCGCGATGACGCCGTTCTTCGCGGTGGGATCGCGACCGAGGAGGTTGAGACCGCCGCGCACCTTGAACGCGGCCGTCGGGAGCACGTTCTCGCATTTCAGCAGCACCAGAGTCCCTAGCGCCGCGGATACGGCGTCGCGCTGGACGAGCGGCGTCGGCCGAAGGTACGGCCGAAGGAACTCGCGCGCGGCGAGGACGTCGGCGAACGTGACAGGGAGCGCGCTCACGAGCCGAGAGTAGCGGGACGGCTCCGAGCGAGCCGCCCCGCCCACGAGAACCCGCTACTTAGATCGGGTCGCGGTGCGCTCGCTTGCCCCGAGTGCTATACCCCGGCGGGCTAGCGGCTCTGAAAGAGGGGGGTGTTCATGAAGCAGTTACGTACTCGCGCTGTCATCGTCGCCGCTTTCGCAGTCACCTTGCTTCTCGCGTCGCAATCTGTCGCGTACGCATCCGGTCCGAGCGTGAGTGGGGGTGGAGTCGTCGACGGCGCGCTCGGAACGACCTCGCAGCTCGGATTCACTGCATCGTCGTCGGGCGGAGAGTTCCTCTGCGTGATGGCGGGACGCTCAGGCGGATTCCCGTTCGGCCCATGGGCCAGCGTCGCGCAGATGCAGGTAAAAGGGACGGTTTCAAGCCCGGTCACCCTGTCAGGCGGGATCGCGAGCTTCAGCGGAACGGCGACGATCCACGTCGTCGGGACAGCTTTGACCGGCGGCGTTCTGACGATGACCGTGCCCAACGTTCCGTATACATCGCGGCAGACGGCGGGCGGAGCCGGCGTCGCAACGCACCGGCTCGAAGTAGTCCTACCAGGCGTCGGAGCGATGTCATTCCCGGCCGCCGGCATGGCGCCACTCCGATCGGGGCATATCACGATCTGGCAATAGGAACAGAGGGGAAGAAACCATGAAGAGAGTGTCCGTACTAGTCGCGGTCCTCACACTTGCGGTCTCGATGCTCTTGCCGGCGACGGCGCTGGCAGACAGCGGCACCCATACGTACGCGTTCCTGCTCGAGGTACCGAACGTTTCGGAGGCGCCGAACGGCGACAGTGTCGCGATCACCGGTGAGGGAGAGTTCAGCGTCCATCCCAATGCCATCATCGAGGGCATGGGGCATTTCACCCACATGAACGCGGGCGGGACGGTCCTCGCCACCGGCATGTGGAGAGCGACTGGGCTTCTCGATTACCAGTCGTATGGCTGCGGCGTCGTCCACAATTTCCCGAGGCCTGGTGTGACCACCGACCTGCCCGACAACTTCTGCGGCGGCATGGTAAAGATGCGCGTCGTGGCAACACCGGACGGCACGACACTACAGATCGACGCCATCTTGACGATCTTCTGCATCATCGGGCCGAATCCGCCGAACAGTCACGACGATCCTTCGGGTGAAGGGATCCACCTCGTCGTCCCCGGCATCATCAACTTCAATAAGATCGTCGAAGGCATGAACGTTTACGTCCAGCAGAGCTGAGAAACCGCGCCGCACTGCACCACGAGGCGAACCCCGGCATACAGCCGGGGTTCGCCCTTTTCATGCGGTGGTGCCGCTGAAGTAGGTTTGGGCCTTCGCCCACGCGGCGCGCCCACGCATCGAAGATGCACGTATGCGCAACCGCGAGCGCTCGCGAGCCCATGGGGGGGACCCAGCTTCGAGTGCGCACGCCTTGCAGGAAGTCGTCGCAGAGGACATTCCCTCGTTGCGTCGTCCCTGCCGTACTGTTCAAGACGTGCAGCGGCTCGGGGGTTGGGCGCCTGAATATCTCGCAGCGATCGTCGATTCAACCGACGACGCGGTCATCGGAAAGACTCTCGACGGCACGATCATCAGCTGGAACAAGGGCGCCGAGCGGATCTACGGGTATGCCGCAGACGAGGTCATCGGACAGCCGATCTCGATCCTGATCCCGCTGGACCGGGCCAACGAGCTCCCCGCGATCCTCGCGCGCATCGCTCGCGGCGAGCGCATCGACCACTATCTGACCAAGCGCGCTCGCAAGGACGGGCGTGTGATCGATGTCTCCGTCACGATCTCCCCGGTCGAGGACGAGACGGGGAAGATCATCGGCGCCTCCGCGATCGCGCGCGACGTCACCGCGCAAGAGCAAGCCACGAAGGACGCGATTCGCATCCGGGAGGAATTCATCTCCGTCGCGGCGCACGAGCTGCGCACGCCGCTCACGACGATGTTCGCGAGGCTTCAGCTCGTCGAACGCCGCCTAGGACGGAAGGAGCTCGACCCGGCGGTCGCCCAGCGCGACGTCACGCTCGTGCGACAGGCCGCCGACCGCCTGAAGGCTCTTATCGATCGACTGCTCGACGCCTCGCGCATCAGGTCCGGGCAGCTCCAGGTCGAGCGTGAGGCGACCGACGTTGCGGCGATGATTCAGTCGGTCGCGTTGATGCTTGCCGAGACGTCCGGCCGGCAGATCACGCTGCGGGCATCGGACCCTCTCGAGAACTATCGGGCGGCCGTGGACGGCATGCGGATCGAAGAGGTGGTCGTGAACCTGATCGACAACGCGGTGAAATACAGCCCGCCTGACACGGCCATCGACGTCGAGCTCACGTCCACTCCCGATGCGATCCAGATCGCCGTGCGCGACCGCGGGCCGGGGATCCGGACCGAGGAGCGCGAACGCATCTTCGAACCGTTCCACCGCCTGTCGACCACCGCCGGGCCGGGCATTGGGCTCGGACTCCACATCGCGAAGGAGATCGTCGAGCTGCACGGAGGAACGCTGACCGTTGAGGAACCCGTTGACGGCGGAAGCCGCTTCGTCGTAACGGTGCCGCGAAACTCGGAGAACGGATCAGGCAACGGCAGCCGTCGCGACGTTAGGTAGGGCGAGCCCCGGAGCGGCCCGCGTCGACGGAGCCGACTCTTAGCGCGCGTAATGCCGCGAGCAGCGGAACAACAGCTTTACACCTGAATCCTGATGGACGAACTCGATCCGCAAGACATCCGACGCGCTCGCCGACCATATGCCCTCCAGATCTCCGGAAAGCGGATGGACTCGAAGCGAAGGATGGCGTTCGTCGTCATCGAGCTGGCGGAGCGCTTTGACGAACCGACGCTGATCACTACGACCGAACTCCAGAAGCGTCTCGAAGAATTCGGTCGTGAAACGGAGTGACCGATATCGGTGGAGCGCTACTGCTTCGGGGGTCGCCGACGGCTGACCCGCCCGGCTCTTCGTGGGACGCGGCCGGCAAGCAGATCTTCCTCTGTGACCTCATACACCCGTCCGGCCCTCACATCGGCGAGCGCCCTTCTTAAGGAGGCCAGAGCCTCGGGCGTGTACGCCCAGCGGTCCTCCTCCGGGATCACCGTCGCGCGGCGCAAGTTGATCGCGTTGTCCACGACCTTGACCTCAAGCTGCGAACCGGTGCGGATCCCCAGGCGACGTCGGATTTCTGCGGGCAGGGTGAGCCGCCCTTGCTCGTTCACGGCTATCAGAGTCCTCGGCATCGACTTGACGCTACCGGCGCCACGCCACTTTGTCAATGTGACACTTCGTCCAGGGGATCGTGCCTCAGTTGCGGATAGAAAGGAGTGCTGCGGCCGGAACAGCGAGCCCGGGGGCGCCGGGGCGAGACGTCTGGTAGACGCCGCCCGCCTCGCGCTCGAGCAGATCCAAGCCAAGCCGCGCGCGCCTGACACGCTCGCGCGACAACGCGATCAACGTCGCCTCCAGATGACTGCCCGCGGGGTACGGGTCGGTCGTGCCACGCAAGCCAAACTTCACGTAGACCGGCGCCGCGATGCGGACGATCTCCGCGATCTCGTGGAAGCGGATGAAACCGCCGAGGTTGTCCGGACACTCGACGTAGATATCGAGCGGGACGTCGACGGCGGAGCGGATCGCGGCGATCTGCGCGAGCGTGAGGTCCGTCGGCAGGTTGATGGTGTTCGCGCCCAGATCGGCGATGACCCGGGCTGACGCGGGGTTCGCGACGGGCAGCATGACTGAGACTTTCGCTTGCATGTCGGCCGGCAGCTCACCCGCGGTGCGCATCGCCGCGAATATCGACAGCGCGCCCAGATCCTGGATGAGCACGCTGCGGATCCCATGCGCCGCCGCGCGGCGCGCGTCCTCGAGAACGGCGACGAGCTGCTCCGTCCCGCGCGCGGCCGGCGCGCCGAGCGGA
>DASWCR010000144.1:0-14687 GCA_036389995.1 Candidatus Limnocylindria bacterium | reverse complement strand
ACTGCCGCAGAATCACACGCGCCCGGCCCGAACGCGGAGCGACAATCTCATCCAAGCAGGACCGCCGATGGAATTCGAGAGCCCGCTTCAACACTGCCGAGGGACTACAGCAAGCTAGCGGCCGAGTTCGTGAAGGACAGCGAACGCGTCTCCGCGAAACCCAAGGAGACACTTGACAAGGTTGCAACGGTCGTCGAGGCGGTCGGTTTGGTCGGCGACGCCTTACCGGAGGCATCGGCGACCGCTCTTCTAGGGCCGTTCGCTGGATTCGCCGGTCACTTCCTAGGTTATGCGGCCACTCTCTACACCGCGGCTGAGAACGTCGGTAAGGGCGGTGAGCTTAGGGGGATCGAGTGGGGTGTACTGGTCGCCGAAAGTCTGACTGCGCACGACAACTTGAGCGCGATGACTAAGAACGAGTTCCGCGAACAGGTCGAGCAATCCTCGATCATCTCCCAGAGCGCAAGAAAACAAGGCAACGACGCCCTCGGTGTCGCCGGACATGAAGATGAATTCTACAAAGGCATGGCGGATGGGATCGAGAGGGTCCGACAGGTCATGCAGGAAGTTGAGTTGGAGTACAGAACGCTGCAGATGGAACCAAGATCTGACGACGGCTTGCCCGGTTATGGCTGGCGTCTCAGCAATTGGCGTCAAGGACGTGAGCGGATGCGAGGCATTGGTGTCGATTACACGAACCCGGCGAAAGATGTCCAGTTGCTGCAGCATCGAGTCCTGCTACTCATCCATCCGAAACTAGACGAACTGGAGGAGGCACGAAAGCGGCTTGCTAAATAGCAACGCCGTGGAAGGGATCACGGGCACCTGCTGGTTCCTTGCCGAACGTGATCGTCCCGCATCGCGACTCGTCACGCCCTGTTCGGCTTCCTGGCGTCAGCGATTGACGGGCCGGCGATGGCGCGCGGCGGACTGAGGGCCGCGACCCATAAATGCGATGTGCGAGGCAATCCAACTTGTCCGCCTGACCGCCCCGAGCTAAGACGTGGGATGCGTAAGGGTGGCCAGACAAGGCGCGTTGCTTAAGCAAGCGACACTGCAAGGTCGAGGAGCTCCTCGACACCCTCGACGCGGATCCCACCGATTACAGTCTGGCGGTTCTGACCCCGATCGGACCGGCGACCTGCCGGGCGTTCTCCGTCGACGCCGGACGAGGCCATCAGAGAGGAGTGGTCGTTCCCTCGCCCCTGACTTTTGTAAGGCGCATGACTCCCCTGATTTTCCGATAACCTTATTCGCGTAAACACGAGCGAAACTGCGAAAGTGGGGTCCGAGACGGGCATTTGAATCGCACTCATGAGGTCAGGGGTTCGATCCCCCTCAGCTCCACAAGGTTCAGGAAGGTACGCGGTTAGGTGGACCGTTTCACGCAGAACGACCCCGAACGTCAGGCGAACATCGCATTCGCCTTGATCTTTCTCGGCATCATCGCGGTCGGCGCTCTCACGATTTGGCTCTTCTACGGAGCGTCCTTCTAAGCAGAGCGGACAAGCGACCCCGCGCCCGTTCTGAACCGCGCCCACAAGCCCCTGCCGCGGCGCCATAGCGCTCCCCGGCGCCTGCCGGGCAGCACCATTTGCGGACGATTCCGGGTGAAGGTACTGACAGGCTGGCGCTGACGCCGTTATTAATCCGTAAGGTCGCTGTTGCCGGACCGTTACCCCAAAGGAGTGCTGATGCTTCGCCGTGCGCTGATCTTCACGTTTGCTGCCGCCGCCATCACCATCGGTTCTTCGTCAGCCGCCGCGGCGGTCACGCACGTGGAGCGGAGCGCCCAGGGCGCGACCGCCCAGAGCGACATCGTCGCGCTGGTCAATGCGTATCGCGCGAACAACGGGCTTCAGGCGGTCTCGCAGAACGGCGCGCTCACGGCGGCGGCGGCGTGGATGGCCGGCGACATGGCCGCGAAGAATTACATCGGACACGTCTCCTCGGACGGGCGCTCCCCGACGCAACGGATGTCGGCGTTCGGTTATCCGGCGACGTCCATGTACACGGGTGAGGACCTCGGAGCGGGGTATGCCACCGCGGGTGCGGTGCTCGCGGGATGGCAGGCGAGCGCCGCGCACAACGCGGTCCTCCTGAATCCGAACTACAACTCGATCGGAATCGGTCTCGTGTACGAGGCGAACTCAACCTATAAGTGGTACTGGGCCGCGGACTTCGGGGGACCGGGCGGGACCGTGAAGGTCGTTCCGCCGCCCGCATCGCAGGCGTCCGCGCCGGTGAAGCCCGCGGCACCGGCCGCCCAACCGATCGCTCCGCGCGCGGCCGCGGCGGCGCGAGGCGCAGATCCGCAACCGGCAGAAGAAACGGTCGATCCCGAGGTCGCCGCGGCGGCTGCTCAGATCGCCTTCATCGAAGCTCTCGGCGAGCGGCGCATCGCGCATCTCCTCGCGGTGCTCTTCCGCCTGGGCACCATCTAGCCGCCTAACATCCTCCCTGCAAGGGGGAGTCAAGGATGGCGACGCCCACGCTCCAGAACTACATCGACGGCCGCTGGCTCGACGCGTCCGGCGGCGGCACGTTCGAGAACACCAACCCCGCGACCAGCGAGCTGATCGCGAACGTCGCGAAGTCGACGGTCGCCGACGTGGACCGCGCGGTGGATGCGGCGCGGCGCGCCCTCGACGGCTGGCGTCTCTACCCCGCCCCAAAACGCGGCGAGATCCTCTACCGGGCCGGCGAGATCATGCTCACGCGCAAGGACGACCTCGCCCGCGAGATGACACGCGAGATGGGCAAGGTGCTCGCCGAATCCCGCGGTGACGTCCAAGAGGGCATCGACATGACCTACTACATCGCCGGGGAAGGCCGCCGGCAGTTCGGCGACGTCGTCCCGGCGGAGCTCCCAAACAAATGGGCGATGAGCATGCGGCACCCCGTGGGCGTCGTCGCGGCGATCACCCCGTGGAATTTCCCATTCGCGATCCCGACCTGGAAGATCATGCCGGCGCTGATCCTCGGCAACACCATCGTGTTCAAGCCCGCGTCGTACACCCCGCTCCTTGCCGTCCGCCTCGTCGAGATACTCGAGGAGGCGGGTCTCCCGAAAGGCGTGATCAACCTCGTCCTCGGATCGGGGGGCGATCTCGGCGACCATATCGTCTCGCATCCCGGGATCGACCTCATCTCGTTCACGGGCTCGTCCGACACGGGGTCGCACATCAGCGAGATCGGCGGGCGGCTCCTGAAGCGCGTGTCCTGCGAGCTGGGTGGTAAGAACGCGATCGTCGTCCTCGACGATGCGGATGTCGATCTCTCGCTTGACGGGATCGTCTGGTCGGCGTTCGGCACATCCGGGCAGCGATGCACCGCCGCGTCGCGGGTCATCGCCCACAAGAGCGTCGCGAAAGACCTCGTCGACAAGCTCGTCGGCAGGGCGAAGAAACTTCGGCTCGGGAACGGGCTCGAGGCATCGACCGACGTCGGGCCGGTCGTCTCCGCGTCGCAGCTCGAGCGGGTGCACTCGTTCATCCCGGTCGCCGAGAAGGAAGGGGCGACGGTCGCCGCCGGCGGTCACGTATCGACTGAGGGAGCGCTCGGCAAGGGTTTCTTCCACGAGCCCACCGTGCTCGTCGACGTGAAGCCGAACATGCGCGTCGCGCAGGAAGAGATCTTCGGCCCGGTGACGGCGGTGATCGAGGTCTCGAGCGTCGACGAAGCGATCAAGGCCGTGAACTCGACGAAGTACGGGCTCTCGAGCTCGATCTACACGCGGAACGTGAACAACGCGTTCCGCTTCATGCGCGACGCCGAGACCGGGATCGTCTACGTCAACGCGGGCACCATCGGTGCGGAGATCCAGCTCCCGTTCGGCGGCATGAAGGCGACCGGCAACGGTCATCGTGAGGCCGGCCGCGCCGCGCTCGACGTCTACTCCGAGTGGAAGTCGATCTACGTCGATTACTCGGGCAAGCTTCAGCGCGCGCAGATCGATGCGGCGGAGGGCACGAAGACGGCGCCCTGAGCGCGCGAACGCGGCCGCCTGGCCGGGACCCGGCTCATGACTCACCGACCGGGAGCGTGAAATGGACCACCGTGCCCTCGCCGACCACGCTGGTGGCTGAGATGTCGCCGCCGTGCGCCTCGACGAGCTGTTTTGCGATCGCGAGTCCGAGGCCAGCGCCGCGAGACTCGGGCGACTTGTAGAAACGCTCGAAGATCCGTCCGATCCGCTCGGGAGCGATGCCGGCACCGGTGTCGCGAACGTCGATCGCCACCCGAGCATCGTCGGCGCGTGCCGTCACCGTTACCTGTCCGCCCCGTGGCGTGTAGCGCAGCGCGTTGGCGACGAGGTTCGAGAGGATCTCGCGCGCGCGGACGGGATCGGCGTCGACCTGGGGCAGTCCACTCGGCACCTGCGCCTCGAGCGACACGCCGGCCGGCAGAGCCCGCGATGCGAACGAGTCGACGGTCTCGCGTACAAGCGCGCCGACGTCGATCGGCTCGCGATGGAGCGCGAGGGCACCCGACTCGGCGAGCGACAGCGTGCGCAGATCCTCGACGAGGCGCGACAGCACCTTCGTCTCATCGAGGATCGCGACGAGGTGCGCTTCGTCCGCAGGGTGAACGCCATCGACGAGCGCTTCGAGGTTGCCTTGCACCACGGATAGCGGCGTGCGCAGTTCGTGGCTCACGTCCGCGAGAAGCCGGCGGCGCTGCTCCTCGCCCGCTTCGAGACGCGTGGTCATCGTGTTGAACGCGCGCGCGAGCCTGCGCGCCTCGCGCGGCCCTCGCTCCGCCACGCGTGTGGAGAGATCCCCGTCAGCGACTCGCCCGACGGCGTCGATCAGGTCACCCACCGGACGGGCGATCCGGCGAAGTGATCTTGCTGCGAGGGCGATCCCGTAAAGGACGAACAGCAGCGCCACGCCGCGGGCGACATTGCCGACAAGGTCCGGCGCTCCGAGCGCGGTGGCGAGCGTCCAGAAGAGGAACGTGGCGGCGACAACCGAGAGGACCGCGCCGGCGACGAAGAACATCGCCATGCGCCGCATGAACCCGCCCCGGACCCACGGCGGGCCGCCCCAGCCTCGCTCGGGAGGAAAGGGCTCGTTCTCCGGCCACCACCGCGGTCGCCGCCGCGGATCGCCCCAGCCCCCGCGTGTCACTCGTCGAGCTCCGCGAAGCGATAGCCCACTCCGTACACCGTGAGCACATATCGCGGGCTCGCGGGATCGGGCTCCAGTTTGTGCCGGATGTTCTTTACGTGCGCGTCGATGGCGCGCTCATAGGACTCGAACGCCACGCCGTGCACCGCGTCGAGGAGCTGCGCGCGCGTGAACACGCGGCCCGGTTCGCGCGCCATGGTGGCGACGAGCTGGAACTCGGTCGGCGTGAGATCGACGGCGCGATCGGCGATCGTCGTGCGCATCCGCGGTACGTCGAGGGTGATGTCGCCGACCCGAACGATCTCGGTCTCGGACCGGGGCCGCTCGGACCGTCGGAGCACGGCGCGCACGCGCGCTACGAGCTCCTTAGGGCTGAAGGGCTTTGTGACGTAATCGTCCGCGCCTAGCTCGAGGCCTACGAGCTTGTCGGACTCTTCGCTGCGACCGGTGAGCATGACGATCGGCACATTCGACTCACCGCGGAGCCTGCGCGCCACGTCGAGGCCGTCGAGCTCGGGCAGACCGAGATCGAGCACGACGAGGTCGGGCTTTTCGGCGCGCGCGGTCGCGAGCGCGGCTTTTCCGTCGTAAGCCACGACGACCGCGAAGCCGGCGTGCTCGAGATAGTCACGCGCCAGCTGCACGATCTTCGGCTCGTCGTCGACGACCATCACCGTTTTCATCGTCGCCGCGAATCCTAGGTAACGCGAGACGCCGGACCTCTGTCCGGCGTCTCGTCGTCTCGACGCGTCTACCGGCCGCTGGGCGGAGGCGATGTCGTCCCGGTGTCGCTCGGTTTCTCACCGTGCAGCTCCTTGTGGAGCGCCTCGAGCCGCTCGCGCGGGCTCTGGTACTGGCCGGGGCCTCCCCAACCAGCGCCGTAGCCCCACCCGCGTCCGCGGGAGAACGCGCCACGGACGAGGGCGAAGATCAGGAAGATGAAGAGGAGCGGGAAGAGGAACCCGAACCCTCCGAAGAAGAAGGGGTGGTAGTAGTAGAGGGCCGGAGCGACCGCGGTTCCCGTCGCGGCGAGCCCCTGCGAGACCCCCAGCTGGTACGCGCCGACGCCCACGATCGCTGCGATCACGAGCGTGAGGATGATCCCGATGCCACGCATTGGTGTGTCTCCTTTTTTCGATGTCGTCGAGGGAAAGCGTCACAGCGGCCGATGAACTGGGTGTGAACGAGGAACGGAGATTTGTCGTCAGCGAAGGACGCTGTCCAGCCAGCGCGCGGCTGTCGCGACCGCCAGAGGCTCGCCCGGGCCGAAATCATGGCCCGCGCCGGCGATCCGCACGAGATCGATCCGCGGGTTGTTCGCCGCGATCCGCTCGAGGACGGCGAACGGACCGAGCTCGTCTTTTTCACCCTGGACGACGAGCGTGGGACACGTCGTCCCGGCGAGAGCCGCCTCGTCACGCGGACGCGGGCGCTTCGCGGGCGCGATCGGATGGCCGAGGATGACGAGCGCATCCGGCGGCTCGTGCTCCGCGAGGAAAGCGCAGATGCGGCCCCCGAACGAGCGGCCGACAAGGGCGACGCGCTCGTGCCCTGCGGCGCGGAGCGCGTCGCGCGCGCCGCGGAGATCCTCGATCTCCGAGACGTAGTCCTTGCTCGGCCGGGATCCGCGCGTCCTGAAGGTCACCGCCTGCGAGGCGATGCCGAATCCGCCGAGCGCAGCCCCGAGCTTCTGCAGGATCGGCTGCTCCGCGGTGCCGCCATACCCCGGCGCAAGGACCGCCGCGCGTTTCAAGCCGGCGGCTTCGGAAGCTTCTGCGCGAGCGCGAGCGACGGGCCCAGAAGATCGCCCGCGGCCTCGAGGCGCGCGGACATGTTCATCATCGTGAAGGCATCGGGCCGTCCGAGCGACGCGATCTCGTCCCACCGGAGCGGCGCGGACACGGGCGCGCGGCGAATCGGACGAACGCTGTACGGCCCGGCTGTGGACTTGGCGCGCGTGTTCTGCAGGTAGTCGATGTAGATCCCGCGGCGCTTCGCTTTGCTGAATTCGAGCGTGACGAGCTTCGGCAGCTTCTCTCTGGTGAGCTGGCCCACGCGAAGAGCGAACGCGCGGCTCTCATCGAACGTGTATCGCCGGGCGATGGGGACGAGCACATGGATACCGCGCGAGCCCGTGGTTTTTGGGAAGCCGACGAGTCCGAGATCGTCAAGCACTTCCTTGACGGCGCGCGCGACCTCCTTCACGTCGTCCCACCGCGCGCCCTCGGCCGGATCTAGATCGATCATGACGTTGTCCGGCTTCTCCGGTTCGTCGGCGCGCGCGAGCCGCGGATGGATCTCGATCGCTGTGTAGTTCGCCATCCACACGAGGGTCGCCATGTCGTTCGCGAGGACGTAGGCGTTTTCCGGCTCCCGCGGATCGATCCAGCTCTTGATCCACTCGGGAGTGAATCCGGGCTTGTTCTTTTGATAGAAGTGCGTGCCGTGGATGCCGTCGGGGAACGGCTTCAAGGTGAGGGGCCGGTCGCGCAGCCAAGGCACGAGATACGGCGAGACCTCGGTGTAGTAGCGGATGAGGTCGGCCTTGGTGTAGCCGTCCTCGGGGAAGAGGACTTTCTCGAGGTTCGTCAGCTTGATGCGTTTGCCTTCGACCTCGAGCACTGACGGGACCCTTGCGGCTCCGTCATCGTTCCCCGATGGGGCCCTCGTTGTCGCGGCGCGCTTCGCGGCCTCCTGGGCTTTTTTTGCCGAGTCGCGGCGCTCCTCTCCCGTGGCGTCGTGCGGATCGACATCCGGACGAAGGCCGCGATAGGTCGGATGCCGGAGCGTGCCGTCCCGCGTGATCTCGGCGTACTCGACCTCACACACGAGCTCCGGGAGACACCACCGCGCGGGTTGATTCGTCCGCGGCTTCGTGGCGAACGGTGAGGTCGGCGACTCGTGCTCCTGCAGGATCACCAGCAGGTCGCGGAGCGTTCGTTCGTCGAACCCGGTTCCGACGTGCCCCACCGGCTGCAGCTTGCCGTCGCGGTAGACGCCGAGCAGGAGCGCACCCAGGGTCTTGGTGCGGCCACCCTGCCCCGCCGTCCATCCCCCGATCACGCACTCCATCGTGCGGAACGTTTTGATCTTCACCCACGCGGGCGACCGCGCGCCTGGCTGGTAGATCGAATCGAGCCGCTTCGCGACGATCCCTTCGATGCCCTGCTCTCGGGCCGCTTCGAAGAGCGCGACGCCGGTGCCCGGGAATCCTTCGCTCCGTCGGATCGAGCCCATCGGCGTCAACGCCTCGTCGAGGCGTCGCAAGCGCTCGCGGAGTGGCTTTCGGGTGAGGTCCTCGCCGTCCGCGTAAAGGATGTCGAAGACCTGATAGATGACCGGAGTCGATTTGCGGAGCTTGCGCACGGTGCTCTCGTCACTTACGTGCATGCGCGGTTGCAGGCGCTGGAAGCTCGGAACGCCCTTGGAGTCGAGCGCCACGATCTCGCCGTCGAGGATGGCGTGATACGCACCGGTGAGCGCCTCCGCGGCCTGCGTCGCCTCGGGATACTGCTTGGTGCAGTCGAGAAGGTTGCGCGTCTGAAGACGGACCTCTCCCCCATCGACGAAGGCGATCGTGCGCACCCCGTCCCATTTCGGTTCGTAGGTGAAGTCGGGCGAGTCGAAGGGCTCGTCGGCCGCCGCCGCGAGCATCGGCTCGATCTTCGATAGGAGCGGATCGTTCTTCGGCGGCGTGCCGTGCTTGATCATCAGCCAGTCGCGACCCTCGTTCTGCTTCGTCTGCACGATGACCCACTCGCCGTCGAGACGCCTGCCCTTCATGCGCACCTTCAGCTCGTTCGGCTTCTCTTCCAGTAGCTCATACGTGCCGGTATCCCAGATGGTCATCGTCCCCGCGCCGTAGCCGTCGGGAATCACACCGTGAAACGTCAGGTACTCGATCGGATGGTCCTCGGTGTGGACCGCGAGCCGCCTCTTTCCGGCCTCGAGCGGTGGCCCGTTCGGCACGGCCCACGAGGCGAGGATGCCGCGCATCTCGAGCCGAACGTCCCAGTGGAGCCGCGTCGCGTGGTGCCGATGGACCACGTAGCGACGCGTCTCTTCTTTCTCCGGCAGCCTGCCCTTCGGTTCGGGCGTGCGGCGGAAGTCGCGTTTGCGCTGGTACTCGGTGAGGCTCAATCTGTGGCCTTCGCCATTGTCGGGGAGGTCGCATCGTGACGTCCGCGCCGTTTTCGTCGCTGGTCAAGGACTACCTCGCCGACCGCTACGAGGAATCCCCGACCTGGGCCAGCATGCTCGGCCTCACCGCATACGACGAGCGCTCGGAAGACCTCTCGGCAGAGGCGTTCCGTCGTCGTGACGCGGCCGTGCTCGACTGGACCAAGCGCTTTGCGGCCGTGCCCGACGACAGCCTCACTCCGGCCGAGCGCATCGACCGTGACGTCATCCTCGCGTCGCTCCGCGGACGCGAGCTCATGCAGCCGCGCCTTGATTGGAAGCGGCAGCCGAATACCTACCTGAATCCCTCGCTGGGCGGCGTTTTCACGCTCTTCCTCCACCGTCTTCGGCCGGAGCGTGACCTGGCCGAGGCGGCGCGCGCGCGGCTTCACGCAGTCACCAGACACGTCGCCGACGGAAAAGCGAACGTGGACTTCGCGCTCGTCCCGCGCGTGTACCTCGATCGCGCGATCGGCCAGGCGAACGCGGCGGCGCGCTACGCCCGCGAGCTTGTCCCCAAGGAGGTCAAGGACCCGACGCTCCGGCAGAAGGTCGCGGAAGCCGGAGCGACGGCGGCCGGCGCCTTCGAGGACTTCGCGGGGTTTCTCGAGACGAACAAGGCGCGCGCGTCCGGTGATTACGCGATCGGCGAGGAGCTCTACACGTCGCTCCTGCGGGAGAAGGAGCTCCTTCCGTTCGGCACGCGCGAGCTCCAGGGTCGCGGGCGGGAGCAGTACGACCTGCTTGCGAACGACGCGAACAAGATCGCGGCGCAGATCGACGGAGGCGGCACCTGGACGGAGGTTTGCGAGCGCCTGAACCGCGTGCACGCGCCGACGCCCGACGCGATGCGGGCAGAGTACGAGGAATGGACCGAGCGCGCGCGATCGTTCCTCGTGGACACCGGGCTCGTCACGCTTCCACCGGGCGAGCGCTGTACGGTCGAGCCGTCACCCCACTACCAGCGTCCGATCCAGGCGGTCGCGAGCTACAACCAGCCTCCCGCTTTCAGCGATTCGCTCCACGGTCACTTCTTCGTGCCCTACCCGCCCGACGGCACACCACCGGAGGAAGTCCAGAAGCGCCTCGAGGGAAACTGCAGCGCGGGGATCCCGACGACCGCCGTACACGAGGCGTACCCGGGTCACCACTGGCACCTCGTCATGGCCAAGCAGAACGGCTCGGACATCCGCCGCACGCACTTCACTTCGTATTTCGCGGAGGGGTGGGGTCTCTACGCGGAGCGCGTCATGCGCGAGCAAGGCTTCTTCACCGACCCGCGACACCTCTTGTTCCAGTACGAGGCGACGCTCTTCCGCGCCGCGCGCATCGTGGTGGACACGTCGCTGCATATGAAGGAGATGACCTTCGACCAAGCCGTCGAATTCATGGTGAAGAACGCGAACCTCACTCTCCCGAACGCGAAGGCCGAGGTCGGCCGGTACTGCTCCTGGCCGACGCAGGCCTCGAGCTATCTCACGGGGATGCTCGAGATCATCGATATCCGCACGCGATGGCTCGCCAAGCGCGGATCGGCCGACCGCGCGGCCCTCCGCGCCTTCCACGACGCGATCACGTCGACCGGCTCGATACCGACGTCACTCGCGGAGCGGGCGATCGCGAATTAGCTCGAATGGATCTTCCGCTCTGGGCAAACATCGTTCTCGTCTTCATCGCGATCTGGATCGTCGTCGTCGTGGTCCTCGTGATCATCGGCCGCGTCCTTCTTGCACGCGAGCTCGCTCTGCTCCTGCCGAACCTCGTCAGACTTTTCGGCGGGCTCCTGCGCGACGCTCGCGTCCCGCTCCGCGCGAAGATCGTGCTCGCGGTGGCGAGCGTTTGGCTCGCCTCGCCGATCGACCTCATCCCGGACTTCATCCCCATCGTCGGTTCGCTCGATGACGCGGTCGTCGCCGGGCTCGCCCTCCGTTTCGTCCTCCGCACGACCGACGGTGCGGTCGTCCGCGAGCATTGGCGCGGCGATCCGGCAACGCTTGAACGGCTCCTTCGGCTCGTCTCGTGGGGCGGCCGCCGCGGTACGCCGCGTGCGCTCCCTTGATGGGACCGTTATGATTCGCGCGGCAAGGCCGCGCGCAAAAGGGGAAAACGGCCAGTGAGGTGGTAGGGCATGCCGCGATCGATCTGGAAAGGCGTCATGAGCTTCGGGATGGTCGCCATCCCGGTGCGGTTGTATCTGGCGACGGAGAGCTCGAGCAAGGTCTCGTTCAACCTTCTCTGCCCGGAGCATCGGAGCCGCATCAAGAACAAGCGCTACTGCGTCGAGGGCGACCACGAGGTCGCTTGGGGCGACGTCGTACGTGGGTACGAGTACGAGAAGGGTAACTACGTCGAGCTGACGGACGAGGATCTCGAGAAGCTCCCCCTCCGTTCAAGCAAGGCAATCGACATCACCGGGTTCATCAAGGATGAGGAGCTCCCCGGCGCGCTCTATTACCAGTCGGCCTATTACCTCGAGCCCGAGAAGTCGGCCGAGAAGCCGTACGCGCTCCTGAACAAGACCCTGGCGAAGACCGGACGCGTCGCGATCGCGAAGTTCGCTTTGCGCGACAGAGAGCGCCTGGTCTCGGTGCGTCCGCAGGACGGCGCGCTCCTCATGAACACGCTCCATTGGCCGGACGAGATCCGCTCCACCGAGGACCTCGACGTCCCCGAGGAGGTGAAGGTCTCTCCCGCCGAGCTCAAGATGGCGGAGAACCTCGTCGGCATGATGGCGACCGAATTCGAGCCGTCCGAATACAAGGACGAGTACAAGCAGGCGATCCTTAAGCTGGTGGAGGCGAAGGTCCAGAAGAAAGAGATCATCGAGGCTCCCGAGCCGGAGGCCGAGACCACGGTCGTCGATCTCATGTCCGCACTCAAGGCGTCGGTCGAAAAGGCGAAGAAGAGCGGGGCGAAGAGCAAGAGCGTCTCGTCCGGTTCGTCGTCACGGACCGCGCGGAAGAAGGCGTCCTAGGACCTATCCTCGGCAAGTGCCCTCGCGCGAGCGACCGGAGAGTGGCGCGCATCCGACCCTCATCGATGTCGGCGAGGCGGCGAGCGCGGTGCCCCGCGCGCTCACACCGATGCGGCCACGTCTGGCGCGCCGCGCGTTCAATTCGCCCGAGTACATCTTCGAGCTGAAGTGGGACGGGATCCGCGCGCTCGCGTCGCATGACGCGACGGGACTGCGCGTGACCGATCGCGGGGGAGGCGACCTCCTTCCCGCTGTGCCTGAGCTCCGCGACCTACGCCTGCCTGAAGGAATGGTCCTCGACGGCGAGATCGTCGTCTGCGATTCACGCGGCCGTCCGAGCTACGACCTTCTCGCCGGCAGACTCGGACCAAAGGCCGCGAAACGGGGCCGCGGCCCGATCTTCGTCGCCTTCGACATGCTGTACGCCGACAGCCGCCCGCTCATCTCGCGGCCGCTTGCCGAGCGCCGGGCGCGCCTCCTCGGTGCCGGCCTGGGTTCGCGAATCCTCGCCGTGCCGGAGCACCTGGACGACGACGGCGAGCCCTTCCTCGATGTGGTGGCGGAATACGGGCTCGAGGGCATCGTCGCCAAGAGGCGTGACGGGCGGTATGTCCCGGGCGCACGCACCGCCGATTGGCTGAAATGCCATGTCACACCGCGCGCCGACGTGGTCGTCGGTGGTCTCGTCATCGACGATCACCGCGGCGCGCGCACCCTGCTGTGCGGACTGCGTGGTGAGGATGGGGCAATCGTCTTCGCGGGCGATGCATACGTCCCGCCCTTCCTCGGCGGGTGGCTCGATGTGGCGACGCGCGGTTTCGCCGCCGACGCATCGTGCTTCGCGACGCCGGTCGCCGTGCGCGATGGTCTTCGTTTCTTACGACCGCGTCTTGTCGCGATCGTCGAGCACGCCGGACTCGAGAACGGTGAGCTCCGCGATGCGCGATTCCGCGGTCTGCGACTCGATGGAAACCTCGACGATTGCCGCCGTCATGAGCCGGTCGAGGTCCCGTCCTATCCGCCGCACACCGCAAGCGATCGACCCCGCCTCATCGTTTTGAACAGCCTTCCCTTCCCGGTCTCCTGACCTTAGTATTGAAAAAACCCCGGAGGTCCAGCCCGTGCCGAAGTTTGTGTTCGTGACCGGAGGGGTCACTTCCTCGCTGGGCAAAGGCATCACCGCCGCTTCCCTCGGTCGCATCCTCTCCGCGAGGGGCCTCGCCGTCGCGTCGCTCAAGATGGATCCCTACCTCAACGTCGACCCCGGGACGATGTCGCCCTATCAGCATGGTGAGGTCTTCGTCACCGAAGACGGCGCCGAGAGCGATCTGGACCTCGGCCACTACGAGCGCTTCATCGACCGGAACGTCACGCGCGCGTCGAACGTGACCACGGGCCAGATCTACAACTCGGTCATCGCAAAGGAACGGCGCGGTGATTACCTTGGCGCGACGGTGCAGGTCATCCCGCATGTGACGAATGAGATCAAGGAGCGGATCCATCGTGTCGCCCGCGAGCAGCAGGCTGAGATCGTCGTCGTCGAGGTCGGCGGCACCGTCGGCGACATCGAATCGCTCCCCTACCTCGAGGCGATCCGTCAGTTCCGCAAGGACGTCGGCAAGCAGAACGTCCTTTATATCCATCTGACGCTCCTGCCTCGCGTCGCCACTGGCGAGCTAAAGACGAAGCCGACCCAGCACTCGGTGCGGGAGCTGCGAGCAATCGGTATCCAGCCGGACGTCGTAATCGCCCGCGCAGACGAGCCAATCGACGACGACCTGCGCGAGAAGATCGCGCTCTTTTGCGACGTGAAGCTCGACAACGTCATCAGCGAGCCGGACGCTTGGTCGATCTACGGCGTCCCGCTCATGCTCGAGGAGGCCGGTCTCGGGAAGATCGTCGTCGAGGAGCTCGGCCTCTCCGGCGCGAAGGAGCCCGACCTCACGGAGTGGAAGGCGCTCACCGAGCGCATCCGCGGCGCGCGCATTCCGCTGACGATCGGCCTCGTCGGCAAGTACATCGAGCTGCCGGACGCATATCTCTCCGTTGCGGAAGCGGTGCGTCACGCCGCGTGGGCGGCGGGCTGCGACGTGAAGCTCCAATGGATCGACAGCGAGCACCTCGAGCGCTCCGACGACGTCGAGCCGCTCGTCGGCCTCGACGGCATCGTCGTTCCAGGCGGCTTCGGGTACCGCGGCATCGAGGGTAAGGTGAAGGCGACCCGGTTCGGCCGCGAGCGGCGGGTTCCGACGCTCGGTCTCTGCATGGGAATGCAGTGCATGGTCATCGAGCTGGCGCGCACCGCCCTCGGCACGAACGACGCGAACTCGACCGAGTTCGACGCCTTCACGCCGCACCCGGTGATCGACCTCTTGCCGGAGCAGCGCGACATCGGCGACAAG
>DASWCR010000143.1:0-8909 GCA_036389995.1 Candidatus Limnocylindria bacterium | reverse complement strand
AGCTTGGCGCGGAAGCTGTTCACGACGGTCACGGTTCCGTCGAGGTACGCCTTGACCAGCGGTTGCGAGACCTTGTCCTTCGCAAGCAGCTCGCTCGTCAGCACGCGGCGATACACGAGATTGATGACCTTGCCCTGCGCGCGGAGCGTCCCACGCGAATAGGTCAGATCCTCGGGCGCGCAGATCACCGTCGGGACCCCCCGCGACTCGAAGTACCGCTGGAACATCTCGAACTCGGTGAGCGTCGGCAGACCGCGCCAGTCGACGATCGCGATCGCCGCTGAGCGCTCCGACCGCGAGCGGTGTGCGCGCAGCATTGCCGCGAGCTGGCGCCCCCGCGTCGGGACGACGCTGCACTGGAACTTCTCGCGGAACTTTTTCATGACCGGCAGCGAAGCGAAGACCTGGGCGAGCTCGTCGTTATAGGCCATGCCCGCGGGAGATTCCGCGTTGTACTCGACGAAGCGAATGACGCCGTCGTCCCCGATGAAGCCGTCGAGCCGCGCCGACGGCGACGCGGCGCGGAAGCCGGGATCGCGGAGCGCAAGCGCCTCCTCTTGCGGGTCGAGGTCGAGCTGACGCCGGAGGTCCTGGTCTTGGAGCAGCGCGCTCTCGAGCCTGCCGAGCGCCGCGTAAATGGTCTGCGAGGCTTCGTTGACGGCCGCGTACTGCCAGTCGCTGATGAGGTTCGGCCGCAGCGAGACGCAGAGGGGCCGATCGCCGAAGACGAGCCGGCGTTTCCGCTGCCCTTCGGTGAGCACAGACGTGCTTACCTCAGCGAGCCCTGGATCCTCCAGGAGCTCGTGGTACGCGACGACCGGGTCGCGCGCGGTCTTAGAGCTCCGCCGTGCTAGCGCACGTGCCGCCACCACCGATGCTCCCCCTTCCACGGCGGCTCCGCCTGCCCCGTGGCGTACGCGATGACGAGATCGCTCATCTTCTCGAGGACCCACGCGAAGTTGTCCTCTTTGATCGAGAAGCTATCGAAGTCCGGCGCGGGATTGAGCCAATCGATCGCGTAGAGCTCACCGTCACGCACCGCGAACTCGACGGTGTCCATGTCGTAACCCAGCGCGTCGGTGAGCCGTATCGCGTTGAGGATGGCGCGGGTGCGCAGATCTCCCTCGACGGGCCGGCTGATGACGTAACGCTCGTGGAACGGCGCCGTGGGGTCATACCGGATCGGAAGAACATCCTTGCGGCCGATGGCGATGCAGCGGATGTAGTCCTCCCACTTGATGAACTCTTGAAGGATCATCGTCTTCGGCCGGTAGCCGGGCGAAAGCGCGCCGGACTGGTCGTAGGCCCAGATGAGCTCCTCCTTGGTGTCGACGCGATAGACGTCCTTCCACCCGCCGCCGGTGTTCGGCTTCAGGATCGCGGGCAACCCCGTGTACTCGATGAGCGAGTCCCATTCGAGCGGGTATTGAAGGTTGCGAAGGGATTGGTCCGAGATGTCGGGGATGTACGACTTGTTCGGGAGGACGACGGTCTTCGGCACAGCGACGCCGAGCTCGCGCGCGAGCGTGCACTCGAAGAACTTCTCGTCTGCTTCCCACCAGAACGGGTCGTTCACGACGACGGTTCCCTGCAGCACCGCGCTTTTCAAATGGGCGCGGTAATACGGGACCTCGTGGCTGATCCGGTCGACGAGCACGGCGTAACGCTGCGGCTCGATCTCGCGCGCGCCACCCAGAACGGCCATCTCGGCGCGGACGCCCTTCGAGGCACCCTTGCGGTTGACCGTTTCGATGAACGGGCCGGGGAATGTGTTCTCGCGGCCGATGAGAAGGCCGACGATCTTGTCGGTCATATGTATCTATCCACCATGTCCTTCCAGTACGGCCAATCGTGCGCCCAGCCGTCCCATATATCGAGTTCGGCGGGCACGCCCTTTTGCTGCAGCACACCCGCGAGGCGCTTGGATTCGTCGACGTTCGGGTCGTCCCTGCCCGTCGCGATGATGATCTCCGTCTCCCTCAGGGGTGCGAGGTACCGATCGTCGTTGAGATTCGGAAGGAACGCGAGCGGGTTCACAAAATAGGCCTCGCCGCTCCGGTCGCCGTCCAGCCACTTTGCCGTGTCATACGCGCCGGACATGCCGACGGCTTTGCGCGCGATGCCGGGCCGCCGCGTGACGAACGCGAGCGCGTGAAATGCGCCGAACGAGCTTCCGGCGACGATCAGCTGATCCACGGCGTTCGCGAAGCGGATCGCCGGCAGGACCTCGTCGACGAGGTAACGCTCGTACGCGAGGTGCCGGCGAGCGCGGTCCTGCGGCGCCGCCGCCTTGTTGTAAAAGGACTCGCCGTCGACGGAGTCGACGCACCAGAGCTGCACCCAACCCGCGTCGATCCGCGGCGCCATGTGCGATACGATCCCGAAGTCCTCCCACTGGTAGAACCGACCCATCGAGGTCGGAAAGACGAGGACGGGCGCGCCGCGATCGCCGAAGACGAGCATCTCCATGTCGCGTCCGAGCGCGGGGCTCCACCACTTCCGGTACTCGCGATTCACGACGGCCTCCGTGCGCGTGCCCGCGCGTCCCCGATGAGTTTCCACGCGACGTCGGCATCGTGCCAGCCCTTCACGTCCGAGGACTTGTTGCTCTCGAGCTCCTTGTAGGTGGCGAAGAACGTCTCGATCTCGCGGAGCCAGTGCTTTGCGAGGTCGCGAAGGCCTCGGACCTCGTCGAATCGCGGATCGCCGACGGGGACGGCGAGTATTTTCTCGTCATCGCCGTGCTCGTCGCGCATGAGCAGTGTGCCGATAGGCCGCGACGGGACGACGCAACCGGGGAACGTCGGCTCCTCGACCACGATGAGAGCGTCGAGCGGGTCGCCGTCGCCACCGATGGTGTCCATGACGAAACCGTAGTCGGCCGGGTAATGCATCGAAGAGAAGAGGACGCGGTCGAGACGGATGCGGCCCGTCGTCTGATCCATCTCGTACTTGGCGCGCGAGCCTCGAGGGATCTCTACGAGGACGTCAACGCTCTGATCCTGGCTCCCGCTCCTCACGCACCTGCTCCCCCGCGTTCTTGGCCGGCGCCACGACCACCGTGATCTCGCCTTTTGGGCGCTCGGAAGCATAGTGCGCGGCGAGTTCCGACGCCGACCCGCGGACGATCTCCTCGTGCAGCTTCGTCATCTCGCGCGCCACCGCGACCCGCGCATCCGGCGCGACCGCGGCGAGGTCGGCGAGGAAATCGCCGACACGGAAGGGGCTCTCGTACAGGACGAGCGTGCGCCGCGCGGCGAGAAGTTCGGTGAGCTCGCGCCGCCGCGCGCCGCTCTTCTTTTCGGGGAAACCGATGAACGTGAATTCGCGCGTCGGCAACCCCGACGCGACGAGTGCCGCGATCGCCGCGGCCGGCCCAGGGACCGGCACGACCTCGTGCCCCGCCGCGATCGCCGCGGCGACGAGCTGCTCGCCAGGATCCGAGAGACCGGGCGTGCCGGCATCGGTCACGAGCGCGACATCCCAGCCGCGGTCCATCTGCCCCACGAGCTCCGCCGCCTTGCGGCGATGGTTGAACTCGGTGTAGCTCGTCAGATGCTTCGCGCGAATCTCGTGTTTGCGGAGGAGGATCTGCGTATGTCGCGTGTCCTCGCACGCCACCATGTGGACCTCCTGCAGGATCCGGAGCGCGCGCAGCGAGACGTCTTCGAGATTGCCGATCGGAGTCGCGACGAGATAGAGCTTGCCTATGGCCGGACCGTCGCGCTCCGGCGCTCGGCCTCGAGGCCCCAGCTGATGATGCGCCTGGGGCGAACGCGGAAGATCTGCGGGTCGTAGCCGCGACCGAAGGCTTCGCCTCCTGAAGCGAGCACCTCCGCGACCCCACGGACTTCGATACCTCGCGGCCGCCACGGCGAGACCGATGCGAGGTCGTCGACGATGAATGCAACCCGCGGGTTCGCTTGGGCGTCGCGGAACTTCTTGCTTTTCGCGAAGCCATGACCGCCGATGTCGATCGTGTCCTGGTCGGCGTTATACCGAAAGCCGACGGGCACGGCGTGCGGCTGACCGGAGGGGCCGACGGTGGCAATTCGCCCTAGCCGCTGGCTTCCTAAGTAGGCGAGCTCTGCCGGCGTGAAGACGCTCATCGCGCTCCGGAGGCAAACGCGCGCGGTGACTTCCATGCGGCTTCCTTGGCCGCCTCATCCGGCCAGCTCAACATGTAGACGAACTCGGTCCGGTTGTTCCGTTCGAAGATCTCGTACATCCGAAGTTGGTGGATCAACCCGCACCTCCACCGCTCGATTCTTGCAAGGATGCACCGGTCACTAGCGGAAGTGCCCTCACCGTCTAAACGCTACCCGTCGTCGGCCGGAGGGACTGTGCGATCCCGATCCCGACGAGGACGATGACGCCGCCAGCGATTTGCAGCGGGTCCAGGTGTTCACCGAGCGCGACCCACGCAGCGACCGCAGCCACCACCGGCTCGAACGTCGACGCGAGGCCGACGCGCGCAGCGGGGATGAGCCGCACCGCGGCGAGGGTGAGGGCGAACGGAATGACCGTGGCGATCACGACGACCGCCGCGATCTGTACGTAGCCGTCCGCTGATGTCTCCGCCCACGGGAGGAGCCACGGCGGGTGAACGACGCTCCAACCGACAAGCGCGAAGCCGAAGCCCCACACGAGGAGCGTCGGCGTGCCGTACGTCTTGCCAAGCCGTTCGCCAAGCGCGAAGTACAGCGCGAAGATGAACGCGTCCGTCGCGGCGAGCGCCAGGCCAAAGGCGTTGAGCTCGCGAAGCCGGGCGTCATACGCGCCGGCCGCGAAGAAACATCCAAGAACGGCGAGCGCCGCAGCGACCCACAGACGCCGGCCGACCGCGCGGCCGCGTAGCCGCGCGTAGATCAAGAGGAGGACCGGTCCGGTGTACTCGATGACGAGCGCGACCCCGATCGGGATGCGTTTGATCGCCTCGTAATAGATAAGAGATACGCCGGCGAGCCCGACGACGCCGAAGACAACGAAGAGCGGCAGGTCGACGCGGCGAATCCCTAAGTCAAAGCGCAGGGCCGCAAAGATAGAGAGGAATACAAGGAACGCGAACAGGACACGCCACTCCGCGAGGATGGACGGCTGCACACCCGAGTTGAATGCCGCCTTCGCAATAATGCCGCCGACACCGAAGAACGCGGCCGCTGTGAGCGCGAATGTGTAACCTAGCCCGACTCGCAATGGCGCGGCCGCAGGAATAGCCGCGGGGTCGACCGAGGGCCCCCGCGCGCTGGGGAGCCGGCCGAGGCGTCCGAGGCCGGGGGGACCCCGGCGCGAAGAGAGGGTTTCGGTCGACCCCGCAGCATCCCCTTCCGCGCCGCCTGACCTATCGGTCAGTCGGCTTCCCAATCGCGCGGATAGAGGAAGTCGTGTCCGACGGTGCGGAGGCTGAGCTTCGCGATGAGCGGCATCACTCGCTTGTAGTGGTTGCGGCGGACCATCTCGCGGATGCGCGCGACCAGCTGAGCGTCGAATCCGTGTTCCACGAGCTCTGCGGGCCGCAGCCGGCGATCGACCATGTGATAAAGCACGAGGTCGGCATCGGCGTACGTGAAGCCGAGCTCGCCCTCGTCGGTCTGTCCCGTCCAGAGCTCCGCCGTCGGCGGTTTGCGCACGATCGCCTCCGGGATACCGAGGTGGAGCGCGAGCTCGCGGAGCTGCGTCTTGTACAGATCGCCGACAGGATTGATGCCGCACGCCATGTCACCGAACTGCGTGCCGTAGCCGAGCAGGAGCTCCGTCTTGTTGCTCGTTCCGATGACCATCCCGTCGGGCCACGAGCGGTCGTACTCGATGCTCTTTCGCTCACGGGCCATCTTGTTTCCGAGACGGATCCTGTCGACGCCGGGCCGCTCCGCGAAGTATTCGTCGATCTGCGCCGTGATCGGGACCTCCTCGAGCGCGAACCCGAACTTCTTCGCGACCTCCTGGGCGTGCCGGCGGGATTCATCGGACGAGGTGCGGTATGGGGTGAAAAGCCCGAGCACGTTCTTCGGGCCAAGCGCCTCACTCGCGAGCGCCACGACCACCGCGCTGTCCACGCCTCCTGACACGCCGATCACGGCTCGCTTCAACCGAACTTTCGATGTCTCGTCTCGAATGAAGAGAACGAGCATCTTCCGCACGAGCACCTCGTCGATCCGCAGCGGCGATGGATCCTTCGGGTCGGGCCGGATCACTCCCGTCCGCGCGAGGGCGCTAGTCACGGCGGTCGAACGGCAAACCGAGACGGCCGGCGATGTTTCGAAGGACGATGTCCTCACGCTCGTCACGAAGAAGCGGATTGCGCGCGCGCTCGCGCGCGACGAGCTCGGGATCGATCTCGCCGATGAGCAGGTCTTCGTCGAACTCGGGCGCGCGCGCGGCCACGGTCCCGTCGGGCGCGACGATCTCGGACCCGCCCCAGAACGCGATGCCATCCTCGTGGCCCACGCGATTCACGTACACGACGTAAACCGTGAGATACGACGCGTAGAAGCGATCCATGAGCCGGCACGACTCCGCGGTGCCGAGATCGCCGCCCTCGGCGACGCCGCGGCCCGGACTAGCCGACGGCGCGAGCACGATCGTGGCGCCCGCCGCCGCGTAGAGGTACGGCGTGGAGACGTGCCAGAGGTCCTCGCAGATCGCGACGCCGGTAGTGCCGCCGGCCCATTGATACGTCTCGAAACGATCGCCTGGCCCGAAATAACGCCCATCATCGAAGATCCCGTATGTCGGCAGGTAGACCTTGCGGTGAACATGCACGAGCTTCCCGCCCGACCAATGACCCTGCGCGATGTGCAGCTTCGCGTCGGCCGAGCGCTCAACGAAGCCCGCGCTGATGTCGATGTCCTGCGATGCCTCGGCGATGCGCGAGAGCTGCGGATCGTCGGCCGCGCATGCCACATCGGCGGCGAGGTCCTTCAGGTAATAGCCGGTGAGCGAGAGCTCCGGGAAGATCACCAGGCGCGCGCCCGCCGCTTTGGCGCGGGCGATCCATTTGTCGTGCATGTCGAGGTTGCGCTTCACCGCGCCGAGCGCCGGCGCGCACTGCGCGATGGCTATGCGAATGCTCAAGGAGCGCGCATCCGCTCGAGCTTGTCGGCGTATTCGTGAACGAGCATCCACGCGCGATCGTCGTCCTTCGCCTCGGCGTACAGGTTGAAGAGCGGTCGGTCGGCGTCGGGCAGCACGAGGACCCACTCGCTGTCGCTCTGATGCTTCACGCCGTCGATCTGCCGCGTGCGCTCCGTCTGTGGATCCTGCGCGAGCATCCGCATGACGCGGCCCTTCTCCTCCCAGGGGCAGACCACCTGAAGGCGCGCGAGGTGGACAGGCGGGGTCTGGTCGATGACCTCACTCAGCGTCTGTTTCGCGACGACGAGGAGCTCGATCAGCCGGACGGTCGCGAAGAGGCCGTCAAACGACGGGTGGAACCGCGGGAAGATGAACCCGCCGAACCCATCGCCGATGAGGAGCGGATGCTCGCGCGCCGCGAGGCTCATCTGCGCCTCGGCCGACGCGCGCACGCGTTGCACGCGCCCGCCGTGCGCGGCCACGATCTCCTCGATCGACGAGGGCGCGTAGACGGGGACCGCGATAACACCGGGCGCCTGCCGCACGGTGAGCGAAACGAACGCGGCGAGGAAATGCATGTCGCTGATCACGCGCCCGTGATCGTCGACGACGAAGATCTTCTCTCCGCCTGCGTCGACGATCACCCCGAGCGACGCTCCGAGCGCGGGCACGAGGACCGCGAGCTGGCGCTGCTCTTCTTGAAACTCCTCGAACGAGCGCGACCCGATGTTCTCGGACACCACTCCGTTCACCGCGACGGCCTCGACGCCAATGGCATTCAGAAGCTGCGGAAGGAACTGCGCCGGCGTCCCGTGCGAGTAGTTGACGACGATCTTCGGCTTCGCCTCGGCGATCTCCTTCCGGTGTGCGACCTCGGCCAGGAACGCCTCGCTGTACGCCTCTCCGACGCGCGGGGATTCGAAGATCCGCCCGACGTCTTCGTACGAAACGCGCCGCAGGTCTTCCCGGAAGAAGATCGTCTCGACCTTCCGCTCCTGGGCTTTGTCCATATCGAGCGCCTGGCGGTCGAAGAACTTGACGTCGCAGACCCGGACGTCGAAGGGCGAGACGCGCACGTGCACGCCACCCGCGGCACCCATGCGGCGGGTGTGGAAGCGGCCGATTGGGAGCGGCGCCTGCGAGAGATCGGCGACGTGGATGCCGGCGCTCACGATGCCGCTCATGAGGCCGCGCTTCAGCATGCGGCTGGAACGATGCTGGTCGCGGTTCATCGTGATCGTCGCGCCCTGCTTGAGAGTCGACGCATACGCTCCCCCCAGACGGGCGACGAACTCCGGCGTGAGATCGATGTTCACGATGCCGGTGACGCCGAAGCGGCCGAACAGCCCGCGCCGCCCCTGCGCTCCCCAGATGAGGCTCGAGCCGATCACCGCGCCGGATTCGATCTGCTTGTCCGGCCACACCTTCACCTGCGCTCGCACGCGCGCGTGATCGCCGACGATCGTGTGGTCGCCGATCACGCTGCCTTCCTCGAGGATGACGCGCGACTTCAATGCGCATTGCCGACCCACGATTGCGCCGTGGAGCTCTGACCGTTCGCCGATGTACGTGTTGCGCCACACGATGGAACTGTCGATGACGGCGGCGACGTCGACGGAGACGTAGTCGCGCAGCACGGTCGGTCCGATGATCTCGGCGTGCGGACCAATCTTCACGCCCTCGCCGAGAAAGATGGGCCCCGTTAGTTTGGCGGACTCGTTGATGTCGACGTCGCCGGCAGTCCAGACGCCTGGCAGGAGCTCGTTCCCGAGATCCCCGCCCTTCACCTTGCCGCGCAGAAGGTCGGCGTTCGCCCGCGCGTATTCGGCGATGGA
>DASWCR010000142.1:0-29502 GCA_036389995.1 Candidatus Limnocylindria bacterium | reverse complement strand
CATCGCGGATCTCACCGAGCTCACCGATTCCGACGCGACCACGTATCTCCGCGAGGTCCTGAAGGTCGCGCGCGCTCTCGAGGCGCACTACCACCCCGCGAAGATGAACCTCGAGATGCTCGGCAACACCGTGCCGCACCTGCACACGCACCTCGTGCCTCGCTACGTGACCGACGACAGCCCGGGGCAACCCGCGAAGGGCTTGATGCAGCCTGACCCGCGCCGGAAGCCCATCGCCGACGACGTGTTCCATCGCGACGTGGCCGCGCTTCGGGTCGCCCTCACTCGCATGCCGGATGCCGGAGCCAAGCGCTAGAAGATCGCCTGACCCCCGTCGTCGCCGCGAAGCCCGAATCCGAGGAGCCGATCGACGCTGATGTGGATCCCCACCCGAGCAGCGGCCACGGGCTTGCGACTTGGATCAGCAAATAGAGCGCCACAGCGATCACGAGCGGCGGTCTGAAGCCCAGCCCAGCTGATCCTTACCAACGATCGCGACGCCAACGAGGATCAGTACGAGCGCGAGGTACTCGGTCCGATGTATTCCGGCGGCCTGTCTCACCGAACGACCTCCATCACGCCGAGTCCCCCGAGTGGGTGCGTGTCTGTCCCGTAGCGCGCAGGCCCTACCCAATTCCCCTGAAGAGGTGACACGCCTTTTGCGGCTCGTGCGTCAATCAGTTTGATGAACGATCGCATCGACTTCTTCTGCGTTCGTGCGGAACACCAGGGGTCCGAACCGGACGACGCCCTGACGATGCACGAAGAGCGCTGGGCGTACTGCGCGGCTGCCGCCCGCGAACCGCATGAGTGGCAGGCCTTGCCCGCGGGCGGCATGTCGTTGGACGATGCGAAGCAGTTCGTTCGACGGCACGCGATCCATCCGGTCGACCCGACCGCTCAGCGCTCCGAGTGACAACCTCACAAGACATGGGGGCCGTGCTCAAGGTGGGGGCACGGCCCCCGGTGTTTTATCCGTCCGCTCTGCGCAACCGCACGTCGCTCAGTGGCAGCTGGGTTTGTCGAAGGTCGTCGTGATCTCTCCATTCGCGTTCATCGTGAAATGCGCGGTGTCGTGGAAGACCGAGCCGTCGCTCAGCCGCACCGTGAACGTGAACGTGCTGTTCTGGTTCCGTTCGTTCAGGTTGAAGTTGCCCCAAATCGTGAACCGCCCCGTCAGAGTCGGCTGAGTCGCGTCAAGAGGCACCGCGCTGACCGTACCCGTCTGCGTGAAGGTCGTCCAGAACTCCCCACCGGGCAGCGAGTTGATGTGGAACACGCCGTCATAGGTGACTGTGATCGTCGCCGGTGCGCCGGTGCAGGGGATCACGTCCACGAAGGTGGCCGTCGCGTCATGGAACGTCTGCGTGTAGCTGGTGGCTTGTGCGAACGCGGGAGATGCCAGAACGAGTGTCAAGACCAGGACTGCGAGTGAGATGACTAACCGCTTCACAGTTTTCCTCCCCCATGTGACGATGCGGCGCAAGTCTGCGCTCGCGAATTGGGGAGTCAATGTGGATAGCTGGCCATCTTCGGCTCGCTCGAAGTGGATCACGCTCCAGCGGCGAGCCGGGCGCGCAGCTTCGCACCGGCGAGGCCGCGGTGCGAGACGCGATGCTTCTCCTCGGGCGGAAGCTCGGCCATCGTGCGGCCGTCTCCGGCGATGACGAATACGGGGTCGTAGCCAAAGCCTGCCTCTCCGCGCGGCGCCTCCGCGATCTCTCCGTGCACCTCGCCCTCGAAGAGCTCGACGTGTCCGTTGGGCGACGCGAGGGCCGTGACGCACACGAACCGGGCGGACCGGTCCTCGCAACCGTCGAGAAGGGCAAGAAGCTTCGCGTTCCGCTCTTCGGCGCTCGCGTCGTCGCCGAAGAAACGCCGGCTGCGCACTCCCGGCGCGCCGCGCAGGGCGTAGACCTCCAGACCCGAGTCGTCGGCGATGGTCTGGAGCCCGCTCGCCGCGGCGTACCCGCGCGCTTTCGCCGATGCGTTCTCGGCGAACGTGAGCGCATCCTCGTCCGGCTCCGGCGGCACCGGGTCGAGATCCGTCGGCGCGACCAACTCGAGGTCGAGGCCTCCAAGTATTTCGCGGTACTCGCGGAGCTTGCCGGGGTTTGTCGAGCCGATCAGGAAGCGGTGCCGGTCTTTGGGCTCGCCTCTCACACGTCCATGGTCGCGCTCGCGGGTTCGAAGCGCATGCGGCGTCCGAGTCGCCAGGGCGCCCACCAGTTCGCGCGCCCGAGAAGTCGCATCGTCGCCGGCACGACGAGAGCGCGGACCAGCGTCGCGTCGAGCGCCACGGCGATCGCGAGACCCAGACCGACGGACTTGATGATCACGACGTCGGCGAGCGCGAACGCCACGAACACGCCGACCATGATCGCCGCGGCACCGGTGATAAGCCGCCCGCTGCGCTCGAGGCCGCTCGCCACGGCGGCCGTGTTGTCGCCGGTGCGGAGGTATTCCTCCTGGATGCGCGAGAGCAGGAGGACCTCGTAGTCCATCGAGAGGCCGAACATGATGCAGAACATGATCACCGGCAGGCTCGGCTCGATGGACTGCGGTGTGAAGTTGAGGATGTTCGCGAAGTGGCCCTGCTGGATGATCCACACGAGCGCGCCGAACGACGCCGCGACGGACAGGGCGTTCATCGCGACGGCCTTCAGCGGGAGCACCACCGAGCCAAGCAGCAGGAAGAGCGCGAGCATCGTCGTGAGCGTCACGAACCCGACCGCGATCGGCGTTCGATCGACGAGGTAACCGACGGCATCGACGTCGAAAGCCGTGTCGCCCGTGACGAGGACGTCGCCGCCATTCACGGTCTCGCCGCGGATCGCCCTCACGATCCCTCGTGCCTCGTCGCTCTGTGCGGTGCGCGCGGTGCGGACCTGAAGCGTGGTGATGTGCGGCGACGTGGTCTGCGCCGTGAGCGGCATGTCGACGCGCAGGACGTTCGGGAGCGCCGACAGGCGCTTCTGGAGGTCCTCGAGCGCGGCGCGGTGCGAGAGGGGATCGTCCGGGAAGCGCGCGACGACGGTGATCGTCGATTGGCCCTGGCCGGGGAACTCGTTCACGAGCATGTCGTACCCGCGGCGTGACTCGACCGTGGGCGGGAGGATCGTCGCGTCTGCGGTCGCAAGACGCAGCTGGGTAAAGGGCGAAGCGGCGATCGCGATGAGTGCGACGGTCGGAATGAGCACGAGCACGGGGCGCCGCATCACCGCGGTCGCGATCGAATGCCACAGGCCGGGGCCGCCGCGCCCGCGAGGGAGCGGGAGGCGCCACGCTCCGACGCGCGGTCCGAGGATCGAGAGCAGCGCAGGGAGGAACGTGAGGCCATAGAGCACCGCCGCCGCCACGACGAGAGAACCGCTGACGCCGAGCGACACGAGGAACGTCCCGGGGTAGAAGAGCATGCCGGCGAGTCCGATCGCGACCGTGATCCCCGAGAACAGGATCGCGCGGCCGGCGGTCGCGAGCGCGGTGCCGACCGCATCTTCGACGGTCGCGCTTCGCGCGAGCTCCTCGCGAAATCGACTCACGATGAAGAGCGAGTAATCGATCGCGACGCCGAGGCCGATGAGCGTCACGATGTTCAGCGCGTACTGCGAGACGTCGGTCGATCGCGCCAGGGCGAAGGTCGCTCCGAGGCCGGCCACGATGACGATGACGCCGACACCCAGCGTCAGGAGAGCAGCCGCCGCGCTCCCGAAGACGAGCAGCAGCAGGATGAGCGCGAGCGGCAGCGAAACGAATTCGGCGCGCTGCAGGTCGCGATCGAGCGTGGCGTCGATGTCGCCGTTCAACGGGATGTTGCCCGTGGCGACGACATCGAACTTGTCCGTGCGGACGAGCGCTCGGAGCTCGGGGAAAAAGCCTTCGGCCTCGGTCGTCGTTCCTTTCACCGTTACGCTCGCCAGAGCCCGCTTCCCGTCCTTGGAGCGCAGCGCCGCAGCCGACTCCGGCAGGACGTTGTCGGCGGTGAAGATGGATACGACCCGCGGATCAGCGCGCAGCGGTGCGAGGGCGTCGTTCATGTCGCCGATGAAACGCTTGTCGGCTGCGTCGAGCCCCGCCGTGCTCGTGAAGATCAGGACGAATGACGACGTCGCGGCCGCGGGCGCGCCGGTGGGTCGCGGGAACTCATCGCGAATGAGCTGGTTGGTTCGGCCGGCCTCAGTGTCGCGGAACGGCACATTCCGCAGCTGCCCGCCCGCAACGAGCGAGGCGACCGAGATGCCGAGAGTGAGGACGGACACGACCAGGACGAGCCACCGGCGCCGGTAGACAAAGCGCCCCCACCAGCCGAGAAGTCTCACGTCGGCCTATATACGCGCGGGGAGTGCCCGGCGTTCCCTAGCGAAGCGCCGCGCGCTGGGCGGCGATGAGCTGGGCGATCCCGTCGAGCGCGAGCGCCAGGACGCGATCGAAGTCGCCGCGCGAGAAGGGACGGCCTTCGGCGGTTCCCTGGACCTCGATAAGCTCGCCCTCCCCAGTCGCGACAACATTCACGTCGGCGTCGGCGATCGAGTCCTCGGCGTACGCGAGGTCGAGGAGCAGGTCGCCCTTCACGTAGCCAGCCGACACGGCAGCGACGTTGCGCACGATCGGCGATGGCTTGACCTTGCGCACCGCATGAGCGAGCGCGATGAACCCGCCGGTGATCGCGGCGGTGCGCGTCCCGCCATCGGCCTGGATGACCTCGCAGTCGACCATGACGCTGCGCGGTCCGAGCGCCTTCAGATCGATCGCCGCGCGCAGCGCGCGGCCGACCAGGCGCTGGATCTCGAAGGTTCTCCCGCCGGGACGTCCCGCGATGCTCTCGCGCTGGCTGCGCTCGGGTGTGCTGCGCGGCAGCATCGCGTACTCCGCGGTGATCCATCCCGTGCCCTTGCCTTCGAGGAACTTCGGCACGCTTTCTTGAAGCGTCGCAAGACAGAGCACCTTCGTGTCTCCGAACGAGATCTCCGCGGACCCCTCCGCGAATTTCGAGACTCCGACGTTGATGGTGATCGGGCGGAGCGACGTGGGCGTGCGGCCGTCCGGCCGCGCGAAGGTCACGCCGTCTCTTCCCAAACCCGCCGCATTTCGTCGGGAGCGTACGACTCGAGGGCGCGTCCATCTTTGATGGCCCGGGCTTCGAGGCGTCCCACGTGCGCGGAGAAGCGGTCGTTCGCCTCGCGGAGCGCGGTCTCCGCATCGAAGCCGGCGTCGCGTGCCGCGGCGACGATGTCGAACAAGAGCTCGCCGAGGAAGTCCTGATCGTCGATGTCCAGCGGAAGGTCCAGACGCGGCGGCTCGATCTTCACGCGCGCGGCGCGCTCGAGCATCCGCTCCGCGGCGAAGAGCGCCGGAAGGTCACGCGGAACACCACCCAGGAGCGACTTCGTCCCGTCGCCCTGCTCTTCCCGCTTGATCCTTTCCCACTGCGCGAGGAGCTCGCCGCCAGAGGAGATCTGGGTTCCGGCGAATACGTGCGGGTGCCTGCGGATGAGCTTCTCGTTCAGGCGCCGCGCGACTTCATTCGCGTCGAATGTCCCTTCCTGGCGGGCGATCTCAGCGTGTAGCGCGATCTGCAACAGGAGATCGCCGAGCTCGTCCCGAAGGCGCGCCGGATCGCCGGAATCGAGCGCCGCGAGCGCCTCGTACGCCTCTTCGAGCAGGTGCGGACGCAGCGACGCGTGGGTCTGCTCGCGATCCCACGGGCAGCCGTCCGGCGCGCGGAGACGCTCGGCGATGCGCATCACGGCGTCGAGGGACGCCAGATCCGCGAAAGGCTCGAGCGGCGCGAGCACGAGGAAGCGCGAGTTGCCGGCGTGGCGCTCCGCGTCCGCGAGCGTGGTCGCGCGGTCAGGATCGAGGAAGGTGACCGCGTGGACGGCGGGGTAGCGCGCGCCCAGCAGCGCCCAGTCGACGGGGGCGTCGAGTGCTATGGCGACGGCGCGCAGCGTCGAGAACGCGTGCCGATCGAGGCGGCTCGCAGGAACGAGATCGATGCCCGCGGGCCATCGCTCGAGGACGGCGGCGAGCGCCGCCGTGTTACTCGAACTCGAGGCCAGGGATGAGGCGGAGGACGTTGTGAGCCTTCTTCTGCTGGTTCAGCCAGTAGGTGTACGCGTTGTCGTTGATGGTCTTCTTCTGCGTATCGTCGAGGTCGCGCGAGTCGGACTTTTCGATGACCTTGTACCACGTGGTCTGCGTGAGCCCGTTGTGCTGCTGGCTCAGCTTACCGGCGTCAATGTTGAAGAGATCGTTCTCGGCCGAGAGATCGGTCAGCATCCCACGCGCGATCCAGCCCATGTCGCCGCCCTGGTCCTTCGTCGCGCTGTCTTCCGAATACTGCTTCGCGACCTGGGCGAAGTCGGTGCCGGCGTCGAGCGCCTTGCCGATGTCGGAGACCTTCTTCAGCTGGTCGGTGAAGGACTGAAAGTCGCCGCCCACCGGGCGAGGCGTCGCGACCTGGATCTGCGCGATATGCACCTGCGCGGTCGGAGAGGTCACGCCGCGGTCCTGCTGGCGCTTGGTGAACTCGTCGCGCACGATGTCGTGCTCCGTGTGCCGCTTGATATCGGCCTCGGTGAAGCCGCTCGCGATCCACCGCTTCACGACGTCGTTTTCGGCGGGGCCGCGGCGCTCCTCGACCTGGATGATGTGGTAGCCGAAGTCGGATTTCACCGGATCGGAGATCTGCCCGATCGCGAGGGCTTTGGCCGCGTCCTCGAATGGCTTGACGAACTGACCCTTCCCCACCCATCCGAGCTCGCCGCCCGACCCCGCGCTCCCCGGGTCCTGCGAGTTGTCCTTGGCGAGCTGGTTCCACAAGTCCTGGTTGTTCGGGTCCTGGCGCAGCTGATCGCGGATCGCGGTCGCCTTCGCCAGCGCGTTGGATTCGTCGAGCGCCTTGTCGGTTGCGGCGGTGTCGAACGTGATCAGGATGTGGCGGCTGCGGAACTGGCCGAAATCGTCCTGATAGCGGGCTTCGACCGCCTCGGGTGCGACGGTGATGCCGTCCGCCCTCGCCTGCTGGTCGAGGATCGCGTACTCCTCGAGGGTGTTGAGCGCGCTCCGGTCGTACGACGCCTTCTGCTCGGCGATCTGCGGGTCGTTCTCGTAGCCGGGCGGAACCCCGAACTCGACGTAGAAACGCGAGAGCTGGTACTTGCGTTCGTTCGTCCAGTCGCGCATCGCGACGACCCTGCCGTCGAAGCGCATCGCGGGCTTGAGATTGTTCTGGTAGTAAGTGTCGCTCGCGGCCCAGCTCACGAGTCCCAGGACGAAGAAAAGCACGGCCGAGAAGATGGTCACGATGACCGCCTGCTGGCGGCGCTCCCGCTGCCAGCGCGCGCTGCGCTGCCTTCGGGTGAGACGTGGAAGTGAGATACGGCGGGTCATATGCGGAGACGCAAATTGTACGGGAGTTATCGGGCGACTTTGCGGTACACCGCGAGGGTCTCGTCGGCCGCACGATCCCAGGAGAACGCGCTCGCTCTCGCCCGCGCGCGGCCGCGCAGGCTCGCCCGTAGCGCGTCGTCGTCGAGGAAACGAGCGAGCGCATTCGCGAGCGCGCTCTCATCGCCGCTCCGGACGAGCAGCCCCGCGTCGCCGACGACCTCCGCCACGGCGCCCCCCGCGTAGCCGACGACGGGCGTTCCGGCGGCGAGCGCTTCCAGCGCGGTCAGTCCGAATCCCTCGAGGAATGCGGCATGGAGCAGACATTCCGCCCCGGCGTACAGAGCGGCGAGCGTCGACTCGTCGACGAACCCGGTCACGATGACGCGATCGCGCGCCGTGCGTTCGGTTTCGAGGGCGTCTCGCAGGTGCGACGAGAGCTTTCCGAGATCGCCCACGATCACCAGGCGCAAGTCCTTGTCGCGCTCCGCCGCGGCGGCGAACGCGCGAAGAAGGCCGCGCACGTTCTTGCGCGGGTCGAACTGTCCGACATAGAGCACGTAGCGGTCGGGTACGGCGAAGCGAGCGCGCGCGAGCGCGCGTCCCTCGTCGGCCGGCGGCGGATCGAAGTCGCTGTCGACGGCCTCCGGTACGACCGTCACGCGCTCCTCCGGCACGCGCAGCCGCCCGACCACGTCCTGCTTCGTCGCGTCGGAGACGGCGATCACCGCATCCGCGCGTCGCGCGAGCGCGTACTGCCACGCGTGCCCGATCCGCGAGTACGGAAGGCGGAGGTAATGCGCCGGCCAGATGAGCGGGGCGAGATCGTGGATGGTCACGACGGCCGCAAAGTCGCGTCGCGCCGGCAGCGAGAGCTGCGTCGAGTGGTAGACGTCGATCCCCTTTCCGCCGAGCTCGAGCGATAGCAGCACCGGGTCGAGCGCGAGCATGGAGAGCTCGGGACGGCGAAAACGCGACGTGGCGATGTCGTCGTGAGCCGGCAAGAGCCCTGGGTCGGCGGCGGGAAAGTTGCGCAGCCGGAGCAGCGTCCACTCGACGTCGCGCGGCGCCTGCCGAGCGAACGCCGCAAGGAGGTTCCGCGAGTAGCGACCGATTCCCCGAACTCTCGCCACCGTCTGCAAAGGGCGGGCATCGATGGCCACACGCACCGTTCCTAGACTATCGGCGCCCGTGATCTCCGTGATCGTTCCGACCTACAACGAAGCCGACTCGCTCCCGCTGCTCGTCGAGCGGCTGGGAGCGGCGATGGCCGGCCACACGTGGGAGCTCGTGGTGGTCGACGACGGCTCGCCCGACGGCACGGCGGAGGTAGCGAACCGCCTCTCGGCGCAGCACCCCGTCTGGGTGGTCCGACGCGCGGGAAAGGCCGGGCTCGCGTCGGCGGTCATCGCCGGCTTCAAGGAGGCGCGGGGCGACATCCTCGTGGTCATCGACGCCGATCTCTCGCACCCGCCGGAGGTGGTGCCGGCCCTCGTGAAGGCGATCGACGACGGCGCCGATCTCGCGGTGGGAAGCCGCTACATCGCGGGCGGCGGGGTCAAGGACTGGCCACTGCGCCGCCGCGTGGTCTCGCGCGTCGCATGTCTCATGGGCAACGTTCTCGTGCCGGTGCGCGACGCGACGAGCGGATTCTTCGCGGTTCGCCGGACCGCGCTCGACGGCGTGCACCTGAACGCCATCGGCTTCAAGATCGGGTTCGAGGTGATCGCGCGCGCGAAAACGAAGAAGATCGTCGAGGTGCCGTACACATTCCGCGACCGCGAGCTCGGCGCCTCGAAGTTCGGCCGTCGCGAGGTCGTGCAGTATCTGCAGCAGCTCGGCATGGTCGGTCGGGACAAGATCCTGGGGAGGCTCCGAAAGTGAAAGTGGCGGACATGACACTTCGCGAGGCGAAGCTCGCCGACGCCGAATTCGTCGCCGACATGGACACCGCTCTTCGCCCCGACGAGCCGCGCGACCCGGTCACGCTCAAGAACTACTGGCGGAACCCCGAGGAGAACGCGAAGATCGAACGGTTCGTCGGCGAGATGGGCGGCGAGCGAGTCGGCTTCGCCTTCCAGCGCCACGAGCTTTGGAAGACCCCGAAACGCTACGGCAACGTCTCGGGCGACCTCATGCCGTCGCATCGCATCCCGGCGCGCGTCGACGCGCTCTTCGCCGCGATGGAGGAGCGCTCGCGCGCGGACGGCACGAAGACGTTCACGACGTGGTGCTGGGAGGACGACAACGTCCGAGTCGGCGTGGTGGAGGCGCGCGGCTACGTCGAGGAGCGCCGCCAGCGCTTCTGGGAGCTCGACCTCGTCGCTAACCGCGGAAAGCTCGAGGCGATGGCTGCCGAGTCGCGAGCGAAGATGCGCGAGCAAAAGATCAACGTCCTCACGATCGACCGTGACAGCGACCCCGAGAAGTGGAAAAAGCTCTGGCAGATGAGCGAAGAGGCCATCCGCGATATCCCGACGACGGCGCCGTTCACGGAGACGTCGTTCAACGACTTCATGAAATGGATGCGCTCACCGGGCCTGCGCGAAGACCGCATCTGGATCGCCCGCGACGGCGACACGATCCTGGGTGTCTCGATCCTCTCCTACCCGCCGAAGCGTGGCGTGGTCTCGACCGATTGGACCGGCGTGGCTCGCGCCGGACGAGGCCGCGGAGTCGCCCGCGCTCTCAAGTACGAGACCGTGATGCAGGCGATCGCGCTAGGCGTCGACAAGGTGCGGACGGACAACGACTTCAAGAACACGCCGATCCTTCACCTCAACGAGACGATGGGATATAAGAGGCGACCGGACGGCGTGCAGTTCATGAGGGCGGTCTAGCGCTCCAGGACCGTCGTCGCAGTCACCGTGCTGACCCCGTCGCTCACGGTCACCGTGTAAGCGCCCAAAGGCCAGCCGTTCGCGAGGCTCATGAAGCCCGTGTACGCGCCGAACATGTCCGTCACATGCGGGGCCGGAACGGAGTGGTACCCGGGAGCGGTGACCATCACGTTGAGAGACGTCGAGGGGGCGAATCCGTATGCCGTGTAAGTCACTCCGGGCCCAACACTGGTGTCGTTCGCGAGCGCCACGCCGGGATAGGCAGAGACAGAGCTCTTCAGACGCGCCGGGAACTCCGCAGCGAACGCATCCGCGGTTTTCCCGGTGATCGCAAAAAGAGCGTCGTTGAAGGTCTGGCCCCGGTTCATGAGCTCGAGGATCAAGATGCTCCCCCGAATACCCACAGCGTCACGCAGGAGACGCGCCGCCTCTCCGGCTTCGTAGTACTCGAATCGGGCGAGTGGGCCGACCCTCGAATTCCACGTCTCTTGCGAAATGAGGTCGTTCAGCGGGATGAGCGGGCCGAATGACATCGCGGCTGCCGACGTCGCCGTGTAGTGATAGGCGCTCGCTTCCCAGGCGGAGCCGGGAGTCGTCAGTTCCTCCAGCACCGCGTTCCCTTCGTTGAACCACGCGGGGATGAGCGACCGCGGTCCCGCAACTTGCTGGAACAGGTAGTGCGTGAGCTCATGTCTCGGCGTATTGATCGGGACCCTTTCCATGTTGCTCCAGATGAGGAAGATGTTTCCGGATGGCGGGTCGTAGAAGCCAGGACGTAGGGCAAGCCCGGACGCTTCGAGGGCAGTTCTCTGCGCGATGGTCCGAATCCCGAGCGCCGCGGACGTCTCCGAGGCGAAGACGAAGAGAGTGGGTCGCCCCGTGAACGCGCGGCCCAGATCCGCCTCGATTCTCGCCATGTCTCCGTCGATGACGGAAACGATCGAGGTCGCGTCGGTCTTGGTGATCGTTACCTCTGCGTACACGTCGGCTCTCACCGTCGTCGTCGGGTTGAACGTCAGGCCACCGACCCTGAGTGGTGGCTGCGATCCATCCGGATTGAGGACGACGACGTTCCAGAAGACGCCGAAGTCCTCCATCCACTGAGCGCCCTCGATCACCGGACGAAGCGCGATCGAGTAGCGCCCCGGCACTCCCGGCGCTCGCACCCGGAACTGGAACCAGGCGATCTGCCCGGGGCCAACGTAGGGCGCCGGCTGAACGGCGAGGCGATTGAAGCGTGGCCATCCCGTCGCTGGTGACCCGTTCGTCCCATCCCCGCCGAGGAGGCTTGGCTGATCCTGTCCCGGTTGGGGTCCCGAGGTCCCAAGGTAGGCGACCTCGCCCAGATGACCGCTCACCCAGCCCCGCGATCCGCTGTTGTAGTAAGCGACCGTCGCTACAGCGGAATCTCCCGGGCAGAGGGACATGTAGCCGGATTGCCCATACCACGCCGCATGGAAGCCGGTGACGCCAGAGGGAACCGAGAGAGGCGGAGCGATTCCAGGTCCGATCGAGCTGACGCAGGCCGCTGCCGCGGGGGTTGCTCCAACGAGAACTGTCGACACGAAGACAGCCGCGGCAATCGCCGCCCTAAGGAGTCCCGACCTCACCGCCGGACGCTAGCACCCGCCCGTATGCCTTCCCTGTCAGGAAGGTGGCTTGACCGCTATGCGATGTGGAAGCGGAAGCTCGCCTCGCGCTGAAAGACCTCGTAGTCATCGTTGTCGTTCCGGAGATATGCGGCGCGCAGCTCAGGTCGAGCATCGAACTCGCCGAACCCTTGTAGCGCGTCGTAGGCCGCGAGCGGGCTCTTTGTAGTGATCAGGAAGTCCGTCTCGCCCGCTCCGGCGTCGTGGCGGTCGACCTGGCCGGTATCCCCTATCGCCGCAGACACACGCTCTTCGAGGACCATGAACTCGTCGAGGTCGCGATAAGACGAGCCGGGGACCGGAAGGACGAGGAGGAACTCCACTGGTTGCGAATCTAGTTGCCGTCGTGCCCCGCGCCAGAGCGCGATAGTCCTAATGCCTCGCAGTACTTCGCGCCAGCGTCACGATGGGACCCTCGCGCGCGTTGCTCTCCGCTACGCCGCGCCGAGCTCCTCACGGAGCGACTCGATCACGTAGCTTTGCTCGTCATCGGTCATCGTTGCGAACAGCGGGATCAGCATGGTTGACCGCGCCTTCTCCTCGGTGATCGGGAGCGAGACTTTGCCGACGCGGTCCCGGTAGACCTTCTCCAAATGTGAGGCCATCACGCCGCGGCGCGTAGCGACGCCGCGTCGGAGGAGCCTCGCCATGAGGTCGTCGCGGTCGACCGATCGATCGAAGTCCAGACAATACGACTGGTAGGTGTGGGTCGCGTACGGCGGGGTATACGGGGTCCGAACCTTCTTCAGGTCCGCAAGCTCACGTGTGTACCGGTCGGCCTTCGCCACGCGGATCCGCAAGAGCTCGTCGAGCCGGCGAATCTGCACCAGCCCGATCGAGGCTTGAATGTCGGTCATGCGGTAGTTGAAGCCGAGCTCGTGATACTCCTCCAGGATCGGCCGGTCGGCCTTGTGGCGGTCGAGGTCCGAGACGCTCATCGCGTGCGCGCGCAGCTTCCTCGCCTTGTCGGCGAGCGCGTCGTCATCGGTCGTGATCATGCCGCCCTCGCCGGTCGTGATGACCTTGCGCGGGTGAAAGCTGAACACGGTCTGGTGCGCGTTCGAGCCCACGCGCCGACCCTTGTAGGTGCCGCCGATCGTCGGCGCCGCGTCTTCGACGACGTCGATCCCGTGGCGCTTGGCGATGTTGTTGATGGCGTCGATGTCGCACCCGAGGCCGATCTGGTCGACCGGCATGAGCGCCTTCGTCTTCTTCGTGATCCGCTTCTCGATATCGGCGGGGTCCGCGTTGAACGTGCGCGGGTCGACCTCGCAGAAGACGACCGTTGCTCCGGTGTAGAGGATCGCGTTCGCGGATGCGATGAACGTGAACGACGGGACGATCACTTCGTCGCCGGGCCCGATGCCGATCGTCGCGAGCGCAAGATGAAGGCCCGTCGTGCACGAGGTCGTCGCGACGCCGTGCTTCGCCCCGACGTAGGCGGCCACCGCCTTCTCGAACTCGGCGACCTTGGGCCCCTGGGTCACCCACCCGCTCTTGATCGAGTCGTACGGCGCGTGTGCCTCTTCCTCGGTCAACGCGGGCTTCGTGATCGGCACGCTCATCTTTTTCAGCGGCGCGATGGCCATCTTCGGACTCCTCTACGCGGTCTGTTTAGGTTTGGCTGCGAGGGACTCGCGCCGCCATGCGATCAGCTTTTTCACTCCGTCGCGAAGATCGGTGCTCGCACTGAACCCAAGCAGCTCTTTTGCGCGGCGCGGGTCACCGTAGCGCCGGGCTGGAAGTGCTCCAGCCGGTTGCGGACGGTGCTCGAGGCCGACGTTGCTTCCGGTGATATCCAGAAGGATGGCCGCGAGATCGCTCATGCGGGTCTCGATGCCGCTGCAAATGTTGACGACGTCGTCGATCGTTTTGGTATCGCACGCGAGGAGGTTCGCGCGCGCGACATCTCCGACGTAGATGAAGTCGACCGAGGCCGAGCCGTCCCCGAACAGCACGAGCGGCTTGCCCTGGTCGATGAGGTCGAGCCATTTGACCATCACCTCGACGTACGGCGAGCGGATGTCCTGACGGGGGCCGTAGACGTTGAAGTAGCGGAGGATCGTGGTCGGCAGGCCAGTGGCGTGGGCGAACGCTCGGGCCATCTGCTCATTCGCGACCTTGGCCGCGCCGTACACGCGCGTGCCACCGACCGGATGGTCCTCGTCGTACGGGAGGCGGATCGGATCCCCGTAGACGACCGCGGACGAAGCGAGCACGACCCGCCGAACCTTCGCTTCGGACGCCGCCTCGATGACGTTGAAGGTGCCATCGACCATCACTTCCTGGCACTCGCGCGGATTTTCCTGACAGCGCGTCCAGCGAAGCGCGGCTTGGTGAAAGACGAGATCCGCGCCCTCGATGTTCGCGCGAACGGCGTCCCGGTTTCGGATGTCCACCTCGACGAGCCGCGCGCGGCCGGTCGCGAGGGCCGCGGCGATGTTGTCGCGGTCGCCGCGCAGAAGCATGTCGATCGCGATGACTTCCGCGGCACCGGCCGCGAGCGCGGCGTCGACGACATGCGAGCCGATCGTGCCCGCGCCTCCGGTGACGACGACGCGCGCGCCCGAAAGGCCGCTCACACCGTCTTCTTGGTGAGGCTCATCGTGAGATGGGTGAAGCCTCGATCTTCCGCACCGAGATCCGTGACGCGCTTCGCGAGAGCTTGATGCGCGTCTCCCGCGGCAACGCTTGGGTCGTCCGGTGCGTCGAAGACGACGACCCACTTCGAATCCTGCTTGCTGATCCGGGCGCCAAGGTCGTCATCTATGAGGCGCTCGATAGCGCTCAGGGCGCCGTTCACCGTCTCGAATGCGAACGCATGCTCCACACGCGCGCCAGTCCGGAAGAGAGGCGAGGCGAGCGCGTTCGCTTCGCCCGCCTCCAGCGGGACCACTGTGAACCGCGCCGGGTCCATCCCCGCCGCCTTGCGCAGAGCGTTGACGATCGTCGGATCAAGCGGCGCCGTGTCACCGGGCGCACGCGGCACCAGGCGGTACTTATTCGTCTTGCCACCGAACAGGTTCACGCTCTTTGCTGCGGATCCTTCCGGGAGCGCAACAGCTTCGCCGGGACGCCCGCAACGATCGCGTAGTCGGGCACGTCACCGGTCACCACCGCACCGGCGCCGACGATCGCCCCCTGTCCCACGGTGACGCCAGGGAGGAGCACGGCGTTCACGCCGATGTCAGCCCATTTGCCGACGCGCACGGGCTTGATCACGAGGTCGGTCTGGATGATCGGCATGTCGATCGGCTCGCCCGTGTGTTCACTGCCCAGGACCTTCGCGCCCGGGCCCCAGCCGACATATTCGCCGAGCTCGAGATCGCGGCAATCGAAGTAGCTCTGCGGGCCGATCCACGTGTGCGCGCCGATCGCGCAGTGACCGTCGTGCCGCCCCTGCAGGAACGACTGATTGCCAAGGAAGACCGCGTCGCCGATCTCGAAGGTATGCGGGTGCAGGACCAGAACGCCGAGGCCGACGCGAACGCCGTGGCCGAACGATTTGCACAGCGCTCGTAAAAGGAGGCGGCGCTGCCGGACGCCGTCGGCGCTGTCGACGAACGCCGCGGCGGCGTAGCGTTCGACGAGCGCCTCGCGCGGTTCCCGCTCCCGAAGGCGTGACGACTCCGCGATCTCGTCGGGCGGATCCTGCGTGACTTGCTGAACGCCGTGGACCGCCTTGACGACGCGCGAGCTCAATTGCCCTTCATGAACTCGCGGATCGAGGTCGTGACCCGATCGACCTGGTCGTCCGTGAGCTCTGGGTACATCGGTATCGAGAGGACCTCAGGTGCAAGTCGCTCGGTCACGGGAAGATCGCCTTTGCGGTAGCCGAGGAACTCGGCCGACTGCTGAAGGTGGATAGGCACCGGGTAATGGATCTGCGTGCCGATCCCGCGCTCGCCCAGATACTTCCGTAGATCGTCGCGCCGCCCGTTGGGCACCCTGATGCAGTACACGTAAAACACGTGGCGCTCGCCGCTTGGGATCTCCGGCGTGATCACGCCGGAACCTGCGAGAAGCTTTTCGTACGTGCGAGCAAGCTCGCGCCGGCGCGTGTTCCATTCCGGAAGGCGGCGGAGCTTGATCCGCAAGATAGCGGCTTGGATCTCGTCGAGCCGCGCGTTGTACCCGACGACGGGGTGGTAATAGCGGGTGGATTGGCCGTGCTCGCGAAGCGCGCGAAGCTCCTCCGCCAGGCGATCGTCGTTCGTCGTGATGCTCCCAGCCTCGCCGTATGCACCGAGATTCTTCGAGCAGTAGAAGGAAAAGCACCCAACGCGGCCGCTCGCACCGGCCTTGGTCGAACGATCGTCTGTGACGGCGCCGTGCGCTTGCGCGGCATCCTCGATGATCGTGATGTTCCGATCCTGCGCGATCTGGCGGAGCGGCTTCATGTCGACGGTTCGGCCGTACAGATGGACCGGAATGATCGCCTTGGTGCGAGGAGTGATCGCCGCGGCCACCGCGGCCGCATCGATGTTCATCGTGCGCTCGTCGACCTCGACCAGAATCGGCCGCGCATTCGCGTACAGGATCGCTTCGACGGTGGCGAAGAACGTGAACGAAACGGTAATGACTTCATCGCCGGCGGAGACCCCACACGCTCGGATCGCGAGCTGTAGCGCATCGGTGCCGCTGCCGACGCCGACGCTGTGTCTCGTTCCGATGAACGAGGCGAACTCCTGGTCGAACGCTTTCACGTTCGGACCGATGGTGAGTTGCATGCTCTCGAGGACATCGTCGATCGCGCGCCGGACCTCGTCGCGGATCGTTGCGTACTGCGCTTTCAGGTCGACGAGGGGAATTTCCTGTGTGGCGACTGCGGTCATGGCGCTTTGGTCTCCTTCATACCTTCACCCGCTCCGGCAGGTCCTTGAGCCACGCGTAGGCATGCGGGTAGATGCCGACGAAGCATGCGAGGTCGCGGATGTCATCCTTGACCTGCACCGCGGGGTTCCCCGCCCACACCGTGCGCGGCGGCACTGTGTGGCGCACCACGCTCCCGGCACCCACGAGCGCGTCCTCACCGATCTCGACGCCCGGCAGGATCGTGCTGTTCGCACCGATCCGCGCACGGCGGCGAACGACGCCGCCCTTCACGCAATCGAGGTACGCGGGGCACTGCGGGTGCGGATCGTCCGTGAAGACCACGTGGGGCCCGAGGAAGACGTCGTCGTCGATCTGCGTCAGCTCGAGGAAGCAACCGGTGTGGATTCGTACGCGCGAGCCGACGCGGTTGCCGAACTCGAGCGACGCGTGCGTTCCAACAGAGACGTCGTCGCCGATGACGTTGTCCTCGCGGATCGAAGCGCCCTGTCCCGTCTGGAGGCGCGCGCCGATGCGCGTGCCGGCGTAGATCGTGGTGAACGGACGGATGACCGCGCCCGGCCCGATGACAAGCTCGAGCTCGCCTTCCTTCTTGCCGCGAGGCGCGCGGCCGATGATCGTGTACTCGGCGACGATGCTCCCCTCACCGAGCCGGACGTTCGGCGCGACGAACGCCGTGGGATGCACGGTCGTCGCCATGGCGGCGCTCATGCGCGGACGGGATCCAGCCGATACGCCACGCGCGCGCCGCCCGACCGGAGCGACCGCATCGCCAGCTCGAGCACCCGAACGACCATGAGTCCGGCCTCGCCGTCGCTTCGCGGCTTCTTGCCGTCGCGAACGCACTCGATGAAGTGGCGCATCTCCACCTGCAGCGCCTCGGTCATCGGAACGCGGGGGCTGTGGATGTCGCCGGCCCGATAGCTGCGTCGAAGCTCGTCGCCCTCGAGCTTGTCGACGCCCTGGTCGTAGATCTTCACCTTCTCGACCGCCTGATTGTCATCGTAGATGACCATCTTTTGTGAGCCGATGACGGTCGTCGTGCGCAGCTTGCTCGGCGCGAGCCACGAGAGGTGCGCGTGCGCGATCGCACCCGATGGGAACCCGATCATGAGGAACACGACGTCCTCGATACCCGGCTGCACAAAGCACGCCCCGGAGCACTGGACCCATTCGGGCTCCTCGTCGAGCCAGTACAGCGCGATCGACACGTCGTGCGGGCCAAGGTCCCACAACACGTTGATGTCGAACTGGTGCAGCCCGAGGTTCACGCGCTGGCTGTCGAGGTAATGCACCTGGCCGATCCCTTTCGAATCGAGGATGCCCTTCACAACGACGACCGCCGGGTTGTAGACGAACGTGTGGCCGACCATGAGCGTCTTACCCGCGCGCTCGCCGGCGCGGACGATCGCCTCGGCGTCGCTGACGGTCTTGGCGAGCGGCTTCTCCACGAAGACGTGCTTTCCCGCCGCGAAGGCCTCCTCCGCGAGCTTCCGGTGCGTGCCGACAGGCGTGACGACGCAGATCGCGTCGATGGACGGGTCGTCGATGAGCTCGCGGTAATCGGTCGTCACGCGCACCGCGGGGAAGCGCTTGCTGATGGCGTCGAGCCGGTCCTGCGATAGATCGGCCACCGCCACAGCCTCGGCCCCGGGGGCTTCGTAGAGGTTCCGCACGATGTTCGGGCCCCAGTAGCCCGCACCGATCACACCGACGCGGATGGTCTTCGTCAAGAAGACCGAATTCTAGGGTTCGCCTCGCGGATCGACGTTACTGCCCGGTGGCGGCACGCAGCTTCGCGAGATCGTCCGCCAGAAGCTGCAGCTGACGGCCGTATTCGGCGAAGTCGCCTGCTTTGAGGGCGACCTGCGCCGCGTTGTAGTGGTCGCTCGCCGACTTCACGAGCGCGGCGATCTCCGGCGGCGGCGTCGTGGTCGGCGGCGGCGTGGTGCTCGGTGGTGGCGTCGTCGTCGGTGGCGGCGGTTGTTGCTGAGCGCCGAACAGGGCGTCGAGAGATTTTTCGAAGGAGTCGGTCATGACGACCCGGCCCTGCGTCGCGAGGATCACGCGCTGGAGCTCGGGGATGCGGCTCGTCGAGGCGGCTTGGACGAAGATGGCCTCGACGTAGACGAAGCTGCTGGCGACGGGCAAAACGAGAAGGTTCCCGCGGATGCAGTTCGCGGCCGACGGACAGAGCAGCGTGAGCTGCTGGCGGATCGTCGAGTCGGCCTCGATCAGGTTTTCGACGTTGAGAGGCCCGGCGATCGGACGATCGCGCGGGAAGGTGAGCACGCGCAGCTTGCCGTAGTCGGGCGCGTCCGCGCGCCCGGCTATCCAGCCGACCATGTTGTTGCGCTCCCCGCCCGCAGGGGTCATCGGCACGAACAGCACGAACTCGGGTCGCTCTGAGCCGGGAAGCCGCGTCGTCACGTAGTAGGGCTCGATGGGCTGGGCCGCTCCGCCCGTCGCGAAGATCTCGTTCGCGATCCTCCACGCATCCGACCGGTTGTAGAAATCGTCCGGGTTCGTCATGTGGTACAGCGCGAACACCTGCGCCTGGATGCTGAAGAGCGCCTCCGGGTAGCGGAGATGATCCCGGAGCGCCTGCGGCATGTCGGTGATGGACTTGAAGAGATCGGGGTAGATCGCTTTCAGGTTGCGGACGACCGGATCCTTGTCGTCGATGACGTAATAGCTGATGGTGCCGTCGTAGGCGTCCGTCACGACCTTCACGCTGTTGCGGATGTAGTTGAGCTGTCCACCGGCGAGGGAGGTGCTCGTCGCGCCGAGTGCGGTGAAGCGCTCGCTGTAGGGATAGCGGTCTCCGGTCGTGAACGCGTCGTTGATCCAGTAGAGCTTCCCATTCGCGATGACGAGGTATGGATCTGGGTCGTATTCGAGGAATGGGGCAATCAGCCTCTCGCGCGAGAGGACCTGGCGGTGAAAGAGCAGTCTGCTCTGGTCGGTGATCTGGTTGGAGACGAGCAGGTTCGTGTCGCCCAAACGAATGGCGAAGAGAAGCCGATCCCAGAGCGAACCGACACCGACGCCGCCGTTCCCGCTGAAGCGCGTCTGCACGTTGCCCTGATCTGTCGTGTAGTCGAACTCGTCCTGGTTCGTACCGACGATGACGTAGTCGCTCGTGAGCTCTCCGTAGTAGATCCGCGGCTGGTCGATCTTCGGTTCGCCGACAGGCGGGATGTCTTTCACGAGAAAGAGCGGTGCCCCGTCCGCGGCGACACCACCGACTGGGCTCACGACCGAGCCGAGGCCGTGGGTGAACACCAGGTGACGGTTCACCCAGGTCTGCTGCGGAAGGCGGTTCGAGGAGAGCTCGCGCGCCGAAAGCATCACCGGCTGCTCTTTGCCGCCCACCTGGTAGCGATCGATGTCGACGTCGACGAACGTGTACTGCTGGCGGAGCGCCTGCTGCTGATCGAAGACCTGCTGCAGCGGCCGGTAGTCCCAGAGGCGAACAGTCGACGTATCGGACAGCGCGGCGCGTGCTTCCGCCGCCGTCGGCGTATCCGCGACGTTAAAGGCGCTCTCGTCGACCGTGTCGAGGGAATAGGCGGCACGCGTCGCGGCGATGTTCCGGGCGATGTACGGACGCTCCTTGTTGAGCTGGTCGGGCTGCACGATGTAGTTCTGGATCAGCGCCGGGTAGACGCCCCCGATGACGAGGGTCGCGACGAACCAGAGAACGATGGAACCGCCGAGGATCCAGAGCGTTCCACGAAATGCGTTCGCGAAGCATGCGAGCGCGGCGACGCCGACGATGACCGTCAGGATCGTGAGCGCGGGAAGGCGCGCGGTGATGCTCGTGTAACCAGCACCGACGAGGACGCTCTCCTGCCGGAAGAGGAGCTCGAACTGGTCGAGGAGATAACCGCTCGCGATCAGCGCGAGGAACAGCCCGCCGAGGATGGACAGATGTGCGCGCGCCGGGCGCGCGAGCGCGAGGGCGGTGCGACCCGCGACCCGTATGTCCGCGCTCGCGAGCGAGCCGGTGGCGACCCCGATGACGCCGCGCGTGAAGTACAGCGTGACCACGCCGATGGCGATGACGATGAGCGCGACGAGGAGCCAGGCGCGCACGAACTCGAGGACCGGCAGCGTGAAGAAGTAGAAGCCGATGTCGCGCCCGAACACCGGGTCCGTCGCGCCGAAGGGGACCTGGTTGACCCAGCGGAGCAGCATGTCCCACTCGTCGCCGCCTGCGAGGCCGAAGAAGAACGCGGGGATGAGGAGGAGCCACATGAATCGCAGGCTGGTCGAGAGCGCGCCACGACGCCGGCGCTCGGCCTCGACGACGACGCGCGGCATCTGCGGACGGAGCGCGAAATAGAGGTTGGGCAGCGCGAGCACGAAGAAGACCCCGCCGAACACGAGGAACGCGTAGAAGCCCGCGGTGAAGCGCCGCAGGTAGACCGATTCGAGACCGAGGCTACGGAACCAGAGGAGATCGGTGAGGAAGCCGATGAACGGACCCACGAACACCGGGATGAGCAGGAGAAGGAAGGCGATGATCGCGAAGAAAACGAACCGGCGAGACGGCCCGGATATGCGGTTGCGGCCGCTGCCGAAACCCGAAAGGTCGATGTTCGACCAGTCGATGCTTCCCCAGTCCCTGCCCCCGTCACCGCCACGCCCGCGGTCCCGCATCGGACTCAGGATAGGGGTGGTTGCGTTCGGTCGGTCGCCGGGCCCGGCCTGGCTAGTGCCGACCCTTGTCGCGAACCTCGCGGAGCGCGGAAAGATTTTCGACTTCGATCAGGTCTTTGTTTCGACCTGCGGCGCGTTTCATCCGGATAAGGTCATCGAGGGAAGCGACGGAAACGTTCGTACCAATGAGGTCCATTCCATCCGCATTCCGCTTGAGCTGCTCGTAGTCGAAGTCCCCGGATGCCGCCCCGAGGCAATCGAACGGTCCGTAGTTCGTATCGAAGGTGAAGTTCAGACCAGCCTTCAGAGTTCGGGCGTCAAGACGGAACGCGACGGGCTCGCGCACGCCGCGAAGCGTTGCTCCTACCTCCGTCAAAGCCGCCGCGAGACGCTCAAGGTTCTCGTAGTCGCGGGCGTAACAGATGTCGAAGTCGTTCGTGATGGTCGTGGACCCCTGAAGCGAGGCCGCGACACCGCCGATAACGACGAACCGCACCTCGTGGCGCGCCAAGACGCCAAGGATCGGCCGTGGGTCGAACATGACTTTTCTAGCGGACGCGCCTTGCATTCTTTACCAGCTCATTGATTGCTCGTGTTGCGACAACGGACCGCCGGAGGCGCTCTTCCGGGGTCAGGGGCAGCGTCGACATGAACTGTGTGCGATCGATTCCGCCACCGGCGACATTGACGACGTCCATCTCGAGGTCGCATGCGCGAAAGATCCGCTGCAATGTGCTGTAGCGCGGATCCTGGAGTCCCCGCTCGATCAACGAGATCATCGGTTGAGAGATCCGGGTCTTCGCAGCGAGCTCACGCTGACTCAACCCTTTGCGCTTACGGGCAGCCCGGACCAGCCGACTTGCCTTCATAGATGGAAAAGCATATCAAGGGGGAACTACGAGCCGGCGACGTCTGGGTCCGGATTAGAGGACGTGCGCGGATCGCTCCGCGCACGTCCCTCCACGCTCAGTCGGGCGCGTAAAGTCCGATCTTGTCGTAGTACACGGTGAGGTTCTGGTCGAGCTCTTCGCGCAGCTCGATGAAGACCTGGCCTACGCCGGCCGGTATCTGCACCCGACCGACAAGTTCCGTGACGGTCCCAGCGGGCACAAGCTGCGTGAGCGTGAGCAGCGGGCCGACCACGCCGTTCGCGGTGCCCGCGGCGGTGACCACGATCTGCGGGTGCGCGGCCGTTCCGCCGGTGAGGACCGTCGCGCTCACGTCGTAGTAGCTCCCCGCCACGACCGAGATCGCATCGGAGGTCCATTTACCGGCTTGACCGGGCAGCGCGCCCGTCACGATGTCGGCCGCAGCGAACCCGTCGGCCGCGTGGCCACCGGTGACGTCGTAGGTCGTGCCGGTGCCGCTTGGCGTCCAGTTCGCGGGCTGCGATGGCGCCGTCGTCGACGTCGTCTCGAACGAAGGGTTCTTGACCTTGTTTCCCTTGACGAAGACCGTCGCGGTGGCCGCGTTGTTCGTCTCGTCCGACTCGCGGATCGTGTTCTTGGGGTCGACCGTCACGAGGACGGTGTGTGTACCGGGCTTGCCCTGCGAAGGCCATTGGATGCTCACGTCCGCCGATGCACCCGGCGCCAGCGACGCGATGGATTTGTCGGATCCCTGCACGACGCCGTCGATGGCGAAGCGCAAGCCGATGTTCGATGCCGCGCGGTAGCCGATGTTCGCGACCCTCGCCGTGATCGTGACACTCTGGCCCTCACGCGGCGTGTTCGGGCTGAACGAGATTCCGGTGACGGTGAGATCCGCGAGGTTCGGCACGCGCGCCGAGAAGACCTCCTGGTACCTCGAGTAGTTTGGGTCCGTCGTCGGCAGTTGCGCGAGATGCGTGTCCTGCCAGAAGGGGATCGCGTTGTCGTCGTCGGCGACGAGTCCTTGGTAGTCGCCGATGAACTCACCGGACCCTGAGATCGGCGGGTTGATCGATGGGTCCCACATCTTCTGCGTGACCCGGATGTCGGACCACGTTGTGCCGCCGTTGTCGGACCGCGAGAGGTACGTGTCAATGTAGAAGTTGTCGGGATCGTTGCGCCGATCGAAGTAGCTGATGTTCACTTGACCGGACGCCGTGACCGCGATCTGCGGCTGGAACTGGTCCTTGCCGTTACCGATCGGATCCTGGTTGACGCGGCTCGTCGTCCAGCTCACGCCGCCGTTCGTGGACGTGGCGACGAGGATGTCGCCGTCCTGCGTGCCGTTCGCGGCGGTGTGATAGTCGGCCCAGGTGACGTAGATCGCGCCGCTGACCGGCGCGATCGCCATCCCCGGGATCGAGAGGTTGCGGAAGCGCGATCCCGGGAGCTTCGTCGGGAGTGGGTTCACGGAAGCGACAACCGTGGGCGCTGTCCAGGTCTGGCCGTGGTTCAGCGAGCTGACGATGAACATCTGACCCGCGAGCCCCGCCACGGTGGTCGCGTAATGGAACCACGAGATGTACACGGTGCCGGAGGGCGCGATGGCGATCTGGCACCCGATCTCGAGATCCTGGCCCGGCGAGACGATCAGCGGTTGAGACCAGGTATTGCCGGCGTCGGCGGAGGTCGCCACGACGATGTCCTGGTGCAGGCCGGACGTCGTGTCGTCGAGATTCCAGCACGCGTACATCGTTCCGACCTTACCGTCGCCCGGCTTGTTCTTCACACCGACGACCAGTCCAGCCTGCGTGTAGTTATCGACCGCCATCGCGTTCTTGTCGTCGAGGAAGAAGTCCTTGAGCAGGCCGCCGTTGTGGTTGTGGATCGGAGTCGGGCCGCTCCAGGTCCGCCCACCGTTCGTCGACTTGTGGAGATTCATGTTCCAGCCGGTCGCGCCGGTCGCGCCGCCCGGCGCGTCGAGGACCATGGCGTACGCGTTGCCCTCGTCGTCGAACGCCGTCCAGACGTCGCTGGTCGTGTACTGGCACGCCGCCGAGAACGTCTGGCCGTCCACTCCGCCGGTGCAGTCCGCAGGGGAGGCCGAGGGATAGCCCGGCAGCTGGCCGGTGTCGGTCCAGGTCCGGCCGCCGTCGAATGACGCGTACATGCCGATCTTGAAGAGGTAGTTCGGAAGGTTCACGTACATCTTCGAGCCCGCGACGAGATTGTTGTGATCGAGCGGGTTCATCGCGATGTGCGGCTCGGAGTGCGAGAGGTAGACGTCCCGGCTCGCCCGAGAGGTCGCGTAACCAGGCGGGCTCGTTATGACCGGTGGCGTCGGCGCGTGGCCCGCCGTCACGAAGAATGTCGCGTGCCCGTCGTAGCCGCTCGCGGGCACTGCGAACGCGACCGCGGCGATGTAGTAATCGCCGGACGCGTTATCGATGATCGCGTTTTCCGGTTGTCCCGCGACGCCGCCGGAGCTCGTAACGAACGCTCCCTTGGAGCCATCGGCGTTCTTCCGGTACACGTAGAGGTCGATGTCGCTGGCCCCGAAGTTGTCTAGACGGACAGCGACGCCGCCGGCGGTGTTCGTCCAGAAGCTGGGCGCGACGGTGACGCTCAGCGTGAAGACGTCGCAGGCATCCGAACCGGCGTTCGAAGGCGGTTGCTTCGGTCCTGTAGTCCCGAAGCACTTCGCGCCGCGGTCGCCGCCGGTGTAGGTCCCGCCGGTGAATATGGCGCCCTGCCAGTTGACCACGGTGGTCGTGTTGTTGACGGATCCGCTCGCCGGTGTCGCGGCGAGGGTCGTTGGAGAAAGCGTCGCGAGTAGCGCTAGAACGGTGCTGATGACGACGAGCCGCCGCAAGGCCGCCTCCCTGCGTGTCGGGTGCTAACGGTGAGGTAACGATCGTGTCCCGAACGCGCGACGGCGCGATGCCGCAAGTGGCGCACCCGCGCCCCGGTCGGCGACGTAGATGTTTGGGAAAAGTTTAGGCGGCGAGGCGGGTGCGGACCTCCGCGAAGAGATCGACGTAGGTCTCGACGACGCGGGGCCAGGTGTACGTGCGCGCGACGAACTCGGCGCCCGAGCGGCCAAGACGATCGCCGAGGGCCGGATCGTCCATGAGCAGCTCGCAGATCTCGGAGAACTCAGCCGAGGTGCGGTACGCGAGACCCGCCCCGGCGCGGCGCGCCATGCCCGCGAGCACCGGCGAGCGCGCGTCGACGATCACCGGACGTGCCGCGCCCCAGGCTTCGAGCGTCACGAGCGACAGCGACTCGAGCAGGCTCGGCATCACGAACGCGGCGCAGCCGGCGAGAGCGTCCCACTTGTCCTGCTCGCTGAGCCGGCCGAGATGGACGATGCCGTTCTTCTTCGGTATGGCGATCTCCGCATCGCCGACGAGCACGAGCGAGACGTCGTGCGCGGGATCGCTCGCGCGCCAGCGTTCGTAGCTCGCGAAGAGCTCCCGCGACCCTTTGCTCACGCCGATCCGACCCACGTAGAGGAGGTACGGGCCGGTGATGCCGTGCCTCTCGCGGAAGCGCGTCGCGTTCCGCTCGGGGGGCACGTCGATCCCGACCCCGACGATCTCATTCGAGACACGCTCGTTGCGAAAGCGGCGCCACACCATGCGCCGCTCCTCCTCGGTGTTGTAGGCGATCGCGCGTGGCCCGTGGAACACGGGCTTATAGGCGGAGAGGCCGATCGCCGATTCCTCGTGCGCGGTCGGCACGAGGACCGCGCGCTCGGGCACGAGCGGAAGGCCGAGCACGGTCGGGTAGTAGATGTACGTGAAGAAGAGCACGTGGTCGTAATCGCGGCCGCGTCTCCAGAGGAAATCCAGGAGCTCGGGCGCGTACGGCCCCTGCGCGTCGATGAACGCGCGCTCGTCATCCAGCGAGTGCCCTCCGCGGAACGCGCGCCGCTCGTAGAGCTTGAAGTTCCATGCGCGTGGACGCTCCACGGGGAATCGCCGAACGGTCACGCCGTCGACCTGGTCGAGGCCCGCCGTGAGGTCGCTCTTCCACGTCAGGTAGTCGGTCGAGTTCGTCGTCGCGACCTCCATCGCGAAGTGCGGTCGCAGGCGCTGGACCACCGAGCGGGCGTGCGCCTCGGCGCCGCCCGGAACGTCGCCGTAGCGCTGGACGACGACAAGGAGGCTCGGGTCAGTCAATTCGCCACCAGGTCGACCAGCTGCTCGAGCCGCGTGTCGAACGCCGGCCACGCGCACTCGGCCTCGACGTAGACGCGGCCCGACTCGCCGAGCCTTTCACGTTCCGCGAGGACCGACCCAAGCGCCTTCGGGAAGCCGCCGCGATCGTACGAGGCGCCGCCGCCCGCGCGCGCGACCTGACCGCTGGTGACCTTGTTCTTCGCCGAGACGAGGCACGGCGTCCCGACCTGCCAGGCCTCGAGCAGCACGATGCCGAGGCTCTCGAGGTGCGACGGCAGCACGAGCACGTCAGCCGCTTCGAGGAGCGCGTACTTGTCCTCTTCGCTGACCCGTCCGAGCGACACGATGTCGTCGCGCTCGGGTATCGGCATGCGCGCGGTGCCCGCGAGGATGAGCGAGCCCGCGCCGCCAGCCTCTCGGTGCGCGATCCAGTCCGCGACGAGCTCGTCGACGGCCTTTCCCTCGCTCACCTGTCCGAGATAGAGCACGAGCGGCCCGCGCGGCGCGTAGCGCTCGCTGAACGGCTCTGGGTCGTGCCACGGCGGCGGGTCGAGACCGATGCCCAGCACCTCGCTCGGGATGTGCTCGTTGCGGAACCGCGAGTGGACCAGGTCGCGCTCTTCAGGGGTCAGGAACCCGAACGCGCGCGGGAGCTGGAACAGCGCGCGGTACGGCGCCAGGCGGAGCGGCTCCTCGTCATGGGCAGTCGAGATGAGCGCGGCGCGCTCAGGGACGAGTGGCAGGCCCGCCGCCGCCGGCTCGTAGATGTACGTGTAGAACAGGATCGCGTCGTAGCCCTTGCCCTCGCGTCGCAGGAACTCGAGGAGACCGGGCGCGTGCGGTCCCTGCGTCGCGAGCCACGCCTGCTCGTCGGCGAGCGTGTGCTGTTCGAAGAGGACATGCCGTTCCGCGTCCTTGAAGTTCGGACTGCGCAGGCCCGTCACCGCGAAGCGGCGCACGCGTACCGGCCCGTCCATCGACTCGCCGACGGGGAAGTGCGGCGCCCAGCTCCAGTAGTCGAGCGCATTCGTCGTCGCGACCTCGACCTCGTTCACCATCGCGAGCCGGTGCGCCACGACGCGCGCGTGCGACTCGGAGCCGCCGACGACCTCGGGGCCGTACCGCTGGACGACGACGAGGATCCTCACTCGATGCCGGCGAGATAGCGTTCCGCGTTGCGCTCGGGCGAGAGCAGGCGGCGCAGGATGCGCACGCCGCGCGAGTACTTCGCGTAGGTCTCGGGTTTCTGGATCTCGCGCATCGCCTTCGCGAGCTCGTCGCCGCTCCGCACGACCGGCCCGGCCGCGTGGTACGGCGCGAAGCCATCGGCGTCGGAGAAGACGCAGGGCAAGCCTGCCCAGACCGCCTGGGTGACCACCGCGCTCTGGAAGACGTCCTCGTAGAAAAGGACGACCGCGTCGGAAGCCGCGACATACTCGCCCATCGTGTTGTATTCGGTGTTGATCACGACGTTGGGCTTCGTCTTCGCGAGCGCGATGATCTCGTCGAAGTATTCAGGCTCCCAGCTCGATTTCGTGCCCGAAAGAACGAGTACGGCGTCGTCCGGGAGCGCCTCGATCACCTCTCGGTAGCGCTTGCGCGCGAAGAAGAATCCGGGCGACACGAAGATGAACTTGCCCGTCGGCAGACCGAACCTCGCGCGGAGCTTGCGCTTCTCCTCCGCGTTCCGCGGTAACACGGTGTTCTCGAGGGGCATGACCAGGAGCGGGAAGCGCTCGCGCTTGTCCTGGTCGGGCGTGAGGAGCTGCAACCACCGCTCGCTCCGCGTCGAGTGCACCACGAGCTTGCGCGGGATCGCGCCCATGAACATGAGGACCAGCCGGTACCGCAGGAACCAGTTCGCCATGCGCAGGGCGACCCACGGCATACGCAGGATCTCCAGCGGCATGCGGTAGCGCGGGTTGTAGTGAAGCGCGGCCGAGAGGCGCCGGTAGTGGTGGAACTTCTCGGGCTCGAGCTCGTGCATCGAGAGGATCACCGGAAGTCGTTTCCGCCAGAGCGATAGGAGCGCCCGCACGAACGGGACGTCGCGGAAGATCCCGGCCTCGTGCTCGATGAGCACGGCGTCGCTCTTTGACGAGATGAACTTGAGCTTGCGATAGAGGTCGGCGGTGTCGAGGTGCTTGACGCCGACGAACGTGACCTGGTGCCCGCGTTCGCGTAAGCCGTCGGTGACGGCGAGCGAGTAGTGGTGGATCCCGCAGCGCTGGTCGCTCGACAGGACAACGACCTTCTTCGACTTCGCGTCGGGCAGCTCCCAGCCGCCCTGCGCGAGCGCGAGCTTCAGCCGATCGGCGACGTGCGCGCGCGAGAACGCATCGACCCTGCGGCGACCTTTCTCGATGAGGTCCTTGCGGAGCGCCTGATCGCGGACGACGCGCTCCAGCTGCGCCGCCACCTCCTCGGGCGTTTTCGTTTCGAGCAGGATGCCTGCGTCGCCGAGCGTTTCCGGGATCGCGGCAGCGGCGTTGGCTACCACAGGGAGATCGCTGCGCATGGCTTCGAGCAGCGGGACGCAGAAGCCCTCGTGCTCGGACAGCGTCAGGAACGCGGTCGCGCCGCGGTAGTACGCGACGAGCTGCTCGACCGTGACGCTCCCGGTGAGCGTGACGGCATCGCCGAGACCGAAGCCGCGGATGTCTCCGCGCACCCGATCGAGGTAGCCCGCCGACAACGCGGTCGACCCGACCAGATACAGATGCGCGGTGGGGTCGGACTCGCGGTAGCGGGCGAACGCCGCGATGACCTCGTGCACCGCCTTGTGCGGCAGGATCTGACCGACGGCGAGGATCGCGGTGCGCTCGTCGGCGAGCTTGCGCGCAACCCCCGGGTCCGGAGGACGGTCGAAGTCTTCCCAGTCGATCAACGGGGGGACGACCGCGGTGTTCGCGAGACCGAGTTGTTCAAGCTCCATGCGGTTGTACTCGCTGTCGGCGATCCCGAACTCGATGCTCTTCGCGAGGTGTTCGAGCTGCTCGCGTCCGACCTCGGCGTAGCGCTTGAGGTCGGCATTTAGGCCAGCGAAGTATCTTGCCGGCGTGATGTTGTGATA
>DASWCR010000141.1:0-7761 GCA_036389995.1 Candidatus Limnocylindria bacterium | reverse complement strand
GGGCGTACTGGCTCGCGCTCGAGCGCGGCGAGGCCGGCGAGGTCTACAACATCGGCCGCGGCCGGACCTGGGCGATCGGCGAGATGCTCTCGATGCAGCTCGCCAACTCGACGGTGAAGATCCGGTCTCAGGAAGACCCGGCGCGGCTCCGCCCGTCGGACGTCCCGATCCTCTGGGCGGACGCCTCCAAGTTCCAGAAGGCGACCGGCTGGGAGCCGAAGATACCCTTCGAGCAGACCCTTAGAGACCTACTTGATTATTGGCGCGACCGCGTCCGTCGTGACACCGTACGCATTGGAGCCGTGCTAAATGCCTGATCTCAACCAGCTCTGGACGTCGATCGTCAGCAACCCGCTCATCCAGCTGTCGGTTCGGTTGGCGGGTCTGTACATCCTCGCGATCTATCTCGCGATGGTGTTCTGGACGGTTCGCGACGCGCAGCAGCGCACCGAGAACCAGCTCCTTCCGTATCTCGCGGGCCTCATGGTGGTCATCCTCAACATCTTCGGGCTCTTCCTGTATCTCATCGTTCGTCCGAAGGAGACGCTCGGTGAGGCGTACGAACGTCAGCTCGCCGAGGAGAGCCTGCTCGCCGAAGCCGAGCAGCGCGTCGTGTGTCCGACGTGCAAAGAACGCGTGCAGGAAGAATTCATCCTCTGCCCGACATGCCGCACCCGGCTCAAGAGGGTCTGCCCGAACTGCGGCAAGCTGATCCGACCGGAGTGGAACATCTGCCCGTTCTGCGCGAAAGATTTCGACGAGCGCGACTGGACGGTCCATCCGGGCGGCAAGGCCGAGGGAGAGCGCGCCCGCTCCTAAGCTGGCCCAGGTCTAGTCTCCTCGGCGATCCGAGTGCTCGAATTCCTCGTTGGCGTAGGCGCGGCGGTGTTGTTCGTCCTCGGAGTTGCGTGGCTCGTCTCGCTTGGTGGTGGGGAGCAACCGGCGTATCGGTCGTGGGCTCTCTTTGCGGGTGCACTGCTAATGCTTTTCGCTGGCGCTAGTCAGCAAAACCCGACGCTCCTCGGCGCGGGTGCGGGAGGCCTGGCGGCGACGTGCGCGTTCATTTGGTGGGGCCGCCGTCTCATTAAGCGGCGGAATCAGGAGGCGCGCTCCGCTGCGACCGAGCTGGGTCTGGAGTACAGGCAACAACCTCCGTCGCCCGAACTTGAGGACCTCGCCGGGGAGCTCACCAGCGGTGGTTCGCGGCACAAAGTTCAGCGCGTCCTCTCGGGTCGCCGCGATGGGAGAGACATCCGGGTGTTCGATTACTACTACGTGGTCTACGGAGCCCGCGGCACCACTTACCAAAGCAACTTCACCTGCGCGCTCATCTCGACTGCGCTCGGGAATGTCACTCTCAAGATCACCAACGAGACGGTCATCACCAGAATTGCGGCGAAGCTTGGCGCGGGGGACGTGGCAGTCGGCGACCCCGAATTCGATCGGCTATTTCGAGTCCAATGCAAGGACCCGACGCAGGCCAAGCAAATCCTCGGACCGAAGGTTCGTTCTTGGCTTACCGAAAACGGCCGCGGCTTCAGCTTCCTCGTCGGCGGCGGTGCCGTTCTGTGCATGGCGAGACAGGGAACGACCTCACGGGCTGACTTACTCGGTTTGGTCTTGCGATTTGCAGACCTCCTGCCGACCGACAGGCTGACCTAGTCGCGTTCGCCCGCTCTTAGCGCCTAGGTTCCCGGCGTCTTGATCGTGGTCCAGTGCGCGCCACCGTCCGTCGTTCGCTGAATGGCGCCGCGCACCGTGCCGTAACCGACCATCGCACCGCCGAAGATGAATTCCCCCGCGATCGGCGCGGCTTGACTGTAGTCGGTCGTGTACGCGTGCCAAGTGGCGCCGCCGTCGGTCGTCTCCATCGATGAGTTGGGCGGTGCGATCTGCAACCAGCGTGTTGTTGTCACGTATGCGACGGCGCCTTCGACTGTCGGGACCGTCGACGCGTACTTGAACGTCGCGCCGCCGTCCGTTGAACGGAACACGTATCGCGTCTTCTCTCCGTAGCCTTGCGCGTCGACGAGGATCTCCAACCCGAATGCGCGCGGGCGACCAGGAAGAATGACGACACCTCCCGGTGTCGTGAACGTGAAGCCCGGCGGATCGGGCAATGGCTTCGATGCTGCCCACGTCCGGCCGCCGTCGGCGGTGCGATAGATCACCGGACCGCTGTTCGGGCCATACGCGGTGAGGACGGCGTGGGTCGCATCCGCCGATGCCAGACCGCGCTTGCACATCGCGTCGGCGATGCCAATCGCCGTGACCCGCTGCCAGGTGGCGGCGCCGTCTGCCGTCTTTGCGATCGACGCGGTCTGTGTCTCGCACGCCCCAACAGCGGTGCCCGTATTCAGCAGAAGGCCATTCGTGTCGTCAGCGAACGAAGCCTCGGTGGTGACGAGACCGGGCGCTGTCGACCGCTCAACCCACGTGTCGCCGCGGTCCGAAGAACGGAAGAGGCGCGTACCCCCAACGAAGGCCCACACAACGATGCCCGAAGGCGCGTTCAGTTGCGCAATCGACGGGAGCGCGATCGGTGAGGGCGACGGGGTCGGTGAGCTTGTCGGCGACTGAGTCGCCGTGGCCGTCGGAGACGCGGTCGGCGAAGTAGTCGGTGATGCTCCAGCATTCGGCTGGGTGGTGCACGCATTGAGGACGAGAACAAGAAGGAGTAATGCGCGCATGCATCCAGCGTCTCACGACCTGGGGATCAGCGCATCCGACTTGGTCGCGCCAACTCTTACGATCCGGCTATGAGCGGGGGAGTCGCTCCTTTCTACGACCGCTGGGGCCAATACAACGCTCGCCTCGTCGACGCGATCCGCGGTCTCAGCGACGAGCAGCTGAGGTTGCGAGCCGCGCCGGACAAGTGGCCGATGTGGGCGATCGCCGCTCACACCGCGGGCGCGCGGGTCTACTGGCTCTGCGGTGTGTTCAAGGAGAGCGGCGCGGAGACCACGCCGTTCACCGATCCATTGAGTGGCGTGGGCTGGGAGGACGACGAGAGCACCCCGCGCGGTTCGAAGGAGCTCGTCTTCGCGCTCGAGTCGTCGTGGAAGATCATCGAGCGATCTCTCGAACGATGGACGCCATCGATGCTCGGCGAAGAATTTACCCGCGAGATCGGCGGGAAGACCCAGAAGCACACGAGACAGTCGGTGCTCATGCGGCTTCTATCCCACGATGCCTTCCATACCGGCGAGATATCGCAGCTTCTGAGCATGCATGGCTTCCCCGAGATCGATCTCTGGAGACCCTCACCGACCTAGCGGCGGGTCAAGCGCGTATCAAGGGACTGGTGTGACGTTTCGCGCGCGCCTTCGATATCTGAGCGGTGGGGAACCGACAGCCACGTCGCAGCACGGCGATGCCCGGCGCGGCACTTCTCGCCGTGTCGGTCTTGGTTTCCCTCCCGCTCGGCGGGACCAGAGCGGCCCAACCTGCCCCGAGCCTCACGGCGCGGCACGTTCAGAGCGTCGATGCGCTGCCGCTCCTCGCGAATAACTGGACAGACGAGGAGTGGGGACTCTCGATCGCGCCGCCGGCGTGGTGGCGACGGTCGCCGGCCGAATCGCTCAACCCGGTGACGGAGCCGGACGATCCCGTCTTCGAGGTCGCGCGTTTCCAGCTACGACTCGGTGACCCGTCGCTCTACGCGCAGCCGGTCGCACCGACCAGCGGACTCTTGAACGACGCCGGCGCGGTGCTCTCGATCGGCGTCGCGCGTATCGGAAGCGGACTCATCGGCGCAATGCCAGAGCGATGGGAGCAGACGTCGCGCGCGGTCGACGGATTCGTTTCGACGGACGAGGACTCGAGCTACGAAGGTCTTCGCACATTCACGCGGTACTACTTCGCGAAGAGCAGCGGTCGGGTCGTCGTCGTGCGTTTCTTCGTCGACGAGGACGAGTGGTCCAACGTTCGACTGCCGCTCCTCTCGTCGCTCGCGACGCTTACCGCCGATCCGGCGAAAGCGAACGGACCCGAGGCTGTCGCACCGCCACCGCCGGCCCCGGTCTTCGAGAAGGCGGTCGCCGATCCGTCGTTCGCGATCCGCGGCGAGATCGTCTCGCGCGCCGCGTCGATGCTGAACATCCCAAATGTGTGGGGCGGCAACTCGATGAAGAACGGCATGGACTGCTCGGCGTGGGTGAGCCGCGTGTGGGGAGTCGAGCGGTATTCGACCGACTCGATCTCGAACGTCTCGCACGCGATTTCGAAAGACCAGCTCCTCCCAGGTGACGCGCTGAACCTCACGACGGGACGCGACCCGAAGCGGCTCGGCCACATCCGGGTCTTCGAGGCGTGGGCGAACGCAGCGCACACCGTCATGTGGGTCTACGAGGAGACGCCGCCGCGCTCCGTCCACCGCGTCGTCGCGTACGACGACCGCTACCAGCCCATCCGGCTCGCCGGTCTTTCCGGCGACGGCGTCGCGCTGATCGTCCTGGGCATCCCGGCGTCCGAGCGGACAGCAACGCCGCGGACACCGAGGCCGACGGCAAGACCGACCTCGCGGGCGACTTCGAGGCCCACGACGACGTCTCGCCCGACTCCAAGGCCTACGACGACGCCTCGCCCGAGGACTTCCGGCTCAACTACTCCGAGACCGACACCAACTCCGACCCCGACAGCGCGCTAACGGCCCAGTTCGGGCGTTACAGTTCGGCACGAGGACGCACAGCGCTCGGAGGGTTCCTGGGATTGCTCGATTCCGTATTCGGCTTGGTCTCGCGTGATGTCGGCATCGATCTCGGCACGGCCAACACCCTCGTCCACGTTCGTGGGCGCGGGATCGTCATCAGCGAACCTTCTGTCGTCGCGAAGGACGCCCGGACCGGCGCGGTGCTCGCGATCGGAGCTGAGGCCAAGCGCATGGTCGGGCGGACGCCCGCGTCGATCATCGCGATCCGTCCTCTCCGCGACGGCGTGATCAGCGACTTCGACATCACCGAGCAGATGCTTCGCTACTTCATCCAGAAGGTGCACTCGGGCATGGCCCTCCTGCCGCGCCCGCGCGTGATCATCGGGATCCCGTCCGGCGTCACCGAAGTTGAGAAGCGCGCTGTGCAAGACGCCGCGCTCTCGGCCGGTGCGCGGTGGGCGCGACTCGTCGAAGAGCCGATGGCCGCGGCGATCGGTGCGGGACTTCCGGTGAACGAACCATCGGGCTCGATGATCGTCGACATCGGCGGCGGCACGACGGAGGTCGCGGTCACGTCGCTCGGCGGCATCGTCGTGTCGCGATCGATCCGCATCGGCGGCGACGAGATGGACGAAAACATCGTCGCGTACGCGCGACGCGAGTTCAATCTGCTAATGGGCGAGCGCACCGCGGAGGACATCAAGATCGCGATCGGCTCGGCGTATCCGCTCGACGAGGAAGTCACCACGTTCTTCCGGGGCCGCGATCTCTTGACCGGTCTGCCGCGATCGATCGAGGTCACGAGCGCGCAGATCCGCGAAGCGCTCGACCCATCCGTCGAGCAGATCGTCGACGCGATCAAGGACACGATCGAGGAGACCCCGCCCGAGCTCATCGCCGACGTCATGGACCAGGGCATCTACCTCGCGGGCGGCGGCGCGCTTCTCCGCGGCCTCGACACGCGCGTCGCCGAGGCCACCCAGATCGCGGTCCACATCGCCGACGACCCGCTCACCTGCGTGGCTCGCGGGTGCGGGAAGATCCTCGAGGAGCTCGAGAACTACGAGCGCAGTCTCGTAATGGAGACATACGCGGCGCTACCTCGCTAGAACTAGAGACAGACGGGCGTTTACGCCGTTAAATAGGTGCGATGGCCACATTTGGGCGCGCGCGGCGCGCTCCGGGTTCGGGGAACGCCTTTCTTCGGCCCTTCGCCGTCCTCTTTGTGGTCTCCCTGGCCCTGCTCCTTTTCCGTGACACCACCTTCGTCCGGGCCGGCGCGACCTTCGTAACGGAGCTCCTGGTCCCGGCCGAGCGCGTCCTCGGTCAGGTCGGCTCGACTGCCGGCGGGTTTTGGCAGGCCGTCGCCGAGATCGAGAACCTCCGGACCGACAACGACTCCCTCAAGGCGAGGGTCGATCAGCTCACCCTCGAGAACGTCCAGCTCCGCGAGCAGGCGTTCCAGGCGCAGCAGGCCGCGCAGCTCGCCGAGGCCGCGAAGGCGCTCAAGCTCCGGACGCAGAGCGCTCCGGTCATCGCGCGGGACCCGTCGGGTGTCCTTCACACGATCGTCCTCGGCGCGGGCGCGAAGGACGGCGTGCTTCTCGACGACGTCGTCATCTCCGATCGCGGCGTCGTCGGCCGAGTGAGCGAGGTCGGCAACAACTACAGCAAGGTCCTTCTCGTAACAGACTCGGGCTCGGCTGTCTCCGCGCTCGTCCAGGGCTCACGCGCCGCGGGCATCGTGCGGGGGCAGTACGGCGACACGCTCGTGATGGACTGGATCCTCCAAACGGAGGACGTGAAAGTCGGCGACGTTGTCATCACGGCGGGCCTCGCCATCGGGAATGACCTGAAATCGCTCTATCCGAAAGGCCTGATCCTCGGTAAGGTCGTTGAGGTCACCAAAGGTGAGAACGGAACGTTCCAGCGCGCCATCCTCGTTCCGGCCGTGGACCTGCGGCACCTCGAGAACGTGCTGGTCGTGAACACCAGCCCGTAGCCCAGCGAACAACCGAGCGTTGAGGAAAAAGGGAAGGGTGAGTTTGAGGCACGTCGTATCGGCGCTTGTGGCGCTCGCGATGCTGCTCCCCGGCGGCGCCGCGCTCGCGATGCCGGCGGAGACGCTCGTCGCGACCTACACGGCCTCGCCCCCGGGTTCGGTTCCCGCGAGCAACGCGTTCGTCGTCTCGGTGATGCTCACGAACACCGGCACGGAGACGTGGAAATCGACGGCGCCTGGCCTCGTCAACCTGAGCTATCACTGGTACGACGCGTCGGGCACGACCGTCATCTGGGACGGCGCGCGCACGCCGCTCGGCGGGGACGTTGCGCCGACGCAGCAGCGCATGGTCCAGCTCGCCGTGACCGCTCCGAGCGCGCCCGGCTCGTACCTCCTCCGGATCGCGCTCGTCCAGGAAGGCGTCGGCTGGGTCGCGCCGAGCAACCCGTACTCGGTCACCGCGCAGCCGCCGTATCTCGCGCGGTTCGGCGCGGTCACGCTGCCCTCGTTCATCGCGGGCGGCACTTATCAGCTGAGCGTGCCCGTCACGAACGTGGGCGCGGCGCAGTGGCCGGCGCTCGCCAGTCCCGGCGTGAGCGCGGTGACGGTGAGCTACCACTGGCACGACGTGCTGAGCGGCAATGCGATCGTCTGGGATGGCAGGCGCACGCCGCTCGTCGCGAGCGTCGATCCCGGCGCGACCGCGACGGTGAACGCGACCGTGATCGCGCCGCCGTCCGCGTGCGCGTGCGCGCTCACATTCGATCTGGTGCGCGAGGGCGTCGCGTGGTTCGGGACCCTTGGAAGCTCGACGCTGCGCCTCCTCACGACCGTCGCGCCGATCACCTACGCGGCCGGGTACAACAGCGCGGCGCTCGCGCCCGCGTACTTCGGCGAGACGAAGACGGTCCAGATGACCGTCACGAACACGGGCAACCAGCCGTGGAGCGCGAGCGGTCCGAACCTGGTCGACCTCAGCTACCACCTTCTCGATGGGAACGGCAACGCGCTGATCTGGGACGGCCCGCGCATCCCGCTCGGCGGCGACATGGCCGTCGGCGCGAGCAAGCAGTTCACGATCGGCTACACCGCGCCGACGACCGCGGGG
>DASWCR010000140.1:0-7355 GCA_036389995.1 Candidatus Limnocylindria bacterium | reverse complement strand
CGGAGAGAACGCCCTCCACGCCTTCGCGCTTGGCGTGATCGAAGAGCGCGTGTTTGCGGGAGACCTGCCCTTCGCTCACGCCCTCCTCGCGCACGAGGGCGCGAACCCCGGCCCAGGTGAAGTGGATGTCATCGAACGGCGCGCTCGGAAAGGCGCGACGGGCTTCGTCTTGTAGGTAACGGACGTCCTCCTCGCTCGCGACGACGTTGCCCGGATCGCCTGTGTAATCGGTGTCGGTCGTCCCGACGATCGTCGCGTCGAGCCATGGCACCACGAAGAAGAGTCGGCCATCGCTCTTCGCGAACAGGACGTGCGCCTGCTGCACCGCGCGCCGAGTGACGATGTGGACGCCCTTCGTCAGGCGGAGGAGCGGATCTGATCTCTTGCGAAGCGGCGCGATCGTGCGATCGAGCCACGGTCCGGTCGCCACGACGGTGAATCGAGCGCGGACCTCGAGGTCGCGCTCGGCGACGGTGTCGCGAACGCGCGCTCCCAGGATCCGATCGCCTTCGCGAAGAAAATCGATGACGCGCGCGTGATTCAGGACGAGCGCACCGCGTTCGGCCGCATCGACCAGGTTCTCTACGACGAGCCGCTCGACAAGTGGCACCTGCGCGTCGTAGAAGCGCCAAGCGCCGGTGAGCCCGTCAGGCTCGAGGGTCGGCTCCGCGGCGAGTGTCGCGGCGCGGTCGAGGTGCTGCCGCCTCGGCAAGCTCTTGTCGAGCGAGAGCGCGTCGTAGAGCTGCATCCCGATACGCAGCTTCAGCTGGTAGAAGAAGGTCGGGCGGTAGAGCGGTAGGAGAAACGCGAGCGGGAAGACCAGGTGCGGCGCGATCCGAAGCAGGATCTCGCGCTCGCGCATGTCGCTCCGGACCAGAGCGAAGTCGAAGAGCTCGAGGTAGCGAAGACCGCCGTGGATCAGTCGGGTCGGTCGGGATGTGGTGCCGGCGCCGAAGTCGGCCTGCTCGACAACCGCGACGTCGAGCCCGCGAAGCGCCGCGTCGCGGGCGATGCCCGCCCCGATGATCCCGCCGCCGATGACGAGGAGATCGACAGTGCGGTCGCCGAGCGACCGCACTGTCTCGTCTCGTGTGGCTATTTGTTCGCCTTGTTGTATTTATCGATTGCGTCGTTCACTTCAGCGACTGCCGCATCGAGGGCCGCTTGCGACGTGGCCTGACCAAGTAAGACCGATTCGATCATCTTCTGCGTGCGTGCGCGCGCCTGCGCGAAGACGCCAAGCACCGCGCCGTTGGTCATGCGGTTCTGAGGTGAATTGCGGATCTGGTCCACCGGCGTTTGGAATTGCGGGTACTTCGTCGCCCATTCCTTGGCCGGAGCTTCGTTGTATGCGGCCTTAACGATCGCGTAGTAGCCAGTGTCCGACTGCCACTGCGCCTGCACGGCCGGGCTCATCGCGTACTTGACGAATTCCCACGCGGCCTGCTGCTCTTCCACCGGTCGGCTCTTCATGATGTAGAGCGAGGCGCCGCCGATGATGTTGCCGCCGTTCGCCGGTTTGTTGTCCGGCCGAGCGAAGAGTCCGGTGCCCACCTGGAACTTCGCGGTGTTGATGTTGCCGCGAAGCGCTGCGCTGGACTCGAGGTACATCGCGGTCTTGCCGGCCTGGAATGCCGTTGTCGCTCCGGCGTTGTCCTGTCCCGGGTTGTAGAAGTAGCCGCCGTCGATGCCGGCCTTCCACCAGTCGAGGATCGCTTTGCCGGCGGCGCTGTTGTAGACGACCTTCGTCGCGCGGTCGTCACGCCCGTTGCCGTTGTCGGCGTAGAGCGCGCCAGAAGTGGCGAGGAGCTGCTCGAAGAACCATCCGTAGATAGAAGGTCCGAACCCGTACCGGACGGTGTTCCCGCTCGCGTCCTTCTTGGTGAGCTTCTTCGCGGCCTCGGTGATCTCGGTGAATGTCACCGGCGGCTTCGCGGGATCGAGCCCGACCTCGGTGAACGCGTCCTTGTTGTAATAGAAGATCGATGACGACGCGTTGAAGGGCATGCTCTGGAGCTTGTCCTGGTACTTGTAGTAGTTGATAACGGCGGGCTCGAAGTCCGCTGTGCTGAACTTGTCACGGTCGATGAAGGCCTGCATCGGCACCACCTGGCCACTGTCGTACATGTAGCGCTGGCCGATGTCGTAGACCTGCACGAGCGCCGGTGCGGCGTTCGATGCGAGCGCCGTGTTGAGCTTGCTCAGGAGGTCGTCGTAGGTCCCCTGGAAGACCGTCGTGACCTTGATGGCGCTCTGGCTCGCGTTGAAGTTGTTAACGATCTTGTTCAGCGCCTCGCCGTTGATGCCGGACATGGCGTGCCACCAGGTGATATTCGCGGCTGGCTTGACGTCCTTGCCTGGAGCGAGAGCGCTCTGGTCTCCCGTCGGACTCGCGCCGCTGCCGCCGGGAGTCCCGCCGCCGCACGCCGCGGCGACCATCGAAAGCGCGATCGTGAATGCTGCGAGTTTGCGCATCTTTCCCTCCTGAGCTCTACCCCTTGACCGCACCCGCGGTAAGTCCTCGGATCAGCTGACGTTGCCCCAATACGAGCAGGGCGAGCGTTGGTACAGCGACCATGATGACACCCGCCATGACCAAACCCCAGCGGAGTGACTCTTCGAAGCGTAGTTGCGCGATGCCGACCTGCGTCGTCCGCATGAGCGTCTCATTGGTGATCAGGAGTGGCCAGAAGTACTGGTTGTAGGTCGAAAGGAACCCGTAGATCGCGATCGTGCCGAGCGCCGGGCGCGAGAGCGGAATGACGATCTCACGCAGGAAGCGGAAAGTCGTCGAGCCGTCGATGCGGGCGGCATCCCACAGCTCACGGGGGATCTGCATGAAGGCCTGGCGCAGTAGGAACGTCCCGAACGCCGTCGCCATGAATGGGACCGCCAGGCCTTGATATGTGTCCAGCCATCCGAGCGATCGGATCGTCATGTAGTTCGGGATGATCGTGGCTTCCCACGGGATCATGAGCGTGGCGAGAAAAAGGAAGAAAAGGACCTGGCGCCCGCGGAAGATCAGGAACGAGAACGCATACGCCGCGAGGCTCGCAGTGATGAGCTGCCCGATCACCACCGCGGTCGAAACGATGAAGCTGTTCAAGAGGTAGCGCCCGATGGGGATGGTGGCTAGGACCTTGCTGTAATTGTCGAGCGACGGATGTGCCGGAATCACCGGTGGGGGGAACGTCGCAATATCGAACTCGCTCATGAATGAGTACGACAGCGCCAGGAGCAGTGGGAACGCGACGAGGACAGAGACGACGGTAAGCAGCAGGTAGGACCCGACCTTGCGGATCGGCAGCGGCCGCCCCCTCTGCAACGCGACCTTCTCCGTCCGGCCGATCGCGGTCGCCGCACCACTCGCGCTCATCTCGCCTCACTCACTGCGACCCGCTTCGCGGGTCCAACTCGCTCGTACGTCCGGGCGACTGCGGTCGCCCTCCCGCCCTCGCTCATTGGTAATGCACCAGTCGCTCGACGAAGCGGAACTGGATGATCGTGAGCGCCATGATCAGGACGAAGAGCACGACCGATTCGGCGCTCGCGAATCCGAACTGGAAGTTCTGGAACGCGTCGAGATAGATGCTGTAGACGAGCGTTCGCGTCGCGTCGACGGGACCGCCTCGCGTCAGCAGGTGGATCTGCGTGAATGCCTGCAGCACGGCGACGGTGTCGACAACAAGTAGGAAGAAGAGCGATGGCGAGACCATCGGGACGGTGATGCGCGTGAACATTCGCGCGCCGCGCGCGCCGTCGAGCCGCGCGGCTTCGTAGATCTCCTCGGGAATCCCCTGAAGTCCCGCGAGCAGCACGATGATGTTCGTGCCTAGCGTCAGCCAGATCGTCGTGATGGAGACCGCGATGATCGCGATCGTCGGCTGGATGAGCCACGCCGGCCCGTGGACGCCGATCAGCGACAGAACATAGTTCAGAAGCCCGAGGCTTGGATTGAAGAGGAGCAGCCAGATCAGCGAACCGACCGCTGCCGAGATGGCGATCGTGCTCGCCATCATCGTTCGGAACACGCTGATCCCGCGGAGTCGCTGATTGAGGAGCACGGCGAGGATGAGCCCCAAAGCGATCCCGATGGGCACGGTGTAGAGCGCGAAGAGTGCGGTCGCCAGGAGAGTCGAGCGGAATGTCTCCGAAGTGACCAGATCGATGTAGTGATCGATGCCGTTGAAGGTCGTGATCGCGCCGGTGGATCGAGTGTTGTAGAAGCTCAGGTAGAAGGTGCGCCCGAGCGGGATGAACACGAAGACGACGAAGATGGACAGAGCCGGCGCGAGGTAGGCAAGGCCGACCGCGAGCGAGCGAACGTCACGCGCCGACCACCGCATCACGTCGCGGCATCGTAAAGCTATCTTCCTGTTGAAGCGTGGCTCACGCGATCGAGACGCATGGACTGACGCGCAAGTTCGACGGCCGGGTTGCTGTCGACGGCCTCTCGCTGACCATCGAAGCGGGGACCGTGTTCGGCTTCCTCGGGCCGAACGGGGCGGGGAAGACCACGACGGTCCGAATGCTCGCCGCCCTCATTGCACCGACGGACGGCGACGCGATCGTCGCGGGCCACGCGCTGGGGGTGGACGACACCGCGCTGCGCCGGTCGGTCGGGATCCTCACCGAGCAGCCCGGCCTCTACGACCGGCTATCCGCGCGACAGAACCTCCGCTACTTCGCGCGGCTCTACGACCTCGAGCCGCCGCGCGCCGATGCGCAGGTGGAGCGATACCTCCACCTTCTCGAGCTCTGGGACCGCCGGGACGAGCCCGTCGGGACATTCTCGAAAGGCATGCGGCAGAAGCTCGCGATCGCGCGAGCGCTGCTCCACGAGCCGACCGTCGTGTTTTTGGACGAGCCCACCGCAGCACTCGACCCCGAAGCGGCGCGCACCGTGCGCGAGTTCGTGAAGGGCCTTCGCGCGGAAGGCAGGACGATCTTCCTCACGACGCACAACCTGCCGGAAGCAGACGAGCTCTGCGACAGCATCGGGATCTTCCAGCGCCGGCTCCTTCGCATGGGCTCGCCCGCCGAGCTGCGCGCGGGCTTGTTCGGAGCCGGCACGATCGTGCGCGTCGTCGGCGATGCCGCGCGGTTCGTGCCTGTGGCCCGTTCGCTCCCGTTCGTGCGGACTGCTCACGCCGAGGGCGACACGCTCACGCTGGAGCTCGACGATCCTGACACGCGCAACCCCGACCTGGTCGACGCTCTCGCCGCCGCCGGCGGGCGTATTCGCTACGTCGAGCGGCTTCAGCACTCGCTCGAGGACGTCTATCTGAGACTCGTCGGCGGTCACAAGTGAAAAAGGCGCTCATCGTGCTCGAGAAGGAGTGGCTCGAGCTTCGGCTACAGCGGGCGCTGCTCTTGGCGACGCTGGTCCTCCCGCCGCTCATCACCGCGTTCGCAGTCGCCGCGTTTGTTGTGGTAGGCAAGATATCGAGTGGCGTGAGTCTCCCTGCGACGCCACTCCCGCCCGAGTTCGCCGGACTCTCGCTGCTTGAGATTGGGCAAGCGATCGTTGGGAAACAGTTCTCGACCCTCTTCCTGCTTCTTCCGATCTTCATCCCGTCGGTCCTCGCGTCCTACGCGATTGTCGGGGAGAAACGGGAGCGCACTCTCGAGCCCGTTCTGGCGACGCCGATCCGCACCTGGGAGCTCTTGCTCGGGAAGATGCTCGCGGCGCTCATTCCGGCCCTCGGAATCACGATCGCTTCGGCGGCGCTGTTCGTCGCGGGCGTCCTCGCGTTCGCGGTGACCGACCGGGTCCGCGCGGTCCTCGTGACGCCCGGCTGGATTCTCGCCGTGCTCGTCGACGCGCCGCTGCTCGCGCTAATTGGAGTCGCGCTGATCGTCGTGCTCTCGTCGCGCGTCAACGATCCACGCACCGCGCAACAGATCTCGGCCGTCCTGATCGTGCCGGTGGTGGGCTTGCTCTTCGGTCAGCTCGCAGGAGTCGTCGTCCTCGGGCCGGCGCTCGCACTCGGCACCGGCGTGATCCTCGCGTTCGTTGCGGCCGGCGCCCTGTGGGTCGCGACGCGGCTATTCCAGCGTGAGGTAATCCTGACGCGCTGGCGCTGAGTCGCTAGTGCTTCGACTGGCTCTGGCTCTTGCTCTGACTGTGACTCTTGCTCTTACTGTCGCTATGACTCGAGCTCTTGCCGCCGCTGTGGCTCGAGCTCGACTTTTTCGCGTCGGCACGGGGGAGTCCGTCGCCTGTCGTCTTGTCCTTCACGTCGCACCGCCTTCGGCTTTGTTGAGCGAGGTATCTGCAAGAGCCGGGCCCGCTGGGCAGAAAGCGACGAACCATGGTTGTCGGTCTGGTGCAGATGCAGCTCGAGTCGGGAGCGGGTGGCGGGAATCGAACCCGCACTACAACTTTGGAAAAGTCGTTTGCGGCCACTACAACACACCCGCGCTAGATGCACGCCTACGGTACGTTCGATCGCGGTGGCAGTTCGCACAAACGATATCGCACTTCGCGACTTCGGCGAGGATGGTTTCGGTACCAGCACGACTGATCATTTGAGACACGGTGTAGCTTTTTTGAGTTCCGTCCCGATGATCGAACTGGAGGACGTAGAAAGGAAATCGCCGACCGCAGTCTAGACAGGGAACGTCGCGAAGTTTGGCTAGCAGGTCGGTGTGTGTCCTCCAGTACGCGCGCTTCTCTTCGATTCGCGGTGAGACGCCTACCGCAAACCACGAGAGGGTGGCCTTATTCGCTCTCACCCACTCATACGTCCGCACCGCATGACAATTCGCGCAGACGATGTCGCATTTGGCGAGCTCCTCGAGTAAGACCGCCCGTGGCTTCAACAGCGCCTTTCCTGCTGCGATAGAGAAGCTCTTCGCCCGCGGATCACGGTGGTCGAAGTCCATGACCCAGGGCGGGAACGTTCCACCACAGTCTTGGCAGGGCTGCCGTCGCAGATTTCGCAAGAACTCGAGCGTCGCGGCCTGGCGGACGCGAACTCGCTCGAGCTCCTGTTCGCGATGGGCCGCGTAGTACGCGACGTTGTACGGCCGCTGGTCGCGCCTGGGCTGCACACTTTAGAGTTAGAACAAGTGTTCACTCCGCGTCAATAGGACCCTCTGCCTTTTACACGACCCTCCAACGGGCGGGATTAGACCCGGCTTCGCGCACGTACCCGCGCCGTTCCAGATATCGAAGATGCGCAAGCGTCTCTGCGAGCGCGAAGCGCTCCTCATGCGGCGAACGAAGGACCGGAAAGAGCGTGCGGCACACCGCGTACGCGTCGCGTTCCGCGTCCCCGATCGCGTCGAGCGTTGCGCGAAGCCGGTCCTCGTGGTGGGCGAGGATCTGATCGACGCGGCCCGGAAGATCG
>DASWCR010000139.1:0-18109 GCA_036389995.1 Candidatus Limnocylindria bacterium | reverse complement strand
ATGACCACCGGCGACGACACCAAGAACAACATGGTCGAGACGGTGGACGTCTCCCCACGCGATCCCGACGTCCCCCAGGCCGCGGGCGGGGACGTATTCCGACAGCTCCTTCATCAGGCCGTGCGCGTCGCCGACATGGCGAACTCGCAGGCGATGCGCATGGCGCTCGACTTCGCGAAGGTCTACGAGCGCGAGCAGGGCGTCCGGAAGGAGTTCGAAAACCAGCTCAAGCAGATGACGCTCATGGAGAAGCAGGCGACGCGCTACGCGGAAGACCTCGCGGGGATGCTTCGCAGCGAGCGCGAGCGCCGGCAGGAGCTGGAGCGCGCGCTGGAGCAGGAGCGGATCGCGAGCGAGGAGCTGCGGCGCACGGGCCTGCAGGGCATCAGCCACCTGCTGCTCGCCGCGACGATCAAGGACCGCACGACCGGGACGCACCTTCAGCGCGTTCGCCGATACGTCGAGGCGATCGCCGAGCGTCTCGGTCTGCCCGAGGACCTGGTCGAGGAATTCGGCTACTCGAGCGTCATGCACGACGTCGGCAAGATCCACACGCCCGATCACATCCTTCAGAGCGAGCACGTCTTGTCGGACGACGAGTTCAGCGTGATCAAGCAGCACTGCATCGACGGCGAGAAGATGCTCGGGACCGCGCGATTCTTCGAGACCGCACGCGCGATCGCGCGCGAGCACCACGAGCGTTGGGACGGCAAGGGCTACCCGGACGGGAAGAAAGGCGAGGAGATCTCGCTCGCTGCCCGAATCGTCTCGATCGCCGACGTATTCGACGCGCTGACCTCGAAGCGTCCGTACAAAGAGGCGTGGTCGGCCGAAGCCGGTCTCAAAGCGATCGAAGCCGGGGCGGGGGAGCGTTTTGACCCCGAGATCGTCGCCGGGTTCATCGCCTTGGCCGGGGAGGGCGTGCTCGAGCGCATCAGTTCGGAGGTCGCCGCCTCAGAAGACGAAGACCACTCCGGAAGCTCAGCCAAGTAAGACTCGCGCCCGCGGCGACGCTCACCACCACTGAGAGCGCAACGAAGACCGCAAGGGTCGCGATCAGCAGACCCCCGAGCCCGTAGTCGCCGAGCACTCCACCCAGATAGTCGCGAACGAGGTACGCGCGGATGCTCCCGCCGATCACTCCCGCGCCGACACCGACGGACATCCCGATCCCAAGCACCGCGCCCTCGCGAGCGCCATGGCGCGCGAGGAGCAATCCGAGCGCGGCATAGACCGCCATGGAGAGCGCGATTCCGATGACGGTCAGCGCGGCGCCTCCGGTGCTCAACGCCGGACGGCCTCGGCCGGGGAGCTGCGACAGCTGGTCGTTACTGATGAGCGCTTCGGCGGTTCCGATCCCGACGAGAGCGACGACCGCGAGGACGATCAGCGTCGCGCGCATGCGCGGACCATCGGGCGCGCGGCTTGCTCCGTCAACCGGACGTGCCACCGATGGATCCTCCCTCGCCGGCGCCGGAGCCGGGCCACCACTATCCGGAGCTACCCGAGACCAAGAGCCTTGGCGCGTGGCGCGACGCCGCCGCACATTGCGAGGCTTGCGACCTTTGGAAGAACGCGACGCAAACGGTGTTCGGCGAGGGCCGTCGGACCGCGAAGGTGGTCTTTGTCGGCGAGCAGCCGGGCGACAAGGAGGACATCGCCGGTAAGCCTTTCGTCGGGCCGGCGGGGCGCGTGCTGGACGAGGCGCTTGCGGCCGCAGGTATTGACCGCGACACGGTCTACGTGACCAATGCCGTGAAGCACTTCAAGTGGCGACCCGCCGGAAAGCGACGGCTTCACGAGAAGCCGAACCGCAGCGAGATCGCGGCCTGCCGGCTCTGGTTGGACGCCGAGATCGGCATCTTGAAACCGCAGGTCGTCGTATGCCTCGGGGCGACCGCCGCGCAGGCGCTCATCGCTCCGACTTTCAAAGTGACCCAGCAGCGCGGGAAGCTGATCCCGTCGCCGCTTGCCCCGCACGTCATGGCGACGGTCCACCCGTCGTCGATCCTCCGCGCGCCTGACGAGGCCGCCCGCCAACGGGAGATGAAGCTCTTCGTCGCCGATCTGCGGGCGGTCGAGAAGGTCATACGCGGACTCGAGTGAGCTCCTCTTCCCCGCGCATGACCGCTGTGCCCGCGAGTGCGAGCGCGCCGACGATGCCGACGAAGCCCCACGCCGCGACGAATCCCCAGGTCTGTACCGCAAAGCCCATCACCGGCGCACCGATCATCACGCCGGCCGTGCCGCCGATCGCAGCGAGGCCCTGGGCCGCACCCGGCGCGCGGGGCAACGATGCCGCCGCGGTGTTGAAAACAGCAGCGTAGGGGAGGCCCACGCCGACTCCGAGGACCACCGCGCCCGCGAGCGCGAGGGCGAGGGGGCGACCCGGAATGGCGAGAAGCGCGACGCCGGCGACGAGCGCTATGTCGCCGAGGCGCATCACCGCTTTCGTGCGAAGCAGTCCTCTCGTCACCAGGACGCCGCCGAGCGGCCGGGTTAGGAAAGCCAGAAGAAGCAGAAGGGACCCGAGGACTCCCGACAGAGCGAGCGGCAGCGCGAACTCGCGAAGGAGATACACGGTGATCCACGACCCCGCTGCGATTGCCATTCCGAAACCGGCTGCGTGCTGAAGACTCATCAGCCAACAATTCGCGCACCGGAGCGCGTCCATCATGCTGCCCGCCCGGCGAACAGGTGGGACCGAGGGCGCGAAGGCGATCCACAGCAAGAGGATCACGACGAGGCTCGCGGCCTCGGCAGCGAATGAACCGCGCCAACCGCCGAGAGCGTCGGCGATGGTCGGGGTGGAGAGCAACGCCAGCGCGGAGCCGAGCGGGAAGCCCCCGCCGTAGAGACCAAGACCGAAGTGCGGCTGCGCCTCGCCATAGAGCCCGGTGATGAAGCGGGTGGTCGCCACGAACGCGAGCGCGGAGCCACCACCCTGGATCGCCTTCGCGAAGAGGAGGACCGGAAAGCTCGTTCCGATTGCGCAGAGCGTGGTCCCGACGGCCGCAGCAGCCAGACCGACCGCGATCACGCGTTTGGATCCGACTCTGTCAGGCAGGCCGGTCGTGAAGAGCGTCGCGGCGAAGTACGCCGAGAAGAGCGCCGTCGGGAGGAGACCGGCCTGAACGTCGCTCAGGCCCAGCTCCGCGCTCAAGAGAGGTAGAAGGGCGGCCTGGTCGGCGTAGGTAAAGCCGAACGCGATCGCCCCGGCAGTGGCCAACGCGACGCCCGTCGATCGCACCCGCGCACCCTACGGGAACGGTTGGCCCGAGGCCGAATGTGCCAAAAAGCGCCTAATCCGGGCTTGACTACTCGTGCAAGCGGTATTACATGTAATTGCAGTAGCGGAAGCAGGAGGCTGATGTGGCAACAACAGAAGAGGTCAAGGGCTGGCTCACCGGACGGCTCCCGAAGGAGTGGTTCGCGGGAGCGCCCGAGATTCGCATGGACGAGGACGAGATCTGGGTCATCGGCACGCTGCCGGAGGTTCAGGCTGGGGGTGGAGCGGACGCCGTCAAAGCGGCCCGCGAAGGCGCCATCCAGCGATTCCGCGAGGGCACGCGCGACGAGCGAGTCAAGATCGCCGACGAGGCTCGCCAGCGATTCGGAAAGAATCTCGCATGGGGCGCGAAGGTCGGGGACCAGACCGCGCTCTTCACACACATGGCCGTGCCGGTCATGACCCGGCTGCGCCTCCCGGAGCGCGAGCTGCTCGACACGCTCGTTCGCTCGGGCGTCGCCCGCAGCCGCTCGCACGCCCTCGCGTGGTGCGTGCGTCTCGTGGCGAAGAACGAGGCTTCCTGGATCACCGAGCTGAAGGAAGCGCTCTCGAAGGTGGGAGACGTCAGGTCACAGGGGCCGCTCAACTAATGGCGACCGAAGTTCGCGAAGCGCTCAGGGCCGAGCCCGATCCGGCGAGCGCGCTGCTCGACGCGTACTCGCAAGCCGTCATCCGCGTCGTCGAACGGGTCTCGCCGAGCGTCGTCAACGTCCGTCGCGGCCGGAGCGGCGGCAGCGGCGTGATCGTCGCGCCCGATGGCTACGCACTCACGAACGCGCACGTGGTCGACGGGCCACGTGAAGTCGCGGTCACGCTGGACAGCGGCGCCGAGCTCACCGCGGCGGTCGTCCGCAGCGACAACGCAACGGACCTCGCCGTTATCCGCATCCTCGGCTCCGGGTTGCCGTCGGCGGAGCTCGCCGAGACGGAGTCCTTGCGGGTCGGACAGCTCGTGATCGCGATCGGCGATCCGCTCGGCTTCCACTCGACCGTCACGACCGGTGTCGTGAGCGCCCTGGGGCGATCGCTGTCGGCGCGAGATGGGCGCCTCATCGAAAACGTCATCCAGACCGACGCCGCGCTGAACCCCGGGAACTCCGGAGGTCCACTCGTCGACACGCACGCCAAGGTGGTCGGGATCAACACGGCGATCATCCCAACCGCGCAAGGGATTTGCTTCGCGATCCCGGCGGCGACCGCGCGGCTGGTGGCGGGCATGCTCATTCGCGATGGCCGGGTCCGCCGGGCGTACCTGGGGATCGGTGGGGCCGCGACGCCGATCGGCCGTCAGCTCGCGAACGAGCTCGGGATCACCAACGCCTCGGGCATCCGAGTCCTCGAGGTGGTCGCGGGCGGACCGGCCCAGCGCGCCGGACTCGCGGTGCGCGACCTCATCGTCGATGTCGACGGCGTGCCGATCGCGACGCTCTCGGACCTCCAGCGCGCCCTGGCCGCGGATCGGATCGGCCGATCGGTCGAGGTGGGTTACGTGCGTTTCGGCGAGCTCCGACGGACGACCGTGACCCCGGCGGAGGCCCGCTAGCCCGACCTGCGGCAGCATGGCGCCGTGGATCTCGTGATCCGGCGCGCGCGCCCTTCCGACAAGCGCGACGTGCTGGCGGCCGTGCGCACCCTGTGGGGCGGGCATGATCGCATCCCGGATGTTTTCGACACATGGGTTACCCATCGGTCGGGACCATTCTTCGTAGCCGAATCGGCTGGACGCGTGGTCGGGATGGGAAAGCTCACGGTCGTATCGCGGACCGAAGCCTGGCTCGAAGGAGGACGGGTCGCGCCGCGCTGGCGCCGCAAGGGGATCGCCACGGCGCTCATCGCGCATCGCATCGACTACGCGCGCGAGCGGGGATTCCGCGTGCTGCGCTTTTCGACGGCGTCGGATAACACTCCGATCCATCGCGCTGCGACGACGTTCGGGTTCGCGCGGGTCGCGAAGCTATCGCGCCATGAAGCCCCGGCCACGCCCGGCTCGCCACCCGCACGCGCCACGCGTGCTCAGGTGCGGGCCGTGTTGCGTCGCGTCGGCCCGCTCGTCCAGCGCGGCCATGGCTGGGAGTGGAGAGAGGTCACCTCGCGCGACGTCCGGGCGGCTATCGCGCGGGGCCGCGTGTTCGTCTCGGACCGAGCTGTGGGCGCGGCGGCGGTACTCGGCGATCGTTATGAAGCCTCGCTGATGATCGTCGCGATCGGAGGACGAGCGCGTCCGCTCGTCGAACTCCTGCTCGGTCTCCGCGCCGAGGCGCAGCGTCGCGGGCTCGACGAGGCGTCGTTCTACGTCTCGAACGGTACCGAGCGCCGCGCCGCCCGATCGGCGGGGTACCGCAGGCCGTGGTCAGAAGAGACCTATCTCTTCGAGAAGCGGCTATGACGTCGGACACGCTCGTGTTCCTCCTCGATGTGGACAACACGCTCCTCGACAACGATCGGGCCAAGGAGGACACCCGGACCGCCATCGCGAACCTCGTCGCGACCGATCGCGCGGCGCGCTTTTGGTCTCTGTACGAGGACGTGCGAGGAGAGGAGGGCGTCGTGAACTTCCCCGAGACGCTCCGTCGTTTCCGCCGCGCGTTTCCTGGCGAGCCTCGCGCCGAAGACGTCGATCGCGCGGTGTTGAGCGTGCCCTTCGAGCGCTACCTCTATCCGCGTGCGATGGAGGTCGTCGCCCGGCTCTGGACCCTCGGCGACGTCGCCATCGTTTCCGACGGGGACCGCGTGTATCAGCCGGCAAAGATCGCGCGGGCCGGGTTGCTCCTCGCCACGCGTGGCAACGTGCTCGTCTACGAGCACAAGGAAGATCACCTGGCCGAAGTGCAGCGTCGTTTTCCGGCGCGCCACTACGCGCACGTCGACGACAAGGCCGCGCTCCTTGCCCGCACGAAGAAAGGCCTCGGGCCGCGGGCGACCACGATCCATGTCCGCCAGGGCCATTACGCCTCGGAGTCTCCTTCCGGACGGCCTCCGGACATCGCGATCGAACGTATCGCCGATCTCGTGACCCTCGAACCCGTGCGATTCGGCGGCTGATCGCGCACGCCGCTTGCACGCAGGGGCTTGGGAGGTGACGCAAATGCCACAGGGGGCCTGGACCGAAAAGCGCGAGCGCCAGTACGACCACATCAAATCAAATCTCGAGAAGCGCGGGCGGCCGGAAGAGACCGCCGAGCGGATCGCGGCGGCGACGGTGAATCAAACGCGCACCGCGAAAGGCGAGACGAAGGAACCTAAGCCGCCGAGCGAACGAGCGCGCGCGAAGCGCGACATGTCCGCCGCGGGGCGCAAGGGCGCGAAGGCGAGACAGAGCCGCTAGGCGGAATCTTCCGAGCGGCCGACGCGTTGTTCGGGGTGCTGCCATCATCCACACAGCTCGGGAGGCCATTTCGAATGACGATCGATCGCGCACGGTTTGACAGAGGGCTGACGTACGACGCCTACAAAGCGCAGATGACGCGCAACCGCGAGCGCCTCGAAGAGAACGAACAACGCGTGGCCTTGAGCACGGAAGATCTCGCCGCATTCAGCGCGCTCCCACGCCCGGTGAAGGTCCTGGTCCTCGCCGAGGACTGGTGCGGCGACGTGATCGCCAATCTCCCGGTGCTCGGACGCCTCGCAAAGGACAGCGGAAAGCTCGACGTGCGGATCTTTCTCCGCGACCAGAACGACGACATCATGCAGGGTTATCTGAACAAGGGGCAGTTCAAGTCGATACCCGTCTTCGTGTTCTTCGACGAGGATTTCCGCGAGCTCGGACACTGGATCGAGCGGCCCGCTTCGGTCACCGAGGTGCGCGCGAAGCGGCGGAAGGAGATCTTCGCGGCGCACCCGGAATTTGGGTCCCCCGACGCGCCGGTCGATCAGCTTGCTGAGGACGTCCGCGTTCGGCTGCAGGCGGAGCTCGTAAGGGTGGCGCACGAGACATCGAAGTTCGCGAACGCCGAGGTCGTCCGAGAGCTCAGGGAGATCGCGACCCGCGTCGCGGCATGACCGAGGCGCACAAGGTCAAGATCACCTACTGCGCCGATTGCGGCTACGAGGGACAGACGCTTGACCTCGCGAAGGCGCTCATGCTCGAGTTTGGAGCACGGCTCTCGTCTATCGAGCTCATCCCGTGGGAGGGCGGAACGTTCGAGGTTTCCGCTGATGGCGATCTTCTGCACTCGATGACGCGTGACGGCGGATTCCCGAAGCACGGTGCGATCGCGGACGCGGTACGCGCGCATCTGTCTCGGTAAGGCCGGATACATCCGGAGTAGACGAGCCGCGGTTGCACGAGTGGGTCGGGTGATCTCACAATCCCGGATCGCGGCAGGCAAAGCGGGAGGACGAGATGCGCAGAGCGCTGATCGCATCGACCGTCGCGGTCATCACCATCGCGGGATCGATGACGAGTGTCGCGGGACCGAACAAGAACACCGAGGAGTTGCTGCCAAACGAACAGCAGATCCTCGCCGATTCGCAGAAGACATTCGACGGCACCAAGGCCGGATCGGCTTGGAACATGGTCGCGGTTGGCCACAACGAGATCGGCGGCCGCGGTTTCAACGCCGATGTGTGGGTGCACAAAGGCTTCGCCTACGTTGGTCATTGGGGCTTTCAGGACTGGGCGACGGGCAACGACCGGTTCTGCCCCGAGCAACCCGTCTCGGGTGTCGCGGTGATCGATGCGCGGACACCGTCCAACCCGACCGTCGTCTCGACGCTCCAGAACCCCGCGAACACTTCAGCGGAGGACGTTGTCGTCTATACGGCGCGATACGGCCCGTTCGCCGGTCACGACATCGCGGCGTCGGGCCTGCAGGTCTGCGGCTCGCGCTTCGATCTCAGCATTCGGCGTGGGCTGATGCTCTGGGACGTGACCGATCCGGCGCGGCCGGTCACGCTCGGGCTGTACGACTCGGGCTGCTGCACGAGGGGCGTGCACGAGTTCGAGGTCGGCGATCGCCCTGATCTGGGAAAGACCTTTGCTTACGTGAGCGTCCCGTACAGCGAGCGGGCCGAACCCGGTTCGCCGACGGGTGTGCGCGACCTGAGTGGTCGGGGTGACGCGCGGATCGTCGACATCACCGATCCGACGCGCCCCGTAGAGGTCTCGACGTTCGGGATCAAGAAGGATCTCGGACTCGACCCGGCGAGTGGTCAAGGCTGTTTCGCGATCTCGTTCGGCCACGGGATGACGCCGTCGGCCGATGGCAAGCTCCTATTCGTGTCGTACTGGGATGCCGGGTTCATCGCGCTTGATGTGAGTCGCCCGGACGCGCCGCGGTTCCTCAGCCGAGCGACTTACGCATCGAACGAGGACGGCGACGCGCACTCTGCTTCGTACGACGATGCGCGGAAACTCCTCTTTACGGCGGACGAGGACTTTTGTAAGGGCGGCGCCGGCGTTGTCCCTGGCTGGGGCTACATGCGGGTCTGGGACTACAGCAACCCGCGGTCACCAAAGCAGATCGGTTCGTTCCGAACTGAGAACTCGTTTGGTAAGTCGGATCCAGGCGCGGGTGATTACGTCATACACAACCCGCTCGCCGTTGGCACAGACGTCTATATTTCTTGGTACACCGACGGCGTGCGAGTGGTGGACGCGAGCGATCCGCGCGCTCCGCACGAGGTCGCATTCTTCGTCCCGCCCGCCGGCCAGAACCCGGTCAAGCCGGCGCAGCGCAGTGTTCTCACCAATACGACCCAGGTATGGGGAGTGGCTTACGACCCGGCGACCGGACTCGTCTTCGCAAGCGATATGAACACGGGGCTCTGGATCTTGAGGCGAACCTAGGCGGATCAACGCGCTCACCGGGTAGCTGCCTCTGCTCGAGCGGCAGGGGTCATACTTTTGTGATGGGACTCCCGCTCGACACGCTCGGCAGGCCGCTCCACGACCTACGCGTCAGCGTCACCGATCGCTGCAACTTCCGTTGCGTCTACTGCATGCCCAAGGAGATCTTCGGCAAGGATTTCCAGTTCCTTCCGCGGGCCGAGATCCTGACGTTCGAGGAGATCGAGCGCCTTGTTCGGATCTTCGTCTCGCTCGGCGTGCAGAAGATCCGGCTCACCGGCGGCGAGCCGCTCGTGCGGCGCGACATCGAGCGTCTTGTTGAGAAGCTGGCGAAGATCGGCGACCTCGACCTCACGTTGACGACGAATGGTTCGCTCCTCGCGCAGAAAGCGCGCTCGCTCGCTGACGCCGGGCTCAAGCGGGTCACGGTCAGTCTCGACTCGCTCGACGACACGACCTTCAAGAACATGAACGATTCCGACTTCCCGGTCGCGAAAGTGCTCGCCGGCATCGACGCGGCACGAGCCGCCGGCCTCGCGCCGATCAAGATCAACATGGTGACCAAGCGCGGCGTGAACGAGTCGAGCATCCTGCCGATGGCTCGTTACTTCAAGGGGACCGGCATGACCCTACGTTTCATCGAGTTCATGGACGTGGGATCCACGAACGGTTGGCGCCTCGACGATGTCGTTCCGGCTCGCGAGATCGTGGCGATGATCGACCGCGAGATGCCGCTCGAGCCGGTTCAAGCGGGGTATCGCGGCGAGGTCGCCGCGCGCTACCGCTACCGGGACGGCGCCGGGGAGATCGGCGTCATCTCATCGGTGACGCAGCCCTTCTGCGCGGACTGCACCCGAGCTCGACTCTCGGCCGACGGTTCGCTCTACACCTGCCTCTTCGCGACGCAGGGACATGACTTGCGCGCGCTTTTGCGAAGCGGCGCTTCTGACGAGGAGATCGCTCACGCAATCGCGGCCGTCTGGACCGAGCGGACCGATCGCTACTCTGACCTTCGCTCCGAGGAGACCACGGGACTCCACAAGATCGAGATGAGTTTCATCGGAGGCTAAGCCTCGGACTCAGACGGCCGATCACCTGCGACCCGAGCGGTTGCTGCTTGTGGATCGCGCGTGGCCTAGGCTCGCGGCATGACCGATCTGTCGATCCCTCTTCTGGGACCTTTGGCATGGATCGACGCCGTGGTGCTGATCTGGATCGTTCTCACGCTTGCTTCCGCTGCCTACGTCGCGTGGGATGCATCCACGAACAACCCGGAGCTGACCGTCATGAAGTGGGGCTGGGTCCTCGTAACCCTGTACACCGGCCTTCTGGGCGCGGTCCTCTACGTGATGTCCTGCAAAGAACCGCGACCTGGGACGCACGAACGCTTCATCAGCCCGCTCTGGAAGCAAGGAGTGGGCTCGACGATCCACTGCGTTGCGGGCGACGCGACGGGCATCGTCTTCGCCGCTACCGCGACCGCGCTCCTCGGCTTCCCGATGTGGATCGACTTCATCGTCGAATACGCGCTGGGCTTCGGGTTCGGGCTGTTCGTCTTCCAGGCGCTCTTCATGAAGGACATGATGGGTGGCTCCTACCGCCGGGCCCTCACGATGTCGCTCGTCCCGGAGTGGCTCTCGATGAACATGGTCATGGCCGGGATGATTCCTGCGATGACGCTCTTGATGATGGGTCAGGACATGCGCGCGATGGAGCCGGCTCATCTCGTGTATTGGGGAGCGATGTCCGCCAGCATCATCGTCGGCTTCGTCGTCGCCTATCCGGTGAACGTGTGGCTGGTCGCGGTGGGACTCAAGCACGGGATGGGCACGCAGCGAGCGCTTGGAAAGGGCGGTCATTCGCCTGACCTCGAACAGATCTGGCAGCGGATGATTCGGCGGGGCCGGCGTCGCCCCGCGCACGCGGCAGCTGCGGGCCACTCACATTGAGCGAGCATCACGGCGCTACTGGTCATGGGAAGCAACCTGAAGCCGCACCAACCGAGGGCGGCGGCGGCCACGGGGTCAGGGAGCCTCACGACATGGCCGGGATGATGCGCAAGGTCTCCGATCCCGCTTTCGCCGTGACGCGCGCGCAGCTCACGGCCATGACCTTGCTGACCGTCCTTGCGCTCGTTGCAGGAAGCGTGCTCGCGGCCTCGCAGGCGAACCTCACCGTCAGTGCCCAGCAGGTCGGCAACGTGGTCATGCCGCCAGGAATGGCGATGCGCCGAGATCTGCCGGGCGCAGCGATGCGCGATATGGCCGCGGTCGATCCGGGCAGCGTGCGGATTCAAGCGGCGGCCGACGCTCGCGGGGATCGTCCGCTGGAGGCACGTATGGACGGAGGCGCAAAGGTTTACGAGCTTGAGGCCGCCGTGACCGGGTGGAACATCCTGCCGTACGTGCGGGTGGCGGCGTACGCCTTCAATGGCCAGGTCCCGGGACCTCGCATCCGGATCACGCAGGGCGACCGCGTCCGCTTCGTCGTTCGCAACTCGCTACCGGAACCCACGACCGTCCATTGGCACGGCCTGATCGTCCCGAACGCGATGGACGGACCGGCGGACATCACCCAGGCGCCGATCCCTCCGGGTGGATCCTTCACGTATGAGTTCACGGCGGTGCAGGCGGGGACCTTCTTCTATCACTCGCACACCAAGCCCGATCGTCAACAGGCGCTTGGCCTTTACGGCGCGCTGATCATCGACCCCAAGGAGCCGTCACCGCTCCGGTACGACAAGGAGCTCGTGGTGCAGCTGCAGGAGTGGCTCTTCAAGGGCGGCTACACCTTCCCGGCGATGCCGATGGATGGGATGCAGCCAAACTTCTTCACCATAAACGGCAAGGCCTATCCGTCGACGGAGACCGTGCAGCTGAAGGTCGGCGACAAACTGCTCGTGCGCTTCATCGGCTCCCAGAGCGGTTTCGTCCATCCGATGCACATCCACGGCGGCCCTTTCACCGTCGTGGCGACCGATGGACAACTCGTTCCCGAAGGCGCTCGCGTCTTCAAGGACACCGTGAACGTCGGCCCCGGCGAGCGCTACGACGTGATTTGGGAAGCGCGTGAGCCTGGTAAGTGGCTGCTCCACTGCCACATCAACCACCACACGACCAACGACAACCGCGAGGAACAGGGAGCCGGCGGCCTGACCTTGATCCTTCAAGTCGGCTAGGCCATTGATCTCGCTGACAGGATCAATGAGGCGGGCGCAACGCGTCCATCGTGAGCGTGACGAGCCGGTGCACGGCGGCCTTGGACGGTACGCCGGCGCCTGCGGTCAATGTGTGTAGGCAGTAGCTCGCGAGCTCGGCGGGCGCGACGTCATCTCACACCTCGCCGGTCTTCGCGGCTGCGGCCACCAGGTCCCGGACGAACTTACCGAGCTGCTGCTGCGCACTGGCGATCTGCTCTCCCCGATGGAGAAGGACGCCGACCTCGGTGTCGCGGTGACCGCGCGACTCGTGGAGCCTTCCACTCAGCTTGGCGTCGGCACCCGCAATTCGTTCTCGAGCTCGTCCGCGAGTCGCTCCGCCGCGGCGGCGTTGACGCGAAGCCGCTCGAGGCTCTGCGCGACGGTCTCGGCGACGTCGGGCGTCCGCTTCTTCTCGAGGAATGCCGCCGCCTCCTCCGCGAGACCGCGCTGCGCAAGCTGGCTGACCGCGTTGACCATCGCCTGCTTCAGGAGCGGCGCGGTGTCGGCGTTGGCGACATCGGCGTCCCAGTGCTCCTTGACGACGCTCCACGCGATCGGCCGCGTGCGGCGGAACTGAAGCATCGGGATCAGCATGATGCCGCGGTCTTGCACGCGGATGAGCGGCGAGAAGACGGCCTCGGCCGTCCGCCGCGCGAGCGCGGCGTCCTCGAAGAACACAAGTCCCTGCCGGAAGCGGCTCTCCTCTTGCGCATCGGCCGCCTGCGCCTGCTGCATGCGCGCGACGTAGCGATCCCAGAGGCGATCGTCGCCGATCGTCGCGGCCACGGCCACGACCGTGCCGGCGACGTCGGGATGCAGGCGCTCCTCATTGTCGAGATGCGCTCGGACGAGCCGCTGCGCCTGCGTGCGGATGTCGTTCGACCGCGCGTACAGGCCGAGCATCCCGATCGCGCGGGTGCGCTTTTCGCGGATGTCGGAGTCCTCGCCGTCGGCCGGCCGCCAGCCGGTCGCGTCGAGGATCGGTCGGAAGAGATCCTCGACGAGACGAGCGAAGGGCCGCTCGGTCGAGTCGCGCACGGCGTAGTTCGCGAGCCATGTGAGCGCATCGGCAATCGACGCGAGGACCGCGCGGTCCTGCTCTCCGCGTAGCGTCTCGACGCGGTGCAGGAACGTGGCGAGCGTGGCTTTGCCGTGACGGACGAGGGCCCACAGGTCGTCGAGCAGCGCGAGCCGCTCCTCGGCCGAAAGCTGCGCGACGCCCTGGTCGAGGAGATCGCCTTCGGCGGCCGATGCGAAACAGAACCGGTAGAAGCCGCGCCCGCCCGCATTCGGGAAGAACCATGTCGCACCCTCGAGGCGGACGGTCTCGCGCGCGCGACGCAGCACGAAGCGCTGCTCGCGAATGCCGTCCGCGGTGCCGTACTTGATCACCATCGGCACGGGCCACACCTGGCCGGTCGGCTTCGCGCTCGAGTCCGAGAAGTAGCGCTCCTGCGTGAGCACGAGCTCGAGCGCACCGCCCGCCTGCTTTGCGCTGATGCGCACGAGCGGATGCCCCGGCTCGTGGATCCACGCGTTTACGATCGCCGTCACGCCCTGGCCGGACGCTTCGTCGAGCGCGCGCCAGAAATCGTCGGCGGATGCGTTGGCCTCGGCGTGTCGCTTCAGGTAGATGCGCACGCCTTCGCGGAAGGTTTCCTCGCCGAGGTAGCCCTCGATCATGCGAAGGACGGCGGCGCCTTTCGTGTACGAGATCGCGTCGAAGCGCTGCGAGGCTTCCTCCGCGCTCTTCGCCTCGACCGAGATCGGGTGGGTGGATGCGAGGGCGTCCAGATTGAAGGCGCTCGTGTTGTCGGCGACGAAGTCGCGCCAGTAACGCCACTCCGGATTGAGCGCGGCCGTCGCCTTTTCGCCGACGAACGAAGCGAACGACTCGTTCAGCCAGAGATCAGTCCACCACCGCATCGTGACGAGGTCGCCCCACCACATATGCGTGACCTCGTGCGCGGCGGTACTGAAGATTCCCTTCAGCGTCTGGATCGACGCGTTGCGGTCGTCCGCCGCAAGGAGCCGCGTGCGGTACGTGATCGCGCCCGGGTTCTCCATCGCGCCCGCTTCGAAGTCGGGGATGCCGATCGCGTCCACCTTTATGTACGGATACGGGATCGCCGTGTAGTCCTGGAGCCACTCCACCGAGCGCACGTGCGCGTCGCGCGCGTAGATGCCCTGCTGGGCGAGACCCGGAGGAAGGCAAACCCGGACGGGGATCCCGGACGGAGTCGTCACGGTCGGCGTGAACTCGTACGGCCCGACAGTGAAGGCGACGAGGTACGACGAGATTTTCGGCGTCTCGCGGAACCGCGTCCGCGTGCGTCGCTCGTCGATCGCTTCTTCGGACGCGATGGGCATGTTGGCGATCGCCGCGTTCCCGGCCGGGTGAATGAGCTCGAGCGAGAAGCACGCCTTGAACTCGGGCTCATCGAAGCAGGGAAACGCCCGTCGAGCGTCGGCCGCCTCGAACTGGGTCGCGGCGTAGCGCTCCTCGCCGCGAAGCGACCGATAGAGACCGCGGAGCGAGTCGCGAATGCCGCCCTTCCATGAGATCTCGAGCACGTGCTCGCCTGCGGGTATGTCGCTCGCGAACCGAAGCGTGGCGGTCTCCGACTCGGGGTCCAACTCAACTCGTTCGAGCTTGTTCTTCGCGTCGATCGTCGCCGCGACGATGTCCAGCTCGAGCGCGTGGAGGGTGATCTCCCGCGACGGCCGCGCGGAACGAAGCGTGATCCGCTCCGAGCCCGTCGAGGTCCATGTGTCGAACTCGAGCTCGAACCGCAGCTCATAGCGGCTCGGAAGCACATCCTTCGACAGTCGAAAATTCCGCTTGTCCCCGCCCACGACGCTGTAAAGCCTACCTGCTACGGTCTTTACGTGCCCCCGCAATTCATCTTCACGATGTATCAGCTCAAGAAGATCGTGCCCTCGACCCAGCGGGAGATCCTGCGTGGGATCACGTTGGCCTTCTACCCGGACGCGAAGATCGGCGTGCTCGGCCCGAACGGTGCGGGCAAGAGCACGCTTCTCAAGATCATGGCCGGGCTCGACCGCGATTTCATCGGCGACGCCAGGATCACCGAGGGCTATCGTCCCGGCCTGCTCGCGCAGGAGCCGGCGCTCGATCCGGCCAAGGATGTCCGCGGCAACGTCGAGGAGGGCGTCGCCGCTCAGCGTGCCGTGCTCGACCGCTACAACGAGCTCTCGATGAAGCTCGGCGAAGACCTCGCGCCCTCCGAGATGGAGCGCGTCACCGACGAGCTGCAGCGCATGCAGGATCAGATCGAGGCAAAAGGCCTCTGGGAGCTCGACGCCACGGTCGACGTCGCGATGGACGCGCTGCGCTGCCCGCCCGGCGACCAGGACGTCGCCACCCTTTCGGGCGGCGAGCGCCGGCGGGTCGCTCTCTGCCGGCTCCTCCTCTCAAAGCCCGACCTGCTTCTGCTGGATGAGCCCACCAATCACCTCGACGCGGAGTCGGTGGGCTGGCTCGAGCGTCACCTCGCGGAGTACCCGGGATGCGTCGTCGCGGTCACGCACGACCGCTACTTCCTCGACAACGTGGCCGGATGGATCCTCGAGCTCGACAAGGGCGCGGGCATTCCGTACCAGGGCAACTACAGCTCGTGGCTCGAGCAGAAGAGAAAGCGCCTCGCGGACGAAGAGAAGCAGGAGTCGGCGCGCCAGAGAACGCTCGCGCGCGAGCTGGAATGGGTGCGCGCGTCGCCCCGCGCGCGACAAGCGAAGAGCAAGGCGCGCATCGATTCGTACGAACGCCTTCTCGCTGAAGACCCCGAGCTCCGCGAGCGCGAGCTCGAGATCTCGATCCCGCCCGGTCCGCGGCTCGGCGACGTCGTCGTCGAGGCCGAGGGCATCCGCAAGGCGTACGGCGACAAGCTGCTCTTCGATGACCTCAGCTTCTCGCTGCCGCGAGGCGGCATCGTCGGCGTGATCGGCCCGAACGGCGCGGGGAAGACGACACTGTTCCGGCTGATCACCGGCGAGGAGAAGGTGGACGCCGGGACGCTGCGCGTCGGCGAGACCGTCAAGCTCGCGTACGTCTCGCAAAGCCGCGACACGCTCGACCCGAAGAAGAACGTGTGGGAAGAGATCTCGGGCGGCGAGGAAAACATCCAGATCGGCTCGCGAACACGAAACGCGCGCGCGTACGCCGCGTCACTGAACTTCCGCGGCGCGGACCAGCAGAAGAAGGTGGGGGACCTCTCCGGCGGCGAGCGCAACCGCGTGCATCTCGCGAAGCTCCTGCGCTCGGGCGGCAACGTGCTCCTGCTCGACGAGCCGACGAACGACCTCGACGTCGACACACTCCGCGCGCTCGAGGAGGCGATCCTCGATTTCGCAGGATGTGTCGTCGTGATCAGCCACGATCGATGGTTCCTCGACCGCGTCGCGACGCACCTGCTCGTCTTCGAGGGCGACAGCCGTGTCCGCTGGTTCGAAGGCAATTACCAGGCGTACGAAGAATTCATGCGCAAGACCGTTGGGACGGATTGGCGCCCGCATCGCATCCGCTACCGGCCGCTCATGCGCGCGTGACGTCTGGGCGCACGCTCCTCGCGCGCGGCGAGGACGCGGACCTCCCGCGGCAGGGTCCGGTGGTGATCGATTGGGCGAACGCCGCTCGCGGCGACGCGCCATTCGACGTGGCCCTCACCGCGGTCGCGCTCGCGGGTGCGCCGGTGCGGCCACCGCTCTCGTGGCTGCGCGACTGGTTCGTGCGGGCCTTCGTCGGCGAGTTCGCGCCGACGGAATGGCGAGTCGGCGTCGATCGCGCTGTCGCTTACCGGATAGCCGATGGCAACGTGAGCGACAAACAGCGCGACCGGCTGACAAAGCTCCACCTCTAGTACTTCAGAGCCACCGAGCCCGATACCCGTTGCACTCCTCCCCCCAAATGCGCGGCGCGTAGCGTCGCCGTCACCGCGCGTCGCGAGGAGGGCCGTGCCGCGATGGACCTGTCACGATCGGAGAGCGACCTAGCCGCCATCTACGACGCGATGGCTTGCGGCGTCGTGGTTCGCAATGCGGCCGGCGCCGTCACGTTCGCGAACGCCGCGGCGAAGCGGATCTTCGGACGACCGCCCGAGGAGCTCGAGGGCCGCGAGGCGCCCGGCGAGGATCGCCGCGTCCGGGAGGACGGAACCACCATGCCCGACGACGAGGTCCCGAATGTCGCGGCGCAGGCGCGCGGCGAGGCCATCCGCAACGTGATGATGGGCATGGTCCGAGCCGACGGATACGTGCGCTGGCTCTTGGTCGACGCGGTCCCGGTCAAGGACGCGTTCGGCCGCGTTCGCGAGGTCGTCTCGAGCTTCACCGACGTCACCGACCGCAAGAAGGCCGAGCACGAACTCGAACGGCAGGCGCTGCACGACACCCTGACCGGCCTACCGAACCGGTCTCTGCTTCTCGACCGCCTCGAGCAGGCCCTCCGGACCGCGCGTCGGCTCGCGACGCCGCTCGCTCTTCTGGTGATGGACCTCGATCGCTTCAAGGAGATAAACGACACCTTCGGGCACCAGGCCGGAGACCTTCTCATCGGTGAGGTCGCTCGGCGCATCACGGCGGAGCTCCGCGAGACCGACACGGTGGCACGGCTCGGCGGCGACGAGTTCGCGCTGATCCTTCCGGGCGCGGATGAGGGCGGCGCGGGACACGTCGCGCAGAAGATCATCGCCGCGCTGCAGCGTCCCTTCGAGATCGAGGGAGCCGCCCACGAGGTCGCCATCTCCATCGGCATCGCCGTGAGCCCGCAGCACGGCGAGGATGTCGAGACACTCATGCGCCGCGCGGACATGGC
>DASWCR010000138.1:0-3865 GCA_036389995.1 Candidatus Limnocylindria bacterium | reverse complement strand
CGAGCTTTGTCGCCTACGACGATCTCGAAATAGGAGCCACCGCCACGCGTGACCTCGGTGAGCGTGCCGCTTGCGATGAGCTTCCCCTTCTTGATCACGAGCACCCGGTCGCAGATCTGCTCGACCTCATAGAGGAGGTGGCTCGCGAGGAGCACGCCGCGGTTCTCGCCTGCGAGCTCCCGGATGAGCTCGCGGATCTCGCGCTGCCCCGCGGGGTCGAGCCCGTTCGCGGGCTCGTCGAGGATCACGAGCGCTGGATCGCCGAGCAGCGTCGAGGCGATGCCGAGCCGCTGCCGCATGCCGAGCGAGTACGTCCGGAACTTCGAGCTGCCGCGCTGGGCGAGGCCGAGCCGCGCGAGGAGCGGATCGACGCGCGCCAGCGCGCCGCCGCCGCGCAGCAGCGCGACGGACACGAGGTTGTCGCGGCCAGAGAGATACGGATAGAAGGAGGTGACCTCGAGCATCGCGCCCACGCCGGCGAGGGCATCCTCGCGCCGCACGCGGATGTCACGACCCAGCACTTCGGCGGTCCCGGCGGTCGGAGTGATGAGCCCGAGGACCATGCCGATCGTCGTGCTCTTGCCCGCTCCGTTCGGCCCGAGAAGGCCGACGACCTCGCCACGTCGCACGTTGAGATCAAGGCCGTCGACGGCGGTGATCGATCCGAACCGTTTGACCAGTCCTTTGGTGCGGAGGACGACCTCGTGCACCTCTCCCGTCACGGCCGGAGCATAGGTCGCTCTAGCTCGCTATTGCCTCGCGCCCTCCATAGACCGTCCACCAGGGCTTCGCCGTGTGCTCGAGTACCTCATTCAGCATCTGGATGTTGCGCACGCCCTTGTCGGCGAGCCACGCGTCGAACGCGGCGCGCCCCTGCTTTGCGTAGATCGGCAGACCTTCGAGCCACGTCGCGCGGCCGCAGAGCACACCGCTGAACGTCGCACCCGACTCGGCCGCGTACTCGAGCGACTCGCGGAAGACATCGTCGCTCACGCCCGCCGAGAGATAGATGAACGGCTTCGTCGCGGCGTCGGCTGCCTCTCTGAAATGCCGCAGCGCTTCCGCTTTCGTATACGCGACGTCCCCGCTCTTGTTCGCCTTCGAGCCCTGCACGAACGCCATGTTCACCGGCACTTCGACCTTGAGGATGTCGATCCCAAAGCGCGCTTCGGAGAACGTCGCCATGTACTTCTTCACGGCCTCAGGCTTTCGCTTCGCGAACTCGAGGCCCTTCTCGTCCATGCCCTTCTTGTATGCGAGCGGCTCCACGAACAAGGGGACGTCGTTCGCCGCGCACTCGGCTCCGATCCGCTCGATCACGATCTCCTTGCGAAGGTTGAGGTCCTTGTCGTCGAACGGGTCGTAGTAGATGAGGACCTTGATGCCGTTCGCGCCAGCTTCCACGAGGCGCCGGACCGTCCATCGGTCGAGGACGTCGGGCATCCGGTTCTCGGGGTCCGCGTCGTACCCGGACTTCTCGTACGCGAGAAGGACGCCCGCGTTCGGCGCCTTCGCCTTGAGGGCAGGGAGTCCGTACTCGGGGTCCATGAGGATGGCCGTCGCGTACGGCGTCAGCGCCTTCGTCACGGCTGTCTTGAACTCCGTGAGCGACTCAGGCGTACCGGCGCCGCCCTGCTTGCCGATCTCGCGCATCAGCGAGCCGCGTTGATCCATCGCGGCCGCGCGGATGACCCCGCGATCGTCCGCGCACCCGTCGATGTTCTTCGCCTTGCCTTTCGTCACCCGCGTTCGTGTCTGGATAGCCATGATGACCTCCCTTTGCAAGTTACGGACGAGCGACTTCGAGAACCGGCGCCGCCATCCTCGTCACCGCCGATGTGCTGATCCGCAGCGCGAGCGCGACCGCGACGAACCCCAGGATCCCGGCGGAAATGAACATCAGGTGGTAGTCGCCCAAAAGGTCGCGGAAGAAACCACCCGCGAACGCCGCGATCGCCGCGCCGAGCATATGCGAGAAGAAGATCCAGCCGTAGATGGTCCCGAGCGAGGCGCGGCCATAGATCGAAGCCACCAGGTTCGCGGTCGGCGGCACCGTTGCGATCCAGTCAAGGCCGTAGACGAACGCGAACAGCAGCAGCCACTTCACGTCGTAGATCAGCGGCAACGCGAAGAGGCTCAGCGCGCGGAATCCGTAATAGCCGGCAAGGAGCTTGCGATTGTCGAAGCGATCGGTCAGCCAGCCTGAGGCGAGGGTTCCGACGATGTTCATCGAGCCGAGCAGCGCGACAGCGCTCGCCGCCATCACCTCGGTGAACCCGTGCTCGATCGCGTGAGGGATGAGGTGCGTGCCGACGAGTCCGTTGGAGGTGTAACCGCACACGAAGAAGCTGCCGGCGAGCAGCCAGAAGTCGCGCGTGCGCATCGCGTCGCGGAGCGACGTGCTCCGTTGATCGTCGGCTCGTTCGGCCGCGGTCACCAACGCGCCCTGCCCGAACGGGACCGCGCCGACCTGCTCGGGACGGTCGCGCATGAAAACGGCGACTGGCACGAGCATCACCGCGCACGCGATGAGCACGATGCCGAGCGCCCAGCGCCAGCCCTCGGTCACGGTCAGCTGCGCCATCGCTGGAACAAAAATCAGCTGGCCGGCGCTCGTGGCGGCGCCGAACGCGCCGATGATCATGCCGCGGTGGGTGCGGAACCAGCGATGGGCCACCGCTGCACCGAGAACGCCGCCGACTGCCCCCGTGCCGATGCCGATGGGAAGGCCCCACAGCAGATACATCTGCCAGAGATCGCGCACGAAGATGAGGCCGAGAAGGCCGCCGACGATGAGAAGGTCGCCGATGAGCATCACGAGCCGCGCACCGAAGCGGTCGATGAGCGTTCCGCCGAGCGGGCCGCCCAGTCCGAAGGTGAGGATGCTGAGCGAGATCCCGAGCGAGATCTCCGTTCTCGACCAGCCGAATTCAGACTCGAGCGGCGTGATGATCACGCCGGGTGCGGCGCGCACCGCTTGCGCCGCGAGAAGTGCGAAGAACGTCACGAGGACAACGATCCATGCGTAGTGGAAGCGCTTCACGGGTGATCGAAAGTTTAGACTTCGATGTGGAGAGGTGTCCGAGTGGTTGATGGTGCCGCTCTCGAAAAGCGGTAGGCGAAAGCCTCGCGGGTTCGAATCCCGCCCTCTCCGCACGGCGATCTCTCCATCAGAACCCGGCGACGCCGAAACTCCACTTTGATAATGGACCGCGAAATGCGAAATACAGCGCGCCAACAACCGAGGGCCCCCGCGCGATGGGGCACCGGCCGAAGGCCGGGGGATCCCTGTCGCGTAGAGAGGGTTTCGGTTGTTGGCGCGACGCCATACGCTTTTCGTTAGGGAGAGGTCGCCTAGTCTGGCTTAGGGCGCAGACCTGGAAAGTCTGTGAGCGAAAGCTCCGTGGGTTCGAATCCCACCCTCTCCGCCGAAGTGGAGCAGATCTAGACGCCGGTTGTCATTGAGCGAGAGCGTCTACCACCCGTCGGGCCACTGCTTCATTCATGGTTGTAAGGACGGCAAGCGTCGATCCGATCTTCACAAAGTAGGGCGTCGCATCCCAAGTGACCGTCTCGCGCCGTTGGCTCACGAGTTGAAAGACGTTCTCTGCCTGATCGGCGGTGGCAAAAGAGAAGAGAGAAAGCTTCTCGTTCTCCACGCTCAGTAACTCCGTCCGTTCGGCGCCAAAGAGAGCGACAGGCACGGCGTCCGCTGGAAGATGGCGAGGATCGACTGTGTGGCCCGCCGCTCGCAGATGACTCACGATGTCGGTCGCCTGCGCGGAAGAGCCCCAAGTTGCTCGCGCGGCCCTGAGAGCGGCGGCAATGGGAGTTGGGGACGGCGATGGAGGCGTCGTGGGGGTGG
>DASWCR010000137.1:0-5698 GCA_036389995.1 Candidatus Limnocylindria bacterium | reverse complement strand
TCGCTTCCTTCGCTCCAGGTGCCGCGAGCGGAAACCAGGCACCGGAACTCCTGGCGGTCTCGCGGTCGGATAACGACGGCCTGAATTGGACGGACCCGGTGGTCGCCGCGGGTGGTCATGGCTTCAAGTTCAACGACAAGGAAGCCATCTGGGCGGACACCAACCCCGCCTCGCCGTTCTTCGGGCGCGTCTACATCTCGTGGACGCAGTTCCGTGGCAGCGTCTTCACGTTCTTCGGCGAGCCCATCGTGATGGCGTTCTCCGCAGACGGAGGAGCGACCTGGTCCATACCGAACCAGCTGTCCGCCGCTCACAACAACGGCAGCCTGGGTGGTCGTCAAGGATCCACCGTGCGCACCGGACCGGACGGCACCGTGTACGTGTTCTGGGAGGACGGCGACAACAAGATCGGCAACAAGATGGTGTTCGCGTCGTCGAGCGACGGCGGGGCGACGTGGAGCCGACCGGGCGATATCGCGGCGGTACGTGATATCGCCGACCCGATCCCCGGGTCGAACTTCCGCACGGATAGCTTCCTCTCGGCGGCTGTGGACCAGACCAGCGGCGCCATCTACGCCACGTGGTCTGACGCCACGGGTGGCGCGGGCCGCATCGTCGTGACCAGGAGCGCCGACAAGGGCGCGTCCTGGAGCGCGCTGACCACGGTCTCTGCCGCCGCCAACGGCTATGCCTTCTTCCAGGGGCTTGACGTCGCCCCCAACGGACGCGTCGACGTGGGCTACCAGGCGCAAAAGGCCACGAGCGCAACGACCTACGGCACGGGCAACGCGACGATCGACAGCTACTACACGAGCTCGAGCAACGGTGGCTCGACTTGGTCAGCGCCGGTCAAGGTCTCGAGCGTGTCGAGCGATCCGGCAGCCTCAGCGCAGAACAACCTCGCGCGGCAGTTCTGGGGCGACTACAACACGCTCGTCTCGACGAACGCCGCCGCCTATTTCATCTACACGGACTCGCGGAGCGGCGTCGGATGCCCGGCAGTCGACGCGTACCAGCACAGCATCGACGCGGGCGCACCCATCGCCAAGCCGGCTCCGCCGACGGCCTGCGCGTCGCAATTCGGCAACACGGACGTCTTCGTTTCGAAAATCACCCCGTAGCCAGCTCGCACCTGAAAAGGCGTCCCCGGTCGCGCGCGGCGACCGGGGGCGTTTCATTTGGCTCGCGCGATCTCTCCCGGGTACTCGGGGAAGTACCGCTCGATCGTCGAGAGATCGAACTCGCGCAGGATCGACGTGTTGGGTTCACGCGCGAGCAGGAATTCGAACGAACGCTTGACCAGATCCGCGACATCGCCACCGCCATAGCGCACGCGCTCGGCACGCGAAAGCCGCACGCGGTGCGTCGTCGCCTCGCGATCGTTCACCGTAACCTCGGCGACGTGGCCATCGCCCGACTCGCGGACGATCACGGCGATCCGGTCAGCGGAGGGCAATGACGAAGAGGGCCTGTCCGTACTCCACCGGCGCACCGCCGGTCACGAGGACCTCGCGGATCTCGCCGTCCGCGGGCGCGCTGATCTCGGCGACACGACCGAGCGACTGGATCCCGCCGAGCACATCGCCGCGGGCCACCGCATCGCCGGTGCTCCACTCGCGCGCGGCGCTGAAGAGGCCGACCGTCGTGGCGTGCACGCGCTGGGTCTTCTCGACAGGGTCTTCTTCGGGCGTCGCGGCCGGTGTGGTCGCTCGCGTGCCTTGGCCCTGCCGCGACACGGAGACGGCGAACCCATCCGCTTCGACCTCGATCGTGACCGAGGCAAGGCCGTCGGGTAGCTCGAGCTGGAGAAGGTCGTCCATTAGTCCGAGGAGCGGATCGTTCTCACTCATAGGCCGCTCTTCTCCAGGGGATTGCGAATCATCCGCCGCCACCATGGCGCGGGTGGCGCGGGTGCCGTGGCACCGTTCGGCTCGACGAACGTGCCGAACGCGCGGAACCGCTCGTAACGCAGCGACAGGAGATCGGCGACCGGCACGCGCGACAGCCGGTCGAGTTGCGCGACGAGCGCCGTCTTGATCGCGGCAGCGGTCGCGTCGTGATCGGTGTGCGCGCCGCCCGCGGGCTCGCGAATGAGCGCGTCGGCCACGCCCGTTTCGAGGAGGTCGGGCCCCGCGAGCTTCATGGCGACGGCGGCCCGCTCGGCCTCGCTCGCGCTCCGCCAGAGGATCGCCGCGCAGCCCTCGGGCGATATGACCGAGTAGGTCGCGTTCTCGAGCGCGAGGACCACGTCGCCGACGCCGAGCGCAAGCGCGCCGCCCGAGCCGCCCTCGCCGAGGACCACGACGACCACCGGAACGCCGAGCCGGGTCATGAGCTGGATGCTCGACGCGATCGCCTCCGCCTGGCCGCGCTCCTCGGCCTCGGGACCGGGGTACGCGCCGGGTGTATCCACCAGAGTTACCAGCGGCAGATGGAATTTCTGCGCCAGGCGGTAGAGGCGCATCGCCTTGCGGTACCCCTCGGGGTAGGGCATACCGAAGTTTCGCTGGATGTTCTCTTCGGTCGACGCGCCTTTCTGCTGGCCGACGACCATGACCGGCCGCCCGGCGAGCTCGGCGATGCCGCCGACGATCGCCGGGTCGTCGCGGAACGCGCGATCGCCGTGAAGCTCCTGAAAACGCTCGAAGACCCGGCTGATGATGTCGAGGGCGTGCGGGCGCGCGATGTTGCGCGCGGTCCCCACGGTCTGCCACGGCGTCGGGCGCGACGACGCGAGCTGCGTCGCGTCCGTGATGAGCCCGGCCTCGACCGCGAGATGGCCGTTGCCATCCGTCGCGCGTCGCGTGCCGACGATGCGATCGAGCATGGACACCGATCAAAGGCTCCAGCGCAGGTCTTGACTTGCGATGCGGAACGCGTTCAGGAAGAACGCGATGCGCTCCTTGAGCTGCGTGCGCGGTACGACTTGATCGACGAAGCCATGCTCGAGCAGGAACTCGGAACGCTGGAAACCCTTTGGCAGCTTCTCGCCGATGGTCTCGCTCGTCACGCGAGCGCCGGAGAATCCGATGAGCGCGCCGGGCTCGGCCAGCACGACGTCGCCGAGCGACGCGAACGACGCCAGAACCCCGCCCGTCGTCGGATCGGTGAGCACGCTGATGAACGGGATCGCCGCCTCGTCGAGGCGCGCGACCGCGGCGACGGTCTTCGCGAGCTGCATCAGCGCGATCGTTCCCTCCTGCATCCGCGCGCCACCCGACGCGGACACGATGACGAGCGGCTTGCGGTCAGAGAACGCGCGCTCGGCCGCGCGGGTGAGCTTCTCGCCCACGACGCTTCCCATCGAGCCGCCCATGAACTCGAAGTCCATGACCGCGAGGACGACGGGGATGCCGGAAATCTGGGCGTCCCCCGTGAGGACGGCATCCTTGTGTCCGCTCTTGGCACGCGCAGCCGCGATACGCTCGGGGTACGGCTTGCTGTCGACGAACCCGAGCGGGTCGGACGACACCATATCGGCGTCGGTCTCGCTGAACGACTTCGGATCTGCCAGAAGATCGATCCGCGCGAGCGCCCCGAGCTTGAAGTGGTGGCCGCATTTCTGGCACACGCTGTGGTTGCGCTCGAGCTGCTTGTTGAACAGCATCTCGCCGCAGCTCGGGCAGGGCGTCCAGAGATGCGTCGGGAACTCTTTCGTCTTTCGGCCGAACGGGTTGCGGAGCCTCACGCTCGAGCGTCCTCCTCGCGATACCAGCACAACCCGGCGACGCCGGGACCGGTATGCGTACCAATGATGGGGCCCGCCTCGGCCGTCCAGTACTCCACACAGTGGAATCGCTCCTGGACCCATTCGCCGAGGACGTGAGCACGCTCGGGGTTGTTGGTGTGCATCGAGCAGGCGTGGATGCGAGAGCCGGGAGGAACGCGCTCCTCGATGAGCTGCTTGAGGCGTTCCACGCCGCGCTCGCGGGTGCGGACCCTGTCGACAAGGACGCGGTCGCCGTCCTTCACCTCGACGATGGGCTTGATAGAAAGGAGCGCGCCGAACGCGGCCTGCGCCCCCGAGACCCGGCCCCCGCGGCGCAGGTACTCGAGCGTGTCGATCAACGCGAGGATCTGAACACGGCCCGCGAGCCGCCGCGCCAAGGCGACCGCCTCGTCGAAGCCGCGGCCGTCGCGCAGGATCCGGGCGCACGCGGTTGCGATGAGCGTGATCCCGCCGGCGGTGGTTCGCGAGTCGACGACCTCGATCGTCGCCCCGTCCACCTGCTGCGCCGCGGTCTTTGCGACGGTGTGCGTGACCGAGGCCTCGTTGATCACCGTAATGACGAGGATCGAACGGAATCCCTCCTCGATTAGAGCGCGGTAGATCTCCACGCACTCGCCGAGGGACGGTGCGGCCGTCGTCGGCGGCTTCTTCGACGACGCGAGCTTCTCGTAGTACTCGGCGGTCGTCATATTGACGCCGGGCGTGAAGTCCTCATCGCCGAAAAGCACGTGGATCGGAAGCAAGCGGAAGCGGAACTCCCGCTGCACCTCGTCGGACATCGCGGAGCTGCCGTCGATGACGATGACGGCCCGATCGCTCATGCGAGCGCACGCACGTCGCCGACGACCACGCGCTCCGAGCCGACAAGCAGCGCGCCATCTTCGGCGATGTCCCGCGCGACGCCGCGCACGACCGGTCTTCCCTCGCGCGTGACCTCGACCTGGTGCCCGAGCAGTGTGGACCGCTTGCGCCACTCTTCGAGCCCGGCTTTGCGCTCGGCCGGCATGGCGACACGATCCAGCTCGCGCGTGAGGTCGACGAACAAGGACAGGCGATCGACGGGGTGGCCGGCGAGAGCGAGCGACGTCGCCGTCGCGCGGAGCTCCGGCGGAAAGTCGTCGAGGCGCTGATGCACGTTCACGCCGATCCCCAGCACCAGCGAACCGCCTTCCCCATCAGTGGTCGCATGAGCGAGTGCACCGGCGACCTTCTTATGGCCAGCCTCGACGTCGTTCGGCCATTTTAGGGAGGCCTCGTTCATTCCCAGGCGCGCCAGGGCTCGCGCGACGGCGACGCCCGCGAGGAGCGCGAACAGCGCTGGCTCGGCGGGCGCTGGGCGGAAGAGCCATGACGCCAGCAGGCTCGTCCCGGCGGGATCGTCCCAGGCGCGCCCGCGGGTGCCTTGTCCCGCGGTCTGGTGGTCGGCGACGACGACCGCGGGTCTGGATCCGGCGGCGGCCAGAGCTCGCGCGCGGTCCTGCGTGCTCGCGAGCTCGGGGTGGTATTCGATGTCGCGGCCGATCTCGAGCGACAGCGCGCTCCGCACCGCCGGGATCGCCAGGAGCGCGAGGCGCATCAGCGAGCGGCGGCGAGGATCACAGGGACGCGGACGATCTCGTCGATCGTCCCATCGCGAGGACTGCGCGTGTAGACCTCCGCGAAGCCAATGATGTCGGACGGCGGGTCCTGGTAGGTCGCCGTGATCGAGAACGTTCCCTTGGCGGGTGCGCCCACGGTCGCCGTGGTGAACCCGCTCGCCAGTACGCGACCGGCCGTGTCGGTGACCTGCCAGTTGAGCGCTGCTTCGAACACGCTCGCCTCGCCGCTGATCGTGAGCGGGCTGCGCACGCGCGTGTTCGCGAGCGGCTCCTTCACGAGGATGCCGCCGCGGGCGGAGAGGAGCGGCGTCGGGACCGGTGTGGGCGTCGGGGTCGGACTCGGCGTGGGGCTGGGGCTCGCCGTCGGCGA
>DASWCR010000136.1:0-2745 GCA_036389995.1 Candidatus Limnocylindria bacterium | reverse complement strand
TGCCCGGCGAATCCTGGGCGGAGGCGTTCAGCGTCGCGATGGTCGGCGGCGGGCGCGAGAAGACCCTCGACTACGGACGGACGATCAACCCCTTTGCCATGAAGACGTGGTTCGCATCGCTGATGCCACCGGCGCCCTAGGGAGCGGCGAAGCCCTCGTAGATCATCGCGTTGTCGCCTCCTGACGCGAGCTCCTCAACGATCGCGACGACCGTGCCGCCGATCGACGTGACCGTGACCGCGTACTGGGTGTCGTTGGTGAGGCTCGGGACGGCGAGCGGGTCGATGCGGGTTCCTGCTCCCGGTGTGAGCGTCAGGTTCTGCGTGGTAACGAGCGCACCGTCGGCGAAGCGTCGCCACTCAACCGCCGCAGCTGTCGCGGTGACGCTCTGAAGCAGAATCGGCGTCGTCCAGCCCCCCGATCCGCCAAGGGTCCTCGTCACATTCGGAAGGAAGAACTTCGCTGCCGGCGAGCCCGTCGCGGTGTAACCCATCGCGCTGTTAGGACTGATCACGTTGACCGCGACGGCGATCGTTCCAGCCGCCGTCGCCTTGAACGTGAACTCGCCGTCCGGAAGGCATCCGGGCGACGCACCTGTGCCGCAGAGCGTCGTACCCGCGGCGCCGTTCACATAGCGCGGGTCGAATGCCCAGGCCGCACCCGTGCCGGTTGAGGGACCGGTGAACGTCGTCGTCGCGCCACCACCGAAAGGCGTGAACTCGAGCGTGGGTGTCGTCGCGGTCGTGCCGAGGTTCTGCACCACGATCGTCGCCATCGTTCCAGTGCGCCCGTAGTCGTTCGCGTTCTTCGCCGCATACGCGCCGTACAAGGTTCCGAACCCGCCAGTGATCCCATCGGTCGCGTACGCGACCGGATGAGCCACCCCAAAGTCGTCGTTGTGTGTGTTTACGACGACGGCCAGCGGCTGGTCCGCGCGGACCGTCACCGCGTACGCGCCGCCGTCGACGAGGCTCGACTCGATGTTCGGCTCGATGAACTGCGACTGGCCTGCGGCGATCGTCCGCGTGATCGTCGCCCCGGGCTCGGTTCCTCGACCGACGAACGTCGCGGTCGCGACGGTCGGTCCGGTGCCCAGGTTCTGGATGATGAACGGGGTGTGGTACCCGAAGAACCTGCGCACGATGTTCGGCAGGGAGACCGTCGCTGAGCCGGCGGCGAAACCGTTGTAGCTCAGTGCCTCCGCGCGATCGAGAACACCGGACTGCTCGTTCACGACCGCGACGATCTGCGCGCCGAAGCTGCGGACCACCACCGAGAACTGGGTCTCCACAGGCAGGTCCGCATCGTTGTTGGGAATGTCGGCGAACGAGGTACCCGGTCCGAGACCGGTGATCTTCCGGCACGTCACGAGGCTGCCGTCGCTGAACTTGTAGAACGAAACCTGCAAATCGGTCGCCGTCGTTCCGACGTTCTGCACGATGAACGGGGTTACCCAGCCGAAGACCCCACCCAAGTTCTTGGTGATGTTCGGTAGGAACGCGCTGCTCGTCGGCGTCCCCGTCATATCGCACGTCGCCGCGGCGGGCTCAGCATTGGCAACCGAGTACGGAATCACCGTGAGCAGGACGGCCAGCAGCGAAGTGCGTAGAACCACGTCGGTAGACTACGACCTCGGCGTGCAGTCTTGGAGTGAGGTCGGTACCGAATGACGTTCGAACGTGTAACTGCGGGAGGCGGCATCGGGGCCGAGCCTGCACCGCTCCCACGCCAGGGCGAGTCCGTGTCGACCGGCGCGGTATCGCCCGCGATGCGGCTCCAGATTCTGTCGACCGAGCATTGGAGCCTGCTCGCGTCGCGTTCGCTCGCCTGGAACGAGTCGTTCAGCCGCGCAGGAATGTTCCTCTCGACGCTGTCGGGCGCGATCGTCGCGTTGGGACTCGTCGGCGGGGCATCGGGATTCGGCGAGGCATTCATCGTCCTTGCTCTGGTGATCCTGCCGGTTGTGCTGTTTGTCGGTGTGGCGACGCGGATCCGCCTCGGCGCGTCGAACTACCACGAGGCGTTGTGCGTCATCGGCATGAACCGCATCCGGGCCGCCTACCTGGAGCTGGCGCCCGACCTCGAGCGCTACTTCGTGATGAGCGCTCACGACGACTTCCGCGGGATCGGCGTCACTATGGGTGTGCAGCCCGGCGGCGGCAGAGCGTTCTGGCTGGCGCAGATTCTCGCTGGCACGCCCACGATCGTCACGATCCTGAACTCGGTACTTGCGGGCGCTATTGCGGCAATCGCCGCGCTTCGCATCGGAGCTGCGCCTTCGACGATTCTTCTCGCCGGCGCGGTGGGCTTCCTCATCGTGCTCGTCGCGCACTGGTTGTACACGCGCCAGGGCATCGCGAGGCTCCAGGCGGGACTCCACCCGATGTTCCCGAGTCCCGAGAGCGACTAGCCAGCGCGGCGCGGCTCGTCTCCGACCGACGGTGATGTCGCAGCATCGAGCTGGCGGACGAGCCCAACGAGTCCTGCTCGCAGTGGAGCCCGCGCCGGTGCCGGCGCCTCAAAGTCTCCGGGGCGATCGACAAGGCCAAAACCGTGGACCCATTGCTCCACGAATCCGAACCCGATCGCGTACGGGAGATAGTCCTCGAACAAGCGCTCTCGTTCAGCGAAAATCTGACGCTCCCCTTCGGCAGTACGAAGGAAGTGCTCAAACCCCGCCGCGCGCAGCATCAGCGCCTCACCGTCGGTGGTACGCGCGGGGCGCCACGGCGCGATGGCATAAAC
>DASWCR010000135.1:0-4864 GCA_036389995.1 Candidatus Limnocylindria bacterium | reverse complement strand
TCGTCCTTCCCGAGAAGACTCTTCGCCAGCTCGGTCCCGCGATCAACAGCGGGCGCTCGATCTTTCTCTTCGGACCTCCCGGCACCGGGAAGTCCTCGATCGCGGAGACGCTCGCCACGATGCTGCGCGGCAGCATCGTTCTGCCGTACGCGATCCTCGTCGGTCAGCAGATCATCCGGGTCTTCGACCCATCGCGGCACCGTCCGCTCGTCGCCCTCGACGCGCGGTTCGACCGACGCTGGGTCCCGATCGCGCGGCCGTTCGTGGAGGTCGGCGGCGAGCTGACGCTCGAAGACCTCGACCTGACATTCGACGCGAACTCGAAGGTGCACGAGGCGCCCTTCCAGATGAAGGCGAGCGGCGGCGTGCTGCTCATCGACGACTTCGGACGGCAGCGCGCGTCGCCAGAGATGCTCCTCAACCGGTGGATCGTCCCGCTCGATCGCGACGTCGACTTCCTCACGCTCTCCGACGGGCGGAAGATCGAGGTCCCGTTCGACGTGCTCCTTGTCTTCGCGACGAACCGCACGCCCTCTTCGCTGGTGGATGAAGCGTTCCTGCGGCGGATCCAGTACAAGATCGAGGTGAAGCCGCCGACCGAGCAGGAGTTCTCGGAGATCCTGCGCCGCGTCTGCGAGACGCAGAAGATCACGTTCTATCCCAAGGCCGCCGAGTGGATCGCCGCGTACGCGCGCGAGCGCAACATCCCGCTCCGCTCGTGCCACCCGCGTGACCTCATGCAGCACCTCGGCGCCGCATCGCGCTTCCTGCTGAAGCCTGCGGAGCTCACGCCCGAGCTCGTCGAGCTCGCATGCGAGACGTATTTCGTTCCGATCTAGGGTTTAGGCGGCAACATCGTCCCAGCCCGATCGGACTAGAAATCGACGAAGTAGTCGAAATTCCGTTCGCGTGGCTGCGGGGTCGTCCGCAGAACGACCCAATGGTGTTTCGCGTCGGCAACGCCCTCCTCTTCGACCCTCCACCCAAGGTTGCTGGAGCAGAATGCGGCTGCCTTCTTGACGGATGGGAGCTGGTAGTCGTCGAGGAAGATCACACTGCCACCATGGACCAATCGCCCAAGAAACATGAGGTCGAGGAACACGCCATCGAAGCGGTGGTTGCCGTCAACGAATGCGAAGTCGAATTGGCGCGTCTCGGCGAGCAGGCGCGGTAGCGCGATTTCCGACCGTTCGGGGTAGAAATCGAGACGATCGCGAAGGCCCGCGTCGTCGATCAGCTGGAGGCCGATCGCGGCGAATGAGAGGATCTGGTTCGGGTCGATTGCTAGATGACGGATGCGCGGCGAATGATTCGATAGCAGCCCGCGAAAAATGAAGAGTGCCGAGATCCCGTAGCCAAGCCCGATCTCGATGCTCGACGCTGCGCGCTCCTTGGTTACCCAGTGGCTCAGAGCCTCACCCTCATGAGGATGGATCGCGACGGGGAAGAGCGTATGAGTTGTGCCGTCCGATCGAGCCTTCACGCTGCCACCGCCCGCGCGGTCAATGACCTTTTGGACCTGCTCGATCTCGGACCCCACGGTATAAGTCTCACCGCCGTCGTTAGCCTCTGTCCAACCTGGACGGGTCACCCGTGCCCGCACGACGCCCGTTTCATTAGCGCGCTGGCTCGAACTCCTCATCCTCGACCGCCTCGATCTCGGCCGTTCCGAGCTTGTGAATTGGCGGCGAGAAGAAGCGTTGCGCTAGGAAAGTAGGCACGATCGCAGAGAGGATCACAGTCGTGATGAGCACCGAGAACTGAGTCCTGTCGATGATCCCCGCGTTCAGCCCGTAGAGCGAAGAGATCGTTCCAAACGTCAAGCCGGTGCTCATGAGCAGCGTCGTGTAGATCGCGTGCGGCCGCAGCCACAGCAGGGAGGCCGGATAGACCCCGACGAACTTCGCGGCGATCTTTACGACGAAGAAGGCTGCAAGGAGCGGGAGCGCGCCGGCGAGCGCGCCGAGACTCACGTTCATACCGCCCTTCAGGAAGAAGAACGGGGTAAGAAGTGAGAAGGCGACGACACGGAAGCGCTTCTGCTGCTCGCGGTGCGTTCGGAAGACACGGGCGACGGCCAGACCAAGGAGGAAGGCCGGTAGTACGGCCTGGCTCTTCGCGAGGTCCGCCGTCCACATGAGGACGAATATCGCGAGGAACGCTCCCTTGATCTCGGGCTCGATGACCCGGTCGCCGTAGCGGCGGAAGAACCAGGGCTGCAGGGCGAGCATCGCGACGATCACGACGACCGATACCGCGACGAAGAGCGCCAAGAAGGGCGTGGGCTGAACGAAGAGCGCCGAAAGCGCGGTCGCCGTCCCCAGATCGGTGACGAACGTGGCGGCCATGATGATCTTGCCGATCTCGGTGTTCGTGAGGCCCGTCTCGACGAGCACCGCATAGACGACCGCGAGCGACGTTGTCGATAGGGCGATGCCCGCGATCTCTGACTGCCGAATATCCCAACCCGCCACGACGTACGCAAAGAGGCCGGCCGCCGCGAACGGGACAGCGAACGAAAGACCGCCGATGACCACGGACTCGCGGAAGCGCTGACGGAAGAGGCCGGGATCGACCTCCGCGCCAGCGAGGAAAGTCAGGACGATCCCGGCGAACGCAGCGAGGAAGTCGATCCACGGCGTGCTCGTCACCCCGAGGACGTTGCCGGCGAACACGCCGAGCCCGATCTCGATGATCGCCACGGAGATGCCGAGCTCGACGCTGGCCATAGAGGCCAGGAGCACGAGCGCCGCGAGGATGGTCGCCGCCGCGGGGGTTTCCATGTCCGACCTCCACCAACGTCGTCTTGGTAGAAGCCATCAGCCGCTCGGGCGGCGGTTCCGGGGAGCCTCATCCCCCGCGGGAAGCTAGGTCTTCTTCTTCGCCTTCGTCGCGGCTTTGGCGATCCGGCTGCGTCGCCGGCGGGCGCTGTTCTTGTGGATCGACCCGCGTTTTGCGGCTTTGTCGAGAGCGCTCGCGGCGGCGGAGATCATCTCGCCGGCCTTCTCACCACCCTTGCTGATGGCGTCGCGTGCCGTACGCACGGCGGTCCGGGCCGCTGAGCGGCCGATCGTCCGCATCGATGTCCGGCGCTGGGTCTGGCGGATGCGCTTGAGTGCGGAGCGCTTGCGTTTCTTAGCTGGCATAGATGCGAACGATACCGGATGCCTCAAAATCAACGGCCTTGCCGATGTCGATCGCGCGCGCCTCGGCGATCATGATCGTCACCCTCGTCGCGAGCCGGGTCCTTGGCTGGCTGCGCCTGTCGGTCATCGGGGCGCATTTCGGCGAGACGCCCGAGCTCGACGCTTTCTGGGCTGCGTTCAAGATCCCCGACGCCATCTTCGGCCTGGTGGTCGCGGGCGCGCTCGCGTCCGCGTTCATTCCCGTGTTCACGAGCTACCTCGCGCGGGAACGCGAGGACGAGGCGTGGCACGTCGCGTCGAGCGTGATGAACGCCGTCCTGCTCCTCCTCGTGGGCTTCTCCGTCGTCATGTGGGTCGCGGCGCCGTACGTCGTGCCGACATTCGTGGCGCCATTCCGCGACCCGAAGCAGATCGAGCTCACCGTGAACCTCACCCGTCTCATGCTGCTGTCGCCCATCTTCATGGGCCTCTCGTCCCTTACGACGGGGATCCTCAACTCGTACCGGCAGTTTCTTTCGAGCGCGACCGCGCCGCTCGTCTACAACCTGGTCATCATCCTGTTCACACAGTTCGGATATCCGTTCCTCGGCATCCATGCGGTCGCGATAGGCGTCGTCGTCGGCGCGCTGGTGATGTGGCTCGTCCAGCTTCCCGAGCTCACGTTCCGGCGTACGCGCTATTCGTTCTCACTCGATCTCTCGCACTCCGGCGTTCGCGACGTCATGCGTCTCGCCGGCCCGCGCACGCTCGCCTTGGGCGCCGTCCAGATCGTCTTCTTCGTGGACACCTATCTCGCGTCGGGCATGGCGGCGGGCTCGTTGACCGCGCTCGTCTACGCGAACCAGCTGTTGCTCCTCCCGCTCGGCGTCTTCTCGATCGCGATCAGCGCCGCCGTCTTCCCGACGCTTTCGCACTACGCATCGCTCGGCCAGGTGGCTCGCATGCGCGATACGGTGCAGCAGGCGATCCGCTGGATCCTGTTCCTCACGCTGCCGACCGCGATCGTGATGATCGTGTTGCGCCGGCCGATCGTGAACCTCCTTTTTCAGTACGGAAGCTTTGGGCCGGAAGCGCGCGAGGCGACCCAGGCGGCCTTCCTTTTCTACTCGCTCGGCCTGGCGGGGCATGCCCTCGTGCAGATCCTCGCAAGGGTGTACTTCGCGTCGCGTGACACCACGACGCCGCTCGCGCTCACGCTCATCTCGATCGGAGCGAATGTCGTCCTCAGTGTCACGCTCGCCCTGGGCCTGAATATGGGCATCAATGGTCTTGCGCTCGCGAACTCGATAGCGACACTGCTCGAAGCGGCGCTCTTGTTCATCCTCCTCGCGTCCCGGGCTCGGCTGCGCCTTGTCGGTCTAGGCGTTGAAACGCTCAAACAGCTCAGCGCGAGCCTCCTCATGGGCGTGGCCATGTTCGGGTTCATCCGCGTCACAAACCTGCCGTTCGATCTCTTCGTCGACCCTCCCAAGCTCGTGCTGGCGCTCCAAACGATCCTCGCGGCGGCGGTCGGCGGGCTCGTGTATCTCGCCGCGGCCTACCTGCTCCGGATCGGCGAGCTGCAGGAGATCGTCGCGGTCGTCCGCGCCCGAGTCATGCGCAAACGCGGGCCGTAAGCGCGCCACGAGATCAGGCCTTCCGCTTCCTTCTCCAGCTGATACCGAATATTCACTCAGCAGTGATAGTCAATGCCGCGTAGAGTATTCATGTGGCAACGA
>DASWCR010000134.1:0-3704 GCA_036389995.1 Candidatus Limnocylindria bacterium | reverse complement strand
CGCTGCGGACATTCGGGGCCCACTTCGCGGACGTCGAGGTCGACGTGCAGACCGGCGAGATCACGGTCGAGCACATCGTCGCCGTGCACGACATCGGACGCATCGTCAATCCGACGACGGCGCGCTCGCAGGTCGAGGGCGGCGTGCTCCAGGCGCTTGGCTTCGCGCTCAGCGAGGAGCGATTCCTCGATCGGGCCACGGGTCGCGTGATGAACGCGAACCTCGAGAATTACAAGGTGCCCACGGTGAAGGATGTGCCCGCGAAGATCACGGTCAAGTTCGTGGATCGACCGGACCGCAAGGCGAACAACCTCGGCATCAAGGGCCTCGGCGAGCCGCCCATCATCCCGACCGCGGCGGCGATCGCGAACGCGGTCGCTAACGCCACCGGCGCGCGCGTTCGGCACGCGCCGCTCACTCGCGGGCGCGTGCTCGAGGCACTCGCCGTCGCCGGGGCGCGCTCTTGAACGCCTTCTCCTACGCTCGACCGCGCGCTCTCGCCGAAGCCCTCCGCATGCTGCGCAACGGCGCGGTCGCGCTCGCCGGCGGGACCGATCTCGTCGGCCTGATGAAGGACGGCCTCGCCCGCCCGCAGTCGCTCGTCGATCTCACCGGCATCGAGGGCCTACGCGGCTGGTCTCACGCGAAGGGTCGCGGTCTCCGGATCGGCGCGCTCACGCCGCTCGTCGAGCTCGAGACGAGCGACGCGCTGGCGAAGACCATGCCGATCGTTCGCGAGTCGCTGCGCGATGCGGCGACGGTGCAGCTGCGCACGATGGGGACCGTCGGCGGGAACCTCTTGCAGCGGAATCGCTGCTGGTATTTCCGCGACGAGGGAACGGTGTGCTGGCTCAAGGGCGGCAACCGCTGCTTCGCGATCGACGGAGAGAACCGCTACCACGCGATCATCGGCGCGAACGAGTGCGTGATCGTCTCGCCGTCCGATCTTGTGCCGGCGCTCCTCGCATACGACGCCGAGATCGCGCTGACGAGCTCGCGCGGCACGCGCCGGATGAAGCTCGCCGACCTTTTCATCGCGCCGCACGGCAAAGAGCGGCGGGAGCATTCGCTGCGTCCGGGCGAGCTCATCACCGAAGTTCGCGTGCCTGAGGCGGCGCTCGCTAGACGCGGGACGTATCTCAAGGCAATGGATCGAAAGGCCTGGAGCTTCGCCCTCGTCTCGGTCGCCGCGGCGGCGAGGATCGAACGCGGCGTCGCACGCGACGTGCGCGTGATCATGGGCGGCCTCGCGCCCGTGCCGTGGCGCGTGATCGCCGCGGAGAAGGGCCTCGAAGGAACCACACTTGACGATGCGAGCTGCGCCGACGCGGCAGACCGGCTGCTCGCCGGCGCAACGCCGCTGCGCGATAACGGGTACAAGGTCACCCTCGCGCGCGAGCTCGTGCGGCGGGCGCTACGCTCGCTCGTCGCATGAACGCCGTAGCCGAGCGCGAGCTGGTCGAGGCGATCGAATCGACCCTCTTCATCTATCCGGCTGTCCATGGCCTCTCCCAGGACCTCGGCATCCCCGGGCTGCGCGGGCGCATCACCAAGCTTTCGCATCCGCTCGCGAATCTCTGCGGGGACGCACGGTTCTCCGAGCGCGAGGCCGACGCCATGATCGAGAAGGTCCGCCAGCGGTACGGCGACCTTGCCTTCGGCTGGCTGACCGGACCTTCGACACGGCCCGGCGATCTCCCCTCGCGCCTCGAGGCGGCGGGCCTGCAGAACGTCGACAGCATCGCGGGCATGGCACTCACGGACCTCGCGTTGCCGATCGAGGTGGATCCGAAGATTCGGGTGCGCGAGGTCAGCTGGCAGGAGGCGGTCGCCAACAGCGAGGTTATGGCGCGGGCTTACGGGCTGCCGACCGAGGTGATGCGCCTGTTCAACGAGATCGTCGCGCTTTCGGCCGATCGCATCAAAGCGCGCCCGTATGTCGCCTCGCTCGGTGACGACGCCATCGTCGCATGGGCCTGGCTCGTGTATCTCCCCGATTCGCCCACCGTCCTGCTTGGGGGTGCGGCGACGCTCGAGCAGTACCGCGGTCACGGCTTCTATACGGCGCTCGTCGCGCGCCGGCTCGCGGACGCCCGCGCCGATGGCCGTACCGCCGCGGTCATCCAGGGGGACCGTCGCACCTCGGCGCCGATATGCGCGAAGCTCGGCTTCCGAGAGATTTGCGGTTTGGAGATCTTCGCCTCGGCGCACGAGTAATGGAGCGGTCCGCCCCTGGCGGCAGCGATCGATCGCAGCGCGGCTTGAAACGCGAGCCGAGCTAGGGCGCGCACAGGCGAGCGGTCGCATGCCGACGGAACGTTTGCTCGCCTCGTGCGTCATCTTGTTTTGAATGACGCGTCTCCTTGGCGCGGTCGGCGTGCTTCTGTTCGGAGCGGCGGTCGCAGTGAGCGCCCTCGCCGTACGGCAGAGTCAGCCCCCGACCGTCACCAGCGACGATGTGGCCGGGTCGGGGGCGGCTTCCGCAGCCCCGCGGATAGCCAGCATGGCGCCGCTCCGCTTCGGGACGGGATACGCCGCGCGGTCGGCGCAGATCTCGCCTGACGGAAGATTGGCGACTGCGATGACGACCGATTGGTCGGCCGAGGGACTTTTCGCACTCTCCGACGACCCGAGCAGCGGCTCCGTCACCGCTCGCGAGATCGCACGACTCCCTACGGGCGCTGGCCAGATGTGGCTCTCGGCGCCGACCGCGTTGCTCCTCGCGGTGTCCGAACCCACCAAGCGTTCGCTGTTGAGTGTGACCGGCGCGGACGGCAAGACCGTCCAGCTCGGCAGCGCCGCGTACATCGGCCTGGCCGCGCCGTCCCCGGATGGGCGCTGGATCGCGGTCGCGGAGGGCCTGTCCCAGCCGAGCCAGATCCGCATCTTCGATCGGACCGGTAGCGTGCCGGCGCGAGTGATCGCGAGTGGCATGCCTTCGATCGTCGGCCGGATTCAGTGGGACGCCAGCAGCAGAGTGCTCTACCCGAATGGACGAACGGTCGTCGCGGTCGATCAGTCCGGTCACGAGACGGCCTATCCGATGTCAGCAGACGAGTCGGCGTTCGGCGTCGTTGGGATGTCACCCGATCTGAGCGTCGCGGTGATCGGCGTCAATGTAAGCACCGGTGAGGGGCTGCGTTTCCTGGATGGCGGATCGACCCGAGTGGTGCCGTCGGGGGTCTTGCAGCCCCTCGTATGGGTTGGTCCGCACGAGATGCTCGCGCGCCACGGCGATGGTCAGCTCTTCGCGGTCGATCCTCGCGGCGGCGAGCGAGCGCTCGGAGTCGCCATGAAGGCATCGGACGTTCGCGTCCTCGGCTACAGCGCGCCCTACCTGCTCTGGATCGACAACTCGGCCGTTCGCGTCCACCTCACCGATCTCGCGGCGTCGAAGGACGTCACCGTCGGCGCCAACCCACTGCCGAGCGGCGCGCAGCCGAACGGTGACGGACGCTTCCTGATCACACGCGACGACGTGAACTTTGGCGCCGACATCTTGAGCGGGCCGTCGTGGTTCGCGAGCCTGCCGCCGACCCCGGCGCCGGTCCCGACGCGCGCGGGCGCCGCGGCGGGCTACCGGCGCATCGCCAGCGACGAGGGTGGCTGGAGCATGGAGATTCCCGAGAACTGGGTCGCCGAGACCGGCAACCTGCGCGGTGCGGAGATCGCGAGCTTCGAGCTCCAAGGCGCCGACCTGAGCG
>DASWCR010000133.1:0-12974 GCA_036389995.1 Candidatus Limnocylindria bacterium | reverse complement strand
CGCGCGACCTGCGCTATGCCGGAGCCGAGCTTCAGGTTCGACGAGGGGCAGTGCGCGACGGACGTCTTCGTTGTCTTGAGGATGTCGATCTCCGAGTCGTCGAGGTGGACGCCGTGCGCGATGATCGCGCGCTCGCACGCGATGCCCGTGTCGAGCAGGTACTGCATCGGGGATCGCCCGGTCGCCAGCGTCAGGGCGTTCCGCTCGTCGACGCTCTCGTTGGAATGCGTGTGCACGAGCAGGTCGCTGAGCTTGGCGAGCTGCGTCACCGCCTCAAGGAGCTCGCGCGTGCACGACAGCGCGAAACGCGGCATGTAGACGTAGCCGATGCGCCCGCTCGAAGCCTTGTGCCACCGCTTGGTGAGCGCGCCACCCGCATCCAGCGAAGCGCGCGTCGTCTCGACGAGACTGGCTGGCACGCCCTCGCCGGTGTCCATCATCGCCTGGCCGAAGCGCGCCCGGATGCCGCTGCGCACGAGCTCCTCGGCGACGATGTCGCCGAAGTGCGTCGTCCCCATGTCGAGGATCGTCGTTGTCCCCGTCGTCAGCAGGTCGAGAAGGCCGAGGCGCACGCTCGCACGGACCGACGCCTCGTCGTGCGCGGCCTCGAGCGGCCACACTCGCGTCCGGAGCCATCCGAGAAGCGGCATGTCCTCAGCGAGACCACGGAAGAGCGTCTGCACCAGATGAACGTGGGTCTGCACGAGGCCTGGCATCACGACGCACCCCGAGATGTCGACGACCTCCGTGTCGGGTGGCGGCGTGACCTGCCCGAGACCGCCGACGCGCGTCCCGCTCACCAGCAGGTCGCCGGTCATCGGCCGGGGCGAATCCCGCATTGGCAGGAGGGTGCCTCCCCGAAGCACAACGCTCACGGCTGATACGCGAGCTCGCGAAGAGCCGTCGCGAGGACGCGAGTCCCCAGCACGACGTCCTCCGCTGCCGTCGCCTCTTCGGGACAATGCGACCTGCCGCCGATGCTGGGGACGAACAGCATCCCTGCGTTCGCGGCCACCGTCAGGACCTGCGCGTCGTGCCCGGCGCCGCTGGTCATCTCGCGCGGGTCGACGCCGGCCGCGACGGACGCTCGGCGAAGGACATCGACAACGCGCGGGGAGAGCGTCACCGGCGCCCGATCGCGCAACGTCTTGATCTCCACAGCGAGACCACGTTCGCTCGCGATCTTCTTGGACGCATCCCCGATCTGGGTGATGAGCTCGCTGCGCCGTGCGGGATCGGGGTGTCGAGTGTCGACGGTGAACCGCGCGAGGCCCGGAACGACGTTCACCTGCGACGGTTCGACCGCGATCGTCCCTACCGTCGCGACGGCGGGATGGCCCATCCGCACCGCGGCATCCGCGATCGCGAGCGCCATCGCCGATGCGCCTAGGAAGGCATCTCGCCGGCGGTCCATCGCCATCGCACCGGCGTGGTCGGGCTGGCCCCGCACCGTGATCTCGAGGTGCGCCGTACCCGCGATCGTCGTGACCACGCCCAGTCGCGGCCCGTGGTCCTCAAGGATTGGCCCCTGCTCGATGTGAAGCTCGACGAACACGTCGAGATCGCGGCGTACGGCGCTCGGGGCGGTCGCCGGATCGAGGCCGACCGCGCGCATCGCGTCGGCGAGCGTCACACCATCCGCGTCGCGCACGCGATCGGCCTCACCGGGCTCGAGCCGATCGGCGATCGCTCGCGCGCCCCAGAAGTTCGTGTCGAAGCGGCTGCCTTCCTCCTCACAGATGGCGACGCATTCGAGTATTCGCGTGGATCGGCCGAACCGCTTCCACAAGCTGCTCACCGCTTCGATTCCCGCGACCACGCCGAGCGCCCCATCGAGCGCGCCACCCCCACGGACCGTGTCGATGTGGGAACCGGTCGCGATGACGCGGCCCCCGCGCGACCCTTCGATCCGTCCCCACACGTTTCCGACCGCGTCGCGCCTGACGAGGAGAGCGGCCTCTTTCATCCACGCAGTGACGAGGTCCATCGCCGAGCCCCACGACGGCGAGTACAGCGGACGGTAGATGCCGCCAGAGGAAAGGGCACCGCGTTGCGCGAGGTCGTCGAGCCGGCGTAGGAGTCTTGGCTCGTCGATCTCGACGAGGTCGCGCGTGGTGATCGCGCTCATCCTTCGGCCACTTCCCCTCGCGGGATGAATCGCCCGCGCGCGGGATTGGGTACGGTCTCGCGCTCGTTATAGACCGTGCGACCGCCGACGATCGTGCGGACGACCTTTCCGCGGAACGATCGGCCGATGTAGGGGTCCACCCCGCGGGTACGCGAGGCCTCCGCGTCGAGGGTCCATTCGCGGTCCGGATCGAAGAGGACGACGTCGGCGTCGGAGCCCGGCGCGATCGCGCCCTTGCGGGGCCAAAGGCCGAACCGCTTCGCAGGCCTCGCAGCGAGACGCCACACCACGAACCCCGCGACCTTGCGCACGTCGAGCGCGTCTCCCGCACGCGCGGACGCGCCGGCGAACACGGCGGGGAGGAGCGACTGGGCGCCGGCGACACCACCCCACGCCGCGAACATGTCGGCCGACGCCTTGAGATCGGGGGGGCACGGCGAGTGATCCGACGCCACGAAGTCGATCTTTCCGTCAAGGAGCGCGCGCCACAGGCCATCGCGGTTACGCCCGTCGCGGATCGGGGGCGCGCACTTGAGCGAGGCGCCCTGCCGTGTGAGGTCGCTCTCGTCGAAGGTCAGGTAATGGGGACAGGTCTCGACGCTGACGTCGGTGCCCATGTCGCGAGCCGCTCCGACGGCGCCGAGCGCCTCCATCGCCGAGAGATGCACGATGTGGATGCGCGCACCGGCCTCCCGGGCCGCCGCGCACGCCCCCGCCACCGCTCGGATCTCGACGAGCGGCGGGCGTGACAGGGCCCACGCAGGCGCGTCGTGGGTTCCCTCGCCGCGGACGCGCGCCGTCGCCTCGCGCACGAGGGCGTCGTCCTCACAGTGGAGCGCCACGACGAGGCCCGCGCCCGCGGCGGCTCGGAGCGCAGGCACGAGGTCCTCCTCATGCAGCGCTGGAAACTCCGCGACGCCGCTGTCGCACAGGAACGCCTTCACGCCGACGGCGCCTCGCTCGCTCAGCTCGCGCAAGCTCGCAGGGTTCGCGTCCACCAGCCCGCCCCAGAGCCCGAAGTCGACGATGGATGCCTTCTCGGCGGCCGCCTTCTTCACATCGAATGAGGCACCGTCGAGCACCGGCGGGACGGAGTTGAGCGGCATGTCGAGCACAGTCGTGGTGCCTCCGGCAGCGGCCGCCCGAGTCCCACTCGCCCACCCCTCCCAGTCCGTTCGGCCAGGCTCGTTGAAGTGAACATGCGCGTCGACCATCCCCGGCAGCGCGAGGAGGCCTCGCGCCTCGATCTCCCGGTTCGCCGCCGACGCGCCGGCCTCGACGAGCGCGCTGATGCGCCCGTCGCGGATCAGGATGTCTCGGGCATAGGCGCCATCGGAAATGACCACTGCCCCACGTATCGCGAGGTCGGCTTTGGCGCTCACTCTTCGGTGATGGTGAAGTCCTGCGCGCCTTCCCAGAGCGTGAGCCGACCGATCTCCGCCAACCGTTCGTTCCCCTCGACGACCGTGGCGAAGTGGTTCCCGGCGAGCTGCCCCACTTTGCTCGAGAACATCGTCGAGCCGTACGGGAAGAGGATCTCCATCTCCGAGAAGCCGCCGGGGTAGACCAGCATCTGGCCGGGCGCCGGATGGCTTGTGTGATTCTCGAAGTCCAGCTCGAGCCTCCGAGGGCCCATCGGGACCCACGTGGATTCGCCGCTCCACCGGCAGTGGACGAGCTTGCTGCGTAGCGGCAGGAGCTTTCGGATAGCAGCGCAGGTTTTTGGCGCGTCCCGATCCTCGAGGCGTGCCTTGAAGGTGAACGGTCCAGCCGTGATGCGGAGCGTTGTCATCGCGGGCGTACGATACCGGCCGCTCATGCCGACCCTCTCAACGCACATCCTCGATACGGCGAGCGGCCGCCCCGCGTCGGGCGTCGCGGTCTCGCTTGAGAAGGACGGCGCCGTGATCGCGCGCGGCCTGACCGACGCGGATGGGCGCGTCGCGCAGCTCGCCGGCTCGCTCGAGCCCGGGCGCTATCGGCTCGTCTTCGAGCTCGCGACCAGCGGCTTCTTCCGCCGCGTGGCGCTCGATATCGAGATCGGGTCGGACGCGAAATACCACGTCCCGCTCCTTGTCACCCCCTTTGCGGTGACGAGCTACCGCGGGTCGTGATGACGATCCCACGCGAAGAGCTGGCCGCGATCTTCGAGCGCGCTCCCGGGCTAGCGGATCGCGTTCGAGGGAGCGATCCCGCGTCGATCGTGGCGTCGGCTCGCTCCGAGATCCTGCGGATGAACGAGGCCGAACGCATCGGGCTGCTGAACGCTCACCCGCGGATCGGCGCCGACCCGGCGTCCCTCTCGGCGCTCTCTCGCCGCGAGCAAGGACGCGAGGCCGACCTCGCGATCCTCCGAGAGCTCGCCGCGACGAACGACGAGTACGAGCGCCGGTTCGGCTTCCGTTTTGTCGTGTTCGTGGCCGGCCGATCGAAAGCCGAGATCGTTCCCGCCATTCGCGAGCGCCTCCGGCATACGCGCGAGGAGGAGCTCGCGACCGGCATCGACGAGTTCCTTGCGATCACCCGGGACCGACTGGAGCGCATCGCATCGTGACGTCGACCGAGATCAGCTACGGCAAAGCCCACGTTCTTTTCTACCGGCTCGGCGGTCGCGACGTCGCCCCGCTCGCCGCGTCAGTCGACATCGACGTCTTCGGGAAGCGCTTCGTCGCGGCGTACACGGAGGGCGACAATCGGGAGGTCGTCGCCACCGACACGATGAAGAACTTCGTGTACGCGATGGCCGCCGAGTACACGGGCAACACGCTCCTCGGTCTCTGCGCATTCCTCGGCCGCCGCTTCATCGAGACCTATCCCGTCATGGAGGCGCTCCGCGTGTCCGCGCGCGAGGTGCCGCTGGATGCCGCGGCCGGAGAACGCGGCCCGAGCGACGTTCTCTTCCGCTCGTCCCGCGCGGACCACGCGGTCGCGCAGGTCGCGGTCGACGCGGTCGGCGGAAAGGCGGAGATCACCGCCGCGCGCAGCGGGTGGGAAGGTATGAGGTTCGTGAAGACGACGGGCAGCTCGTTCGCGACGTTCGCGCGCGACGATTACACGACGCTTCCCGAGCTGACCGACCGGCCCCTGACGATCCGTATGGACGTCTATTGGCGTTACCGCGATCTAAGAGACGGAGTGGCGGAAGGTCCAGGCTTTCTCGGGCCACGTGCTGTCCGCGACGAGATCGAGCGGATCTTCCACGAGTTCAACAGTCGCTCGATCCAGCACCTGGTCCACGAGATCGGCGCGCGCCTGTTCGCGGCGCACAGTCAGCTCGGTGAGATCGAGTTCATCGCGGAGAACCACACCCCCGACCACGTGCGGGACGGCGCCGGCGGTGTGAAGATCTTCGCCGAACCAAAGGCAACCTTCGGGAAGATCGGACTCATCCTCAAGCGTTGAGCGGATTACCGCTCTTCATGACCTGAGTAGACTCCCGACGTAAAGAAGAAGCAGCTCCTGGGCCCCGCGCGAGTGTTGGTCGTGGTCGATCAACCACTCGCGAACCTCGTGGCTTTGACGCTCAATCACGGCAAATACGTCACGCGTATCGCGGACGACGCGAAGAGCGGGAAGACCGAGCTCGAGTCGTGGCGACCGCATCTTCTCCTGGTGGATCTCGACGCCGACGACACCGAGAGCCTCGCTCTCATCGGGCAGCGCGTGGAGAACCGACGGGTTCCGACCATCGTGTTCAGCGTGCGAGGAGATCTCAAGACAAAGCTCGCCGCCTTCGATCGAGGCGCGGACGACATCATCACAGTGCCGTTCGTGCCCGAAGAGCTCGTGGCTCGCACGCTTGCCCTAATGCGGCGAAGCTACGGAGACGCTGTCGCCTTCATCCCGGTGATCAACGTCGCCGGTCTGCAAGTCGACCTGCTGAATCAACAGGTGAAGGTCGGAAAGCTTCGTCCCGAGCTGACCGCGATAGAGCAGGCACTCCTCTACCTACTCGCGTCCAATCCCGGCCAGACGCTCGGCCGCGAGGAAATCCTGGACGCGCTCTGGGGTGCCGACTACGTCGCTGGTAGCAATGTTGTCGATCGTCACGTGCGCAATTTACGGTTGAAGCTGAAAGACGATTGGCGAAATCCTCGGTTTATCGGAACCGTCCCGGGCAAGGGGTACCGCTTCCTCGCAACTCGATGAGTTCACGTCATGACAGGGCGTGATCCGGCGCGTAGACCGGACCCGTGGCAGCTCTCAGCGGGCGCACCCGCGGGGGCGCCAGACCCTCTCAAACAGATTCACCCCGCGCGTTGATCGTGATGAATGAGACCCTTGGGAACCTTGTGGGTCTGACCCTTCAGCACGGCAGCTACGAGATAAGACGAACCACGGACCCGGAGGAATGTCGCGATGTCGTGAGCGACTGGGCTCCGCACCTAGCCTTCATCGACCTCGACCTTTTTGAGCCATTCATCGACATCGTCGGCAGGGGCCTGACGCACGGCCATACGCCGATCGTCGCATTCACCCGTCGGCGCGACACCGCGCTCAAACTGGGCGCATACGAGCGCGGGGCCGATGACATCCTCGAGGTCCCGTTCACGCTGGACGAGATCGTGGCCCGCCCGTTCGCTCTGATGCGGAGAGCGCATGGCATCACTCTCACGATCGTTCCGAAGATCAAGCTGGACGGCCTCGAAGTGGACCTCATCGAACAGCGCGTGAGCGTCGGCGGCCGGGACCTCCACCTCACGCCCATCCAGCAGACGCTCCTCTATCTCCTGGCCGCGAACGCGGGCAAAGCCCTGAGCCGCGAGGACCTCCTCGCGACGATCTGGGGCGGTGAATTCGAGATCGAGAGCAACGTCGTGGACCGTCATATCCGCGAGCTGCGCGTGAAGCTCAACGACGAGTGGCGCGCGCCGCGCTACATCGAAACGGTGCCCGGCGCGGGTTACCGATTCAAGTCACAGGCGATCGTGAGCAGCGCCGCCGACTAGTAAAGCCGCGACGCAACCACGGACCCCCATGAAGTGCGGTAATGACGGAGCGTTTCTCTAGTGGTCCAGTAGTCCGCGACCGGTAACAAATCGGTTTCGGCGATGTGCGTGGGGGAGGTCTGATCTGTCAACGCGAGACGTCGTCCACTGGGAGTGCCAGTCCTCGAACCACCGCGCGCTCCATTCGCGGCACGGCAACGGTGGGCTCACGATCCACGAGGGCGCATGGGCCTACTGCGATGGGGCGGGCGCCGATGAGGGACATCAGTGGTCCGCAACGGGCGGAGTAGCGCTGGAATCACTCGTCCGCTGGACCGCCCCGAATGGCGTTTCAGCGAACGGTGACTCTCCGGTCGCCGGAGCGGTGACAAACGGCACCCCGACGGTCTCAAGAAAGGCGTCCGGAGTCCGCCGGACCTAGCCCAGGGGAAGGGGCAAGGTATGAACGGGGAGCTTTCGCCAGGAACATACCGTGCGAAAAACGGCGACCTTATCCATTGTCGCGACGACTTCGATGGGGGTAGTCAGGTCGAGGTCGAGCACCACGACGGCTCGGTGACGTGGGCCGACATGACGGCTCTGCGTGACGCGGTCCGCGTCTCCGACGATCCCGACTGGCCGCTCCGCCACCCACGCTTCGTCGGAATGCTCCGCTTCGACTAGCTAACCTCCCCCACGGGAGGGCGGCATGGAATACCAGCTTCGTCACTATCGGATTCGCGCGGGTTCTATGGACATGTTCCTCGATGCGTGGACCCGCGGCGTCTACCCGCTTCGGCGAAAGTTCGGATTCACGTTCGCAGGCGCATGGCGTGTCGAGGGCGCCGATGAGTTCGTTTGGATCATCGGGTATGAGGGTCCAGAGGGCTTCGCCGCCGCGGATAAGCGTTACTACGAATCGCAAGAGCGCAAACGCATGTCGCCCGACCCCGCCCAGTACATCGAGGTTCCGGTCAGTCAGATGATGCGGAGCGTTCCGCTCGGCTAATCCTCCGGCGCCGGCAGCGCCACGCCGATCACGTCGCGAATCGAGGCAAGACCGTGCTCCTTCACGTACGCGGCGAGGCCCTCGATCACCTTGAGCGGAGCAAGCGGGTCGGCAAATGTGGCCGTGCCGACCTGTACCGACGACGCGCCGGCCATCAGGAACTCCAGCGCATCCTGCGCGTTCGTGATCCCGCCGGCGCCGATGATCGGGATGGCCACCGCCTGCGCGACCTGATAGGTGATGTGGACGGCGATCGGTCTGATCGCGGGACCGGATAATCCGCCGCTCCCGGTTCCGAGGATCGGACGGCGCCGGCGCGTGTCGATCCGCATGCCAAGCACGGTGTTGATCGCCGTGAGCGCGTCCGCGCCCGCCTGCTCGCACGCGCGCGCGACTGCGACGACGTCTGGCGCGTTCGGCGTCAGCTTCACGATGACCGGCAGGTCGGTCTCGGCCTTGACCGCGCGCGTGACCTCCGCGGCAAGGTCGGGATCGCAGCCGAACAGCATGCCGCCCTTGACGTTCGGGCACGACACGTTGATCTCGTACGCGACGACCCCCGGCGTGCCGGTCATCTCGTGGACCACGTACACGTAGTCGTCGACGCTGTACCCGGCCACATTCACGATGACCGCGACGCCCAGTTCCGCCCACGCCTTCCCATATTTGCGTGCAACGTCGGCGGCGCCTGGATTCTCGAGCCCGATCGAATTGAGAATTCCCGATGGCGTTTCGGCAATGCGATATTGGGGATTCCCGGGACGAGCCGCTGGAGTTGTTCCCTTATTGACGAACGCGCCGAGCCTGGACACATCGATGAGCTCGGCGTACTCGACGCCTTGCCCAAAGGTCCCCGAAGCCGTCATGACGGGATTCTTCAGACGAAGACCGCGCGCCGCCTCGACAGAGAGGTCAACGCCAGCCTCCGGATACGAGCGCGACGCAGCGTGGGGGTCTTCCGAGCGAGCGGCCCCTGGACGGCGGTCCACCGCGATCCCACGAGGGGCCGAGCGAGGAGGACCCCCGCGATGCGGCGCGTCCGCGTCGAGCGCGCCGCGGAGCTTCTCGCCGAGTTCGGACGGCGCCTGGTCTTCGTCAGGTTCCCCGGTGGCGGCTTCAGCGATCGTGGCGTCGTCGAGTGCGGCGAGTTCGGTCAGATCTTCTTGCTCCTCGCCGTCCGCCGCATCCTCCAAGGACTCTTCGATGGATTTGCTGACGTCGATTGGGCGCTCCACTTTCTTTCGGAGTCGGCGCCACGGCATCAGCCCGTCACCCCGACGGTCGCAGGCTCGCCCGCGTCGAAGGCGACGTCCCCTAGACCGAACACGGGTCCTTCGCGGCACACCCGTGCGTTCCCCTCTGTCGTCACGATCACACACGCCCGGCACACACCCATGGCGCAACCCATGTGCTGTTCGACTGCGATCTGCGTCTCGAGAAGCGCGGCGCGGCCGGGATACGTCGCCGCGGCTCGCTCGGCTTCCTCGCGAAGGCGGCCGAAGGCCGCGAGCATCGGCCACGGACCGCACGCACAGGACTGATCGGCCCACTCGAGGAGCGGTCGGATCGCATCGGTGACCCGTCCTTTGATGCCAAACGAGCCGTCCTCGGTCGTGGTGACGTACTCGACCGACGCGGGAAGACGATCGCTGGGCCAGAGATGCGCGACCGATCGCCCACCCATGAGGAGGGTGACGTTGCGCCGGCCGGACTCCTGCTCGGCGAGCACGCGCATGGGTGCGATGCCCGTCCCGCCCGCGATGAGCAATAGATTCCGCGTCGAGCGCTGGATCACGAACGATGAGCCAAGCGGACCGAGGAGGTCGAGCCGGTCGCCTTCGCGTCGCGACGTCATCCACTCGCCGCCCGAGCCGAGCGCTTTGACAATGAGCTCGATCTCGCCGGCAGCACGATCGATGCGATTGAACGAATACGGCCGCCGCAGTAACGGATCGAAGGAGAGGCCGGGCCGGACATGGACGAACTGCCCGGCGCGCGCCTGGCCCGCGATCCCGGGCGCGGAGATCCGCAGCACCGTGCCGAGCTGCCCGATCTCGTCCGTCGCGACAACGCGTCCGTCCTCCAGGATCACAACGGAAGTCCGACGGCGAAGGTATAGCCGTCCGGATCCTCGAGCAGGCAGTCGCGCCAACCGTGCGGCCAGTCGCGCACCGGGACCGCCACCGTGAATCCGCCGTCGCGCGCACGCTGTTCCGCGGCGTCCGGATCGATGCCGAGGATGCGGATCTCCGCCCCCAAGCCGCGTCTGCCGTGCTCACGGAGAAGGGAGGCCCAGGGCATTCCGCTATAAGCGTGGTCCGCATGGAGCTGGAGCTTCACACCGTCGCGTTCGAAAGCGGCGAAGTCCTCGTCCGAGTACAGGAGGCGCAGCTCGAGCACGCTCGTATAGAAAGGGACGCTCCGCGCGACGTCGCGAACAATGAGATTCACGCTGAGACCGGAGAGCGTCCGGCCGTAATCGGCGGCGCTCATCCAGGGCTCGGTCTTCCGTTTCTTCACATCAGTCCGCTGCGGTCGCTGCCACCGCCTGAGGAGCCCGGTACTCCGCGAGCGGGGCGACGCTAGTGCTCACCGCGCTCGCGCGAAGGGCGGCGACCACCGCGAGCGCGGTGTCGAGCGACGTAAGGCACGGAACGCGGGCCTCGACGGCGGCGCGGCGGATCAAGAAACCGTCGCGGTCGACGGTCTTCCCGAGCGTCGGGGTGTTGATCACCGCCGCGCACTCGCCCGAGCGGATCAGCTTCAGGATGTCCTGGCTCCCCTCGGCAAGCTTGTGCACCTCGGTCACATCCACACCGAGCGACCGGATGAGGGCAGCGGTGCCGGACGTCGCGACCAGGTCGTACCCGAGCCAGTGGAAACCCTCGATGATCGGAACGACCTCGGGCTTGTCCTTGTCGGCGACGGTGACGAGTATTTTCCCGCTGCGCGCCGGTGCGAGCCCCGCGGCAACGAGTGACTTCCAGAGCGCAGGCGCGAAGGAACGATCGATCCCCATGACCTCACCGGTGCTCTTCATCTCGGGACCGAGATACGTGTCGACGTCCAGTAGCTTGGCCATCGAGAACACCGGCGCCTTGAGGGCGACGAGCGACCCGGTCGGCCAAATCCCGTCCGCGCGCGCGTAACCTTCGGCCGCGAGCGACGATCCGAGCGCGATCGCGACCGCGACCTTGACCAGCGGGACGCCCGTGACCTTGGTAAGGAACGGCACGGTCCGGCTGGCCCGCGGATTGACCTCGAGCATCCACACCCGACCGTTCTCGACGATGAACTGGATGTTGAGGAGGCCCTTCACCGGAAGCGCCTGAGCGATGCGGCGCGTGAGAGCGACGATCTCGTCGCGCTCGGCAGCGAGCAGGTTCTGCGCCGGATAGACGGCATAGCTGTCGCCGGAGTGGACCCCGGCGCGCTCGATGTGCTCCATGATCCCGGCCACGAGCGTCTCGCCGCCGTCCGATACCGCGTCGACCTCGACCTCTTTGCCGCGCAGGTACTTGTCGACGAGAACGCGCCCCGTGCCCGCTTCGAGCGCCGACCGGAAGTACCGCTCCAGGTCCTCGGGTCCGTACGCGATCTCCATGCCCCGACCTCCGAGCACGTAGCTCGGGCGGACGAGAACGGGGTAGCCGATCTCCGCGGCGACCGCGAGCGCCTCGGTCGGCGATGAGGCGGTGCCCCCGGGGGGCTGCGGGATGCCGAGCGCGTCGGCGAAATCGTGGAAGCGGCGGCGATCCTCTGCGAGCGCGATGGCATCAGCGCTCGTGCCCGCGATCTCGCCGCCGATCCCCGCGAGGCGATCCGCGAGATTGAGCGCGGTCTGGCCGCCGAACTGCGCGAGCACCGGTACAGGCGCTCCTTCGTTCTCGAGCACCGCGGCGATGGACTCTTCGTCGAGCGGATCGAAATACAACCGCGCGGATGCGTCGAAGTCGGTGGAGACCGTTTCCGGGTTGCTGTTCACCATGATCGGGGCGACCCCCAGCTCGCGAAGCGCGCCGGCGGATTGCACGCAGCAGCAGTCGAACTCGATGCCCTGACCGATGCGGATCGGCCCGCTCCCCAGAATGACGGCCTTGGGACCGGCGAGCGGTAGCGCTTCGTTCTCCTGCTCGTAGGTCGAATAGAAGTACGGGGTCACCGCCTCGAACTCAGCGGCGCACGTGTCGACCATCTTGTACACGGGGCGGATCCCCCACTGCGTGCGAAGTCGCCGCACATCAGCGGGCAGCATCCCGGTGAGGGTCGCGATGTCCGCGTCGGCGAAGCCCATGCGTTTCGCGGCGCGGAGGAGCGCGGGCGTCGGCGTCCTTCCCTGAAGATCGTCCTCGGCGAAGCGGACGATGCGCGCGATCTTCCGCAGGAACCAGCGGTCGATCCGGGTGCGCTCGTGGATGAGTTCGATCTGCGCGCCACGCCGCAGCGCGGCGAAGAGGCGCCACAGCCGATCGTCCGTCGGCTGTCCCGAGAGGAACTCGTCGACGAAGCGGATCGGCTCGGTCACGTCCACCCAGGCCGGGGCTTCCCAGAGCAGACCCTGCCCCTTCACTTCGAGCGAGCGCAGGGCTTTCTGCAGGGCCGCCTCGAACGACCGGTCGATGGCCATGACCTCGCCGGTCGCCTTCATCTGCGTGCCGAGCGTGCGATCCGCCGCGGCGAACTTGTCGAAGGGCCACCGCGGGATCTTCACGACGACGTAGTCGAGCGCGGGCTCGAAGGCAGCGGTCGTCTTCTGCGTGACCGCGTTCGGTATCTCGTGAAGCCGCTTGCCGATCGCGATCTTGGCGGCGACGCGCGCGATCGGGTAGCCCGTCGCTTTGGACGCGAGCGCAGAGCTTCGCGAGACGCGCGGGTTCACCTCGATCACGCGGTACTCCGACGTCTCCGG
>DASWCR010000132.1:0-3682 GCA_036389995.1 Candidatus Limnocylindria bacterium | reverse complement strand
TGAGAAAGTCCAGCGCATCCGGGGTCAGGACGTCGGCGAATCCCTCATCCGCCGGGGCGCGGATCTGCGCCGCGAAGGTTCGCATCGAACGTATCCTGCCACGCTGAAATGGGCGTGCCATTTGACCTCACCGGCAAGCGTTCTCTGGTCACCGGGGGTGGGCGCGGCATCGGCCGCGCGATCGCGCTCGGGCTGGCCGACGCGGGCGCCGACGTCGCTATCACATCGCGGAACAGCGATGACGCCGAGCCGGTGGCCGCAGAGATCCGCGCGAAAGGGCGAAGGTCACTGGCGCTTGATCTCGATGTGCGGACCGGCGCGTCGATTCGCGCGTGCTTCGAGCGCCTCGCGCGCGAGTGGGGGACGATCGACATCCTCGTCAATAACGCGGGGACGAACATCCCGACGGACCTCGTGTCGCTCGACGAAGAAGGCTGGGACACGGTCGTCGACACGAATCTCAAGGGTGTCGCGTTCGTGACCCAGGCCGCGCTCCCGGTCCTCCGCGACGGCGGTCGCGTGATCAACGTCGCATCCATCTACGGGGTGCTCGGCCGGGTGGAGCGAATCGCATACAGCGCGGCGAAAGGTGGCGTCGTGACGCTCACGAAATCCCTGGCGCTGGAGCTCGCGCCGCGCAGGATCACAGTGAATGCAGTCGGTCCAAGCCTCATCGAGACCGACCTGACCCGCGAGCGAATGCGGAAGGACCCACGCTTTCGCGATGTGGAGGTCGCGCGCACCCCACTCGGGCGTCTCGGCACCGTGGCGGACGTTGCCGGCGCGGCCGTGTACTTCGCATCAACCGAAGCGGGCTTTGTGACCGGTCAGCTGCTCCTCGTCGACGGAGGAACCGGCGCGCACTAGCGGGGGTAGGGGCCCCCGACGGGGCAGGGACCCCGCGGGCATCCCCCGGCAGTACATCCGTACTCCCCCGGGGCAGGGCCCCTGGACGCGAAGCGGAGTCGATCTGGTCCCGTCGGGTGATGGGCCAAAGGCCCCGCCCGCCCTACAAATCAATCACGAATACGGGAGGAAGCGAAGAGACCGTGGGAGGCGTTAGGCGGGTGGCCATTGAAACGGCCCAAGCCACGAACCAGGCCCAGAGCGTGGAGTCGCCGGAAATCGACGCCGCGCCCCTCAACGTCGTCCGCATGACGCCGCCGGTCGAAGCGACGCTGCGCATCCTTCTCAACAGCGTTCCCTATCTGATCGGTGCGGCGGTCGTACGCCAGCCGGCCGTCGGCGACGCGGTCGAGGCGGAAGTCGGACGGATGCCGTGGCTTCACGACCGTCGTCTTCTCACGCTTCAGCTGCCCGACGATTCGCTCCCGGCGAACCGCGCGATCCTCCTCGACTGGCCGGTGCCATATCAGGCGGAATGGGTCGGGGCGCCACCGCGTCTTCTCATCTCTCGTCTCGTCACGCAGGAGCGCACCGTTGGAGTGCTCCTCGGAACCTTGATCAGCCGCGAGCAGATATCCGCGGGCGCGCGCGAAGCGCTCGACCTCTCTTGCGAGCTCATCGCCGCGGCGGTCGGCAGTGATTCCCTCGCGGCGATCACCCCGACACCGACGGTGGAGGAGCCCAGGCGTCTTGTCGTGGTTCCGGACGAGCCCATGCCCGAGCCCGAGTCCTCGCTCGTCATCACATCACCCGTCGAGTCCGAGCCGGTGCTCGATCCCAAGGACGAACAGGACGAGCGCGACCGCCAGGTCGTCGATGAAGTGGCACGCGCACTCGACGAGCTCACGGATGCGCGCTCGATCGGTCGCGTGCTTCGCGATGCGGTCACCGCGATCGCAGGCGTCGATGGATTCTCGGTCGCCCTGTTCAACAGCGTGCGTCGCGAGGTCGCGTACCGCTACAAGGTCGTCGGTGCAGACCCCGACTCCGCGGAGATGGGACGTCAGGTCGTCGACGATGGCCCCGATTGCTACGCGGCGCGCCACGATCGGCGCTGGCACAGCTTCGTTCGCGAGATCGGCGTGCGCGGTCCCGAAGGGGTCGAGGCGCGCAAGATCTCCGTTCTTCAGTACCCGCTCCTCGCCGCGGACGAGGTGTTCGGCGTCGCGACGCTTCAGCTGTTCGGCGACTCGGGGTTCTCCGATCACGCGACACGCCTCGTGCTCCGCGTCATCGTGGTTTCCAGCGATCGGCTTGCCGCGGTGCGGCGCGCCGCTCGCTTCCAACCAAGTCTTTCCCCTTCGGAGTCCGCGGCGGCCGCCGTCCTCCCGCCGGTCGCCGCGGCTCACTCTTCTGCGCCGCTGTCGACGGCCGATGCGCCGACGACGGACCAGATCCTGAACGACCTCGTGACCGGGTGCACCGAGATCGGTCTTCCGACTACCTTCATGGTCGGCGTCGATCCGGCCGCGGGTCTCCTGCGCGGCGAGCTCATCTCGGACTCATCGGCCGCTCGCGAGCTCGACTACGCCCTCGGGATCTCTGCCGGCCGCTTCACGATCGAGCTCTCCGACCGCTACAACGCGATCGCCCGCGCGTGCCGCGAAGGGCGCATCGTGACCTCGCCGACGCTCGACGAGCTCGTGCACCCGCTTCGGGACGCCGACGGCGCCGCGACGCTCGAGCGCCTCGTTCAGGGTGGCCGCGCGACGATCATCCCGATCACCGTATCGGGCGACGTCGTCGGGGCGCTGGTGGTGGGTCCGATGGGGGACGAGCCCGGCTTCAGCACCATCGTGAAAGTGCGCGACCTGGTCAATGAGACCGCGTCGCGACTCGCGGAGGCCTGGCGCACGAAGCGCTAGACCTACACTCCCTCGCCAATGGTCGGCGAGGTGGCCTTCGCGGTCATCGGCCTCCTCTTCCTCATCGCCGACGTCCGGACGTTTTCGTCCACGTTCCAGCAGACCTTCTTCGGTCAGTCGAACACGACGCTCGCGATCATGGCCACGGCAGTCTTCGCGACCTCATTTCTGTCCCCGATCGTCGGCTGGCGGCTCGGTCCGAAGCGAAGTGTCGGTTTCAGCGCGGCGCTGCTCGGTATCGCGACGCTCATCGCGACGGTATCGCGGAGCAACGTCGCCGACCTCGCACTCTCGATCGTGGGGATCGCCGGTGGCGTGTGGTGGCTCGGGCTGCTCCATTCGTCGCGGACGGAGGATCGTCCGTCGCCGCTCGCGGTCGCGCTCCCGATCGCGTTCTCGGCCGATCTCGTCCTGCGCGCTGCATTCCGCACGGTACCGCTCGTTGATCTGAATCTCGCGCTCGCCGCGCCGCTCGTTCTCGTTGCGGCGCTCGTCTTCCTCGCGGCGGGAGTAGCCGCGATGGGCGGCGTCCGCACGTGGACACGTCCGGATGCGCGAGGGGCGCTCGCGCTCATCGCGTTGCCCGCCCTCTTCCTAATCGCTGAGACCGGTGGCACGAACGGCGCGCAGGTGGCGCTGGCGAGCGGCCTCGGGCTCGGACCCGAGCCGCCCCGAGCGACGCAGCTCGGCATGGTGCTCGTCGGACTGGGCCTCGCCGCGGGGTCGCTCGCGCTTTCGCGCCGGTACCCGCGCGGCGTCGCCGCCGCGGTCGCTTGCGCGGCGGGCACCGCGCTTCTCTGGTACGTGCACGCCCCGGTTGTCTCTCTCGTCGGAGGCCTCGTTCTCGCCGCCGGCCTGTTCATCGCGGCCGCAACGATCCCGGGCACTCCGCTAAAGGTGACGGGCTCGCC
>DASWCR010000131.1:0-2291 GCA_036389995.1 Candidatus Limnocylindria bacterium | reverse complement strand
ATCGCGGGAAGGATCTCGATCGTGCGCTTGCCCTGCAGGTCCGTCTCAACGAGGAAGCGCGCATCTTCGCCGTCGACGAAGACGTTCACGAAGCGGCCGAACTCGCCGTCGCGCAAGACCCGTGCAGCGAGCTCGGGATAGCGTTCCGCGATCTCGCGCGCAAGCTGTCCCAGATCGACGACATCGAAATTGAGCGTCGTGTTGCCGCCGGCGGCGGCGCGGAGAGGCGCGGCGAGACGGACGGTGACGCTCATGCGAGCGCCTCCGCGTATTTCGTGCGGAACTCGTCGGCATCGGCCGCGACGATCGGGCCGAGCGCGGACCGCTCGATCGTTCCCTTGTAGGCGTTGCCGGTGATGTAGAGGACGACCGACTCGTCGTCCGCAAAGGCGCCGCGCGCAGCGAGAGCCTTCGCGGTCGCGACGACGACGCCGCCGGCAGGCTCCGCCAGCACTCCCTCGGTCCGCGCGAGGAGCGCGCACGCATCGACGACCTCGGCGTCGCTGACCGATCCGGCGGATCCGCCCGACGCGCGGATGATCTCGACCGAGCCGTCCCCGTCCGCGGGCGCGCCGATCGCGAGCGACCGCGCGACCGTGACCGGGTCGCGGACCGGACGCACCGGTCGGTAGCCATCGAGCACCGCGTCGGAGACGGGCGCGCATCCGGAGGGCTGCGCGGCGTGGATGCGGAGGTCGCCTTCTTCGACCAGGCGGGCACCGCGGAGCTGCGCGGCCGCGGTCGCGGTACGCGTGAGGAGCGCGCCGGACCCGACCGGTATGACGACGTGGTCCGGAAGCCGCCACCCGAGCTGCTCTGCGCACTCGAAGAGGAGCGTCTTCGACCCTTCGGCGTAGTACGGGCGGAGCGTGAAGTTCACGAATCCCCACCGCTCCTCGTCCGCGAGCCGGGCACACAACCGGTTGACCTGGTCGTACGTGCCGTTCACGCGTACGACCGTCGCGCCGTACGCCGCGGCCCCCGCGATCTTGTCTTCGTCCGTGGTGGCCGGCACGAATACCACCGCGCGCATTCCGTTGCGTGCCGCGGCTGCCGCGACCGCACCCGCGAGGTTGCCGGTCGATGCGCAGGCGAGCGTCTCGAGCCCAAGCTCGAGCGCGCGCGCGAGCGCGAGGGCAACAGGCCGGTCCTTGAACGACAGAGATGGATTGCGCGAGTCGTCTTTGACGAGGAGCCGCGCCACGCCGATCGCGGCACCGAGTCGCGGCGCCTCCACGAGTGGCGTCCAGCCAACGGTGAAATGCCCCGCCGGTGCGGCGACCGGGAGGAGCGGCGCGTAGCGCCAGAGCGAGAGCGGGCCACGCTCGATCTCGTCGCGGAGAGTCTCTGCGTCGAACGCAGCCAGGTCGTACTCCGGCTCGATCGGGCCGTAGCACTCACCGCAGATGTAACGCTCGTCGGCCGGCGCAAGTGCGTGACACGCGCGGCAGCGCAGGCCGCGGAGATGGCTCGTACTTGACCGTTCCAGCGTGGTGGCCATCGCTTCCTCCTCTAGAAAACAGAAGAGGCCTCCCGTTCGGGAGGCCTCGATGCTTGCTGGTGCTGTGGAAACTGGGTGCGACTAGCCTCCCGAACGCGACGCGAACCCCGGAATCGGGGCCATCGGCATCGGCGGGATAAGGGCGAGACGCATCAAAGGCAGCCTAGGGAGAGGCCTCGAGACCGGTCAAACCGGCCGATGCACTCTGCACCGCGGCTACCGCCCGACGTTTGGGGGCGGTCGGCTGGCCTGTGACTTGCCCGTTCGCTCGAGGGGAGATTGGCGTTGCGTCCGCTGGTCATATTCGCTCTGATCGCGTTCGTCGCGTGCACGGGCTCGGCGCCCACGCCCGACGCAGCCGCGACGCTTGCGCCAACCCTCGTCCCGGTGCCGGCTCTCCCAGCGATCGCCTCGCCGGACGTGGGGCTGCCGGTGATCACGCTCCCGCCACTCGTCGCGCCGGTCACGAGTCTCGTTCCCTTACCGACCGCGGTGCCGATCCCGACCGTGCCACCCCTTCCGGCGACCGCGCGCCCGCTGTCAACGATCCCTGTGGTCATCCGCAGCGCGGCGCCGATATCCACGCCGCCGTTGCTTCCGCTGCCGACGAGCGTTCCGATCCCGCCACCGATCATCGGCCGCTAGTCCTCTTCGGGCGCGTCTCCGAGCAGATAGCGCGCGCCGCTCCCTTTCGCCGCCGCGCGATCGTCCGTGTTGAGCAACCCGCACGTTTTCAATGAGAGGCAGCCGCAACCGATGCAGCTCGTCAGTCGTGTCTGCAGCGTTTCGA